>JAUHZT010000087.1 GCA_030425905.1 Gammaproteobacteria bacterium
GGATCTGGAGGGCAAGCGCTATATTGATTTCGGTACGGGTATCGCGGTGTGCAACACGGGTCACAGTCACCCGAAGATCGTCGCGGCCGTTAAAGACCAGGTGGAGCGATTCAGCCATACCTGCGTGATGGTCACGCCCTATGAATCAGCCGTGTTGCTGGCCGAGCAGCTCAATGAACTCGTTCCAATGAAAGGTCCCAACAAGACCATCTTTTTGAGCACCGGGGCCGAGGCCGTAGAAAATGCCGTCAAGATTGCGCGCGCCCACACCGGGCGACGCGGCGTGATTGCTTTCAACGGCGGGTTTCATGGCAGAACACTGCTGGCCATGGGCCTGACGGGCAAGATCATGCCGTACAAGAACCTGTTCGGCCCATTCCCGGGTGAGGTTTTTCATGCGCCGTTTCCGATCGATTGCCATGGCATCAGCGTGGCCGATTCGCTCGCGGCGCTGGATAACCTGTTCAAGGTTGACATCGCCCCGGGCGATGTTGCTGCGATCATCGTTGAGCCTGTGCAGGGCGAGGGTGGCTTTTACCCGGCACCGGATGAGTTTCTGCAGGCGCTGCGTGCGCTGTGCGACACGCACGGCATTGTGCTGATTTGCGATGAAATCCAGACCGGCTTTGGCCGAACAGGGCGCTTCTTCGCCAGCGAGTACGCAGGCATTGAGCCGGATCTCGTCACCCTCGCCAAGGGTATCGCGGGCGGGTACCCGTTATCGGCCGTGGTCGGCAAAGCAGCCATCATGGATGCGCCGCTGCCGGGCGGCCTGGGCGGGACTTATGCGGGATCGCCGGTGGCCTGTACGGCGGCACTGGCGGTGCTGGATATCATCAGGGAAGAGGGCCTGGTCGAGCGCGCCAACGTGCTGGCGCGACGCTTCTCGGCAAGACTGGCAGCGCTGCGTGCAAAATTCCCGGCGCTGATCGGCGATATCCGCACCAATCGGGGCGCAATGATTGGCCTCGAGTTGATCAGTGACGGCGATCCGCAAAAGCCCAATGCGGACCTGACCAAGGCGCTGGTTGCTGCAGCCTATGAAAGTGGCCTCGTTCTGTTGTCCTGCGGCAGTCGCGGCAATGTCATTCGTTTCTTGCCGGCGTTGACCATCGAAGACGAGATTGTAGACGAAGGGCTCGATATTTTTGCCGCCTGTTTCGAACGTCTCAGCGGTTCGTGAGGATGTCAGCTACCGATGGCAAGCCGCACCCTGCCAAGCCGATTTTTGTTATCGTGTAGCCGAGTATTCAGGACCGCAAGAACGGCCGGTCCTGTGACCGGCAGGACCAGCACCCAAGGAGATCAGCATGTGCGACGAGCAAACAATTAAAGACACCGAAGCATTCCTCAAGAAGGAGGGCTTGTCGCGACGTGAGTTTAATCGGAACACGGCGGCCGGCGTCGCAGCCATGATGTTGCCGGCTGTGGCCAATGCGCTCGACGTTGTCGAGCAGGACGTGCTGGTCGAGACGCCCGATGGGGAAGCTGATTGCTATTTCGTGCACCCGTCCGACGGCGCGCATGCCGCTGTTATTATCTGGCCAGACATCGTTGGCATTCGGCCCGCTTTTCGCAGCATGGGAAAAAGGCTGGCGGAATCCGGTTATTCGGTCCTGGTTGTCAATCCGTATTACCGCAGTATTAAAGGCCCTGCTGTGCCCGTCGGCAGCAAGTTCCGCGACCCTGGCATCCGTGAGCAGCTCATGCCCTATGCGCGGAGCCTGTCACCGGAAACCTGCGTGACCGACGGCAAAGCCTTCGTCAAATACCTCGACCAGCAAAGTGCTGTCGATACGAAACGCAAAATCGGCACTACCGGCTACTGCATGACGGGCTCCTACACGCTGCGCCTGGCGGCGGCAATTCCGGAACGTATCGGCGCTGGTGGTTCGTTTCATGGTGGTGGTCTCGTGACGGACTCCGAACAGAGCCCGCACAAGCTGGCACCGAAGATCAAGGCGGGCATGCTGATCGCAATTGCCGAAAATGACGATGCCAAGGAGCCGCAGGCGAAAGTGGTCTTGCGTGAAGCCTTTGATGCGGCCGGTGTTGATGCCGAAATTGAAGTCTACAAGGGCGCCCTGCATGGCTGGTGCCCACCGGACTCAGCCGCCTACAACGAGGCGCAGGCGGAGCGTGCCTGGGCGCGCATGCTGGCGCTGTTTGAGCGGGAACTCAGTTAATCCCGTTTGGCGTTCCCGGCTAGCGACCAGGCAGCCGCACTGACAAATGCAGTCCGACATCCGGCGTTGTGTTCGCAAATAGATCTTCGACGAGCCCGACCGAGAACAACAGGTTCTTGTCGGGCACGTAATAGTCGGCACCCACGCTAAACTGAAAAGTATTGTTGCCCAGTATTTCGAGCGCGCTGTCGAAGTAGCTGCCCTCCAGTTGTGTCTGTACGGTGAAACCAAGCCTGTCATTCCACTGCCAGTTCGCAGCAATGCCGGCAACGGGCACGACGCTTTCCTGCCAGGCAGGCAGTACATCGCCTTCGCCCAGGGCCAGGAGGCCCGCAAAACCACCAAGACGCAGCCTGCGCTTGAACAGGCTGTAGGATTTATTGGCGTAGAGGCCCAGCGAGAAATCCGCCGCACCGCTGCCGAGCAGGTCATCGGCATTGCCAGTTGGCAGCTTGACGCTGGAGCGCAAGCTAAGAGATACGTCGCCCGGCGTGCTGGCTTTGCGGATTGCGATTGCCGCGCTTAGCTGAATGTCGCCGATACCGGAAACACCGGAATTGATGTTGTAGTAGAGATCGCCGTCACGCTCGTAGATCAGGCGCAGCCTGTTGCTCGGACCGGTGCGCTGGGCATTCGACATGCCGAACAGGTCGTGCCAGCCTTCGATGACGTTATCAAAAGCGCCATCGGAGTGAGCGACGACAGGGATATCGATTCCGAGCTCGAGCCAGTCATTAATCCCGCGTCGAAACGATAGCGACAAAAAATAGCTTTCGCCATCGAGAATCAGTGTCTCCGCACCGATGCGCGCGGCGTCGGCATGATTAACGACATCGAAACTGTAGAGTGAGTCCCAGCGTCCTGCATCGGCGAGGTGCGCACCCTGAAACAGTGGCAAACCGAAAACCTGCAAGAACGGATGCTGGTTGCGCAACGCCAGGACCTGCGCTACGCCGTCGTCGGCCTGGCCGATGCTTGGCAGCAACAAGAAGACGACAAGGAGCGACAAAAGCCGTAGCGCCCGTGGCTGGGTTTGTCGGGTGGATAGCGCCAAGAAGGGCCTTTGTGGTGTGAACCGGAGCGTATCTTATCGGTTTTGAACTTCACTGGCACACTATCGCGCCTTGCCATGCCGTTGCGGTCTTGATTGCTCCATTGAAGGTCAGCAAGCGTGCGACTACGCGAGTCCCTGTGTGCGTGCTAGCATCGGCCAACCTATCCACAGTCTTCAGCGCAGGCGTAGCTTGCCGGTGGCAGCGCGCAGATACCCAGGGCCGACATTGAGCAACACAAAAAGCAGGTCAAGCGTTTTGATAACCGGCGGGGCGTCAGGCATTGGTCGTGCACTGGCCGAGCACTTCAGCGATGCCGGTTACGCCGTGCATATTTGCGACGCTACGCAGGACAATATCGATGCCCTGCAGCGTGCCCGGCCTGCTGTAACGGCCACCCGGGCGGATGTTTCCGCGCCACGCGACGTGGACCGGGTTTTTGCCGACCTGCAACGGCTGCACGGCCGGCTCGATGTGCTTGTAAACAACGCGGGCGTCGCAGGGCCGACCGCGAAACTGCAGGATGTTGCGGATGAGGACTGGCAAACTTGCCTCGCTGTAGACTTGAACGGGCCCTTCTATTTCAGCAAGCGCGCCGTGCCCCTGTTGCTGGAATCGCCTTCGGCGTCAATCATCAATATTGCGTCAACTGCGGCGCTGTTCGGCTACCCGCTGCGCTCACCTTACGCGGCGGCCAAGTGGGCGCTTGTAGGTTTGACCAAGACCTGGGCGATGGAACTTGGTCCCGAACAAATCCGCGTGAACGCGATTTGCCCGGGCAGTGTTGAGGGTGAACGGATAGATGCCGTGATACGCAAGGATGCCGCCGGCCGCGGACTGGCACCAGAGCAGGTGCGCGATGTCTACCTGCGCCAGACGTCCATGCGTACCTTTGTGTCGGCAAACGACATTGCCGCGATGGCGCTGTTCCTGGCATCACCAGCGGCCGCGAGAATTTCGGGACAGGTCATCTCGGTCGACGGCCATACGGAAGGTCTGTCAAACTGGCTCGACTAGATTATTTGTTACGGAGTTTTTGCGAATGCGCGCAGCATGGTTCGATAAGTTCGGCAGTGCCCGGGAAGTACTGCAGGTTGGAGAGCGACCGACGCCCGCGACGGGACCCGGCGAGGTCCTGGTCCGGATGCACACCAGCGGGATTAATCCTTCAGACGTCAAAAAACGCGCGGGCTCGTTCCCGAACCTGCTGGATGGCGGGTTGGTCATTCCCAACAGCGATGGAGCGGGCGTTATCGAGGCTGTGGGTGATGGCGTCGACGAAAGCCGGGTCGGCGAACGGGTCTGGGTGTACCAGGCACAATACGCGCGTCGCTTCGGTACTGCCGCCGAGTACGTGGCCATCGATAGTCGTCGTGCACCGCGTTTGCCGGATGCGGCGAGTTTTGAGATAGGCGCGTGCCTCGGTATCCCGGTTATGACCGCACATCGCGCCGTCTTTGCGGACGGGCCGGTCGAGGGTCAAACGCTGCTGATTACCGGCGGTGCCGGACGAGTTGGATTCTACGCCGTGCAGTGGGCACGCCAGGCGGGGGCAACGGTAATTGCCAGTGCGAGCAACGAAGAAGACCGAAAGACCTGCCTCGCGGCCGGTGCGCATTACGTCGTTAATCACCGCAGTGAAACGTTTGCGACAGAGGTACTCGCAGCGAATGGCGGCGACCTGATCGACCGTGTAGTGGATGTCGAGTTTGGTGCAAACATTCAGACGTCGCTCGAGGTGCTCAGGATCGGCGGCGTCATTGCAACCTATGCCTCTGTGCAGGAACCTGAACCGACCCTGCCGTTCTTTCCCATGATGTACAAAGACCTGACGATTCGCATGATCATTGTCTACGCGATGCCGGAGAGCGCCAAAGACCAGGCGATCGCCGATATTGAGGACGCACTGTCGAGCAACGCCTTGCAGCATCGTATCGCACACAGCTTGCCACTCGAACAAATCGTCGAGGCCAGCGAAATAATCGAGCAGGGTGCCGTGCGTGGCGCCGTTATCCTGAGCATCGACTAGCAAAGCCGGGGGGCGCATGCAGCAACACAGAATTGACTGGCCGAGTTTTATTGCCTGTACTGCCATCCTGTTGCTGGTCTGTATTCCGCTTGCCCTGCTGGCCGACGCGGCAGTCCCGCTGCTCGAGCGTGTGTATGACCTGATCTCCCGCGAGCTCGGTTTCCTGTATATCTCGGCAAGCGTCGCCGTTGTCGCTTTCCTGGTCTGGCTGGGCGCCAGCCGCTTCGGCAGCGTGCGCCTGGGACCGTCGGATGAACCGCCTGAATTTGGCACGCTGAGCTGGATAGCCATGCTGTTCTGTGCGGGTGTTGGCGCAGGGCTCATGTACTGGTGCGCGACTGAGTGGGCCTACTACTTCGATGCGCCACCTTTCGGCGCCGAGCCACGCTCGGCCGAAGCGGCTGAATGGGCATCTACCTATGGCATGTTTCATTGGGGCTTCACGGCCTGGGCTTTCTATTGCCTGCCCGCCATCGCCATTGCCTATCCCTACTACAGTCGACGCCTCGACTTCATGCGATTTAGCCTGAGCTGTAACTGGTTCTTGCGTGGCCGGGAGCAGGGCGCGGCGGCACGCTTTATAGACTTCTTGTTCATGATTGCGCTGATCGGTGGCGCTGCGACGAGCCTCGGTTTCTCCGCGCCCATGATTGCTGCGTGCATTGCCTGGCTGTTTGATATTGAGTCAGGTTTCGGCTTGCAGCTTGGCGTTATCGCAATGAGCGCTGCCTTGTTTGCGGCCAGTGCATGGCTGGGTTTGCAAAAGGGCATTCGACGCCTGAGCGACATCAACCTGGTGCTGGCGTACGGACTATTGTTATTTATTCTGCTGGTCGGTCCGAGTGTTTTCCTGCTCAAGACAAGCCTGAACAGTGTTGGCGTCTTGTTGCAAAATTTCGCGCGTATGAATTTCTGGACAGACCCGTTCAGCAACTCGGGTTTTGTGGAGTCGTGGACCGTTTTCTACTGGGCCTGGTGGATTGCCTTTGCGCCGTATGTCGGTCTGTTCGTGGCGCGGATCTCGCGCGGGCGCAGCATTCGCCAGGTGATATTCGGCATGCTCGGATTTGGTTCGCTGGGTAGCTGGCTCTACTACATGGTCCTCGGCAACTATGCATTGTTCCTTGAGCTTGGCGGGCAGCTCGATTTTACCGGCATCATGGCCAGGCTCGACGGCAGTGCGGCAATTGTGGCGACGCTGGAAACGCTGCCACTTGCGCCTTTCGTGATAGCCCTGTTTGCACTGGTCGCGATCATATTTTCGGCCACGACTTACGACTCCGCCTCTTACACGCTGGCCGCAACCGCCACACGGCATCTGCAGGCCGGCGAAGACCCGGATCGCTGGCATCGCGTGTTCTGGGCGTTTTCGCTCGGGCTGCTGCCGGTTGCCCTGATGTACATTGGCGGCGGCTTGCGCTCCATCCAGGTCGCGTTGCTGATCGTGTCGTTGCCGATCCTGCTCGTGGGTGTCGCCATGAGTATTGCGCTGGTCAGAAATCTCCGCGCGGATTACCCGGTCGCTTAATGGCTCGCCTGGCTGGGCTGTTGCTGTTTGTTTTGCTGTCAGCGTGCAGCCAGGGCCCGGCCGTGGTCACCGACAACGGTACTCGACTCGTCGGTCTTACCGACGAGGCTACCGGCGTTGCGGCGTTCCTGGGCGTGCCCTACGCGAAAGCACCCGTCGGAGCCTTGCGCTGGGCGGCCCCGCAGGCGCTGCCGCAAGGTGACGCCAGGATTGATGCAACGCAGTTTGCGCCAGCCTGCATGCAGGATATGCGCATTCTTGACTGGTATCGCGATCTTGCAGAAGCGTTTGGGGCACCCCGTACAGCTTACGAAGACCTGCAGGTCGCTGAAGACTGCCTCTACCTGAATATCTGGACGCCGGCACCTGCCGGCGGCGAGGACCTGCCCGTCATGGTGTATGTCCATGGCGGATCCAACAACTCGGGCTGGTCCTATGAGCCGCCGTATCGTGGCCAGCACCTGGCCGCCGAGGGGGCCGTTGTGGTTACGATTGCCTACCGGCTGGGAGTGTTCGGGTTTTTCTCACACCCGGAACTGACGGGTGAGGCGGTTGCAAACTTCGGTCTGTGGGATCAGCTCGCGGCGCTGCGCTGGATACAGGAAAACATTCACCACTTCGGCGGCGACCCGGAACGCGTGCTCTTGTTCGGAGAGTCGGCGGGTGCTGAAGACATACTCGCGCTCCTCTACAGTGATGCAGCAGACGGTCTCGTTGCGCGTGCTGCGCTGCAAAGCCCGGCGGGTTTTGGCATCGACCAGGCGAGCCTGGCCGAGGAACGGCATCGGGGTGCAACCCTCACTGCTGCACTGGGTCTTGACGGTGACAACACGCTGCCGCATTTGCGTGACCTGCCGGCTGCCGATTTGCTGGCAGCCTATAACGAAGTTTTTTCCGACTACTACCATTCACCGGTCATTGATGGTGAGCTGTTGCGGCGTTCAACCTGGGACGCTGTGCATAGCGCGGAGCAGATGGACGTACCGCTAATTGTGGGTACCAATGCCGACGAATGGCTGGAGTGGGTGGAGGAAAACCCCGAGCATTCAGACCTGGCTCTTAGAGCAGCACAACTCAGGCATATTGATCCTTCGCTCGCCCTCGACGTACTTGCGGAAGAAAACAGTCTGCGTGAGGCGCTTGAGAGGCTTTCGACAGCCGAGGAGATGTTGTGTCCGGCGCAGCATGTTGCAGCGAACGTCAGTCGGCAGGGTGGCAAGGCGTGGGCTTATTATTTTACGAGAGTACGTGACGGTGAGGCCGGCGCGAGACTGGGTGCGTTTCACGGTGCGGAGTACACCTACATATTTGCTACCAACTATGCGGGCATGCCCGCAACGCCGGTCGACCAGGGTCTGCAAAAAGCCATGCAAGCGTACTGGCTCGAGTTTGCGCGCAAGGGTGATCCAAATGCCGGCAAGCTGCCGGCCTGGCCTGAGTTTTCGGCGCCGACCTATGCGGTACAGGAGCTGGGTGATGCTGTGCAGTCCATTGCACGCCCGGAGTCTCTGCTGTGTGCGTCGTTCGACGCATCCCAAGAATTCTAGATAGAAGACTGCGGCCGGATCGAGCTGCCGTCGAAGAAGCGGCTCAGGCGCAACGGCTTGAGATCCACCCCCGGGTCAGCATCGCTGAGCAGGGCGGCGATGGCCTTGCCGGCACCGGGACCGATGCCGAAACCGTGGCCGCTAAACCCGGTTGCCACATAGAAGCCCGGGATCGCGGTTTCGTCGATGACGGGCACGATGTCGGGCGTCGACTCGATCATGCCGGCCCATGTTTCGACAAACTCAAGCTCACCAAGCGCCGGGAACAGGACAGCGAGGTCTCTGCGCAGAAGCCGGATTGCCTTCTGATTGGGCTCGGGGTCCAGCACGCGCACGGCTTCGAACGGTGAAGGGTTGGCGAGATCCCAGGTTGCGGGCGCACGCCACTCATCGATAAACGACTTGTTGATCGACAGGCGTAGCGACGACAGCTCCTGGCGCAGCGCGGGCAGGAACTTGCGAAAGTGCCGAAACGATGACGGTGTGATTACATGATCGAGCAGGGAGCCGGGTGCAATCGTGTAGCCGCCATCCTGGCGTCGCCGAATGCCGATCTTTGTGTCAAACAGTGTGCCGCGCAAAAGATCGGGACCGGGTGCTGTGCGGACCACGGTGCCGCGAACCTTGAGCTGCGGCAGGTCAACGCCAACCGAGCGGCAGAACATCGAGGTCCAGGCACCGCCGGCGCATAAGACTTTGCTGGCCTTGATAAGACCGTGCTCGGTGACCGCACCGGTGACGCGGCCGGCACTGATGTCGAGCCCGCGGACCGCGCAGGCGGTCAGCACGGCCGCCCCCGCACGTTCGGCAGCCCGCGCAAGCGCCGGTGTCGCCTTGTGCGGCTCGGCACGGCCATCAGATGCGGTGTACATGGCGCCTGGCCAGTTTGCCGCCGAGCCGCGCGCCAGTTGTTCGAGTTGCTCGCGCCCTACAACCCGCGTATCGAGATCGTGCGCACGTGCAATTTTCACCCAGTCGTCGAATTTCGCGAGCTCTTTTTCATTGGCAGCGGCATAGAGACATCCACCTTCCGTAAAGCCGACGTCTTCGCCGATCTCATCGCGCAGCCCGCGCCAGATGCGAATGCTCTCCATCATCATCGGCAGTTCTCGCTCGTCACGACCCTGCTGACGCACCCAGCCCCAGTTACGTCCAGACTGCTCGCCGGCAATGTGGCCCTTCTCACAAACAGCGACGCTGATACCCTGGCGAGCAAGGAACCACGCAGTCGATATGCCAACAATACCGCCGCCGATAATCAGGACTTCAACCTGTTGCGGTATCGACGTTGTGAGTTCGAGGGGTTTACGCCAGGTTTGCCTGACCGTCATGTTTGTATCGTTCAACTCAGGACGCCTGTGTGCGAGGGCGGCTGAACAGTGCAGCCGGTAGCATCACCGCCAGTGCAGCGACGGGCGCGACGAACATCGGGTGCACGTGGCCAAGCCAGTTCTCCAGTTCGCCATACCAGAATAGCTGCGAAATACAGCCAGCCAGCGCGGAGACGAGAATTGCCCAGAAGCCGGCTCTGCGCGGCGTGTGCCTCCAGAAGACCGACAGTACAAACGGAATAAAAATAGCGGCCGGTGCGAGCAGCGTTGCGAAAACCACGAGGCTTACGACGCCGGGGAATACCAGTGACATGCCAAGCGAGAGCAGGGCGAGCGTGGCAGTGATGATGCGCGAGTGACGTATTTGCTGCGCCTGGCTACTGCCCGCGCCAAAAAGGGGTTCGTAAAGGTCCTGCACGGCAAGCGACGAGGCCGCGGCTAGGAACGACGAGGACGTCGACATCGTGGCCGCCATGATCGCTGTCATGATCAGCGAACGCACGCCTTCGGGCAGAATTTGTGCCACGAGTTCCGGCAACGCCTGGTCCTGGTTTTCAAGACCGGGTAACAGCGCCGCGGCGGCCATACCCAGGAATGCGACGCAGGCGCCAAACAGCACATAGTTACAGCCCGTAAACAGGTAAGCGAAACGTGCCGTTGCCGGGTCTTTCGCGGCGAGCGCGCGCTGCATGTAGGCCTGGTCGACACCGTAGCTGTAGAGTGCCAGCGCTGACCAGGCGAGCGGCGTCCAGAGGCCAAGCTCGGCAGGGTCAAAGAATGACTCCGGCAAGCTTGTGCGCATACCGTCGATGCCACCGACGGCGGTCCACGCCAGCACCACGGCAAGAATGATGCCCGTCATCAGCACGACGTACTGGAGCGCGTCCGTCCAGACAACGGCCCACAGCCCGCCCATCATTGTGTAGATTGCGAAAGCCGCCGTAATGATGATCGAGGCTTGCGCGATACCGATATCGAACAGGGCTGACAGCAGGATGGCCGACACGAGGATTTGTACGGCGACGAAGGCGATGGCCTCGAGTATTTGCAGTACGGCTGACAGGCGACGCGTCTCAACGCCAAAGACATTGCCGATGTATTCGGGGATCGTCGATACCTGCAGCTTGCGCAAGCGCGGGGCAATCAGGAAGCCGATTAAAAAGTAGGCTGGAATTGCGCCGTAATTCCAATAAATGCCCGAGATGCCAATGGCATACGCGAGGCCTGCACCACCGATCAGCCCGGAACCGGAAAACTCGGTGGCGGCCAGGCTCAGTGCGGCCGGAATGCGTCCCAGGTTGCGGCTGCACAAGTGGAAGTCTTCGGTGCTGTGCACGCGTTTCGACCAGTAACGGCCGATTGCCAGTACAAGGGCGATGTACGAGCCAAAGACGATGATGTCCAGCATGCGGCTGTGGTGTTAGTCCTTGTTCAGTCGATTACGTACGTAATTGCGGATATCGAGGCTCCAGTCTTCCATTGGACCGTAGAAACCGGTCTTGAACATTTTTGACTGCATCCCCCGTTGTACGCTTTCACAAATTCGCCAGTCCTGCTGGTTGACGAGATCCCAGAATTCGACCGCATCGGCCGGGTCGAAGTCGGGGCGCTGTATTTCATCGGGGTGAAACAGGAAATCACAGATGATGTCGGTGCGGTGTGGCGAGCGCGGCCATAGCGTGAAGGCCGCCACGTGATCCATCGACAGGCTCAGCATCAGGTTTGGGTAGACGAGTTCACCCTTGTGGCGAATCTTTTCGTTATCGTCGAGCCCGGGAAAGGGCTGGCGACGGGTTGTGCCGCTCATCGTGAAGGTATTCGTTCCCGCCTTTTGCTCGACGCCGTTTTCCCAGTCGAGGTCGGCACCGCCGTTCTTCCTGAAGGCCGGTACGATGCGACACAATTCGGGGTGCACGCCGGCGCAGTGATAGCACTCGTTATAGTTCTCAAGAATGACCTTCCAGTTAGCATCAACGCTGTACTCGATACGCCGCGCCGTGTGGAGATCCGCCAGTGGGTAGCGACGAAGATTTGTCGCTGCGCCAGCCAGTGAGTCTGCCAGCGTCGCTGAACCGCTGATTAACCGGACGAAAATGAATCCACCCCAGGTATCGAGTTCGGCCTCGTGCAGCCCGAGGCAGGACTTGTCTACCTGCAAGTGCGGGGTGCTGTGCAACTTGCCGTTTAACGCGTAATTCCACGAGTGATATGAACAGCGAATGCCTGCAACAAACTGACCTTGCTGTTCGTCGACGCCAGGGCTTGGGACGAGTTCTGCGCCGCGATGGCGGCAGACGTTATGGAAGGCATGCAATTCACTGTCGCGCACCAGCAGAATGCTTTCGCCAAGGATGTTGACGAGACGATACGCACCTTTTTGCTCGAGCCCTTCCATGCGGCCGACACAAAACCATTCACGGTGAAAAATGCGGTCGCGTTCGCGCAGCAAATGTTCGCTGTCCAGGTAGTGATCTCCCGGTAGCGTTTCTTCGAGTTTGTGCGGCGATGAGTTCATGTATGCTCTTGCATTCAACCCTGTCAGGCGTCCTTATGCAATACGATGTGATCATTATTGGGGCCGGTCATAACGGGCTCACGGCGGCTGCCTACCTAGCCCGGGCCGGGCGACGTGTGCTGATGCTGGAGCGACGCAGCGTTGTCGGAGGCTGCGCCGTGACCGAGGAGGTCGATGCTGAGCTGGCACCGGGCTGCAAAGTCTCGACGGCATCCTACATAGCCAGCATGTTGCGACCCACAATAATCAGGGACCTGAAGCTCGCCGACTACGGCCTGCGCATGGTCGCCTGCAACCCGGGTGTGCAGGCCGCTTTTCGCGAAGACGGTGGCGACGTAGCGGCCTGGTGGGCCAATAATGACCAGATGAGGGCGGAACTCACGCGGATCGCACCGCAGGATGTCGAGGCGTTTTTTGCGACCGAGGAAGAGTTAAAAAAGCTGGCTGCTTACCTGCAACCGTTTTTTCTGGAGGCGCCCCCCGACGTGCATGCGCGCGGCTTCGCGAAGTTTCGCGAAGGGCTGCGCCTGCTGCGTCGCTTCAAGGGCGTGACCGGTGATGACATCGCCGGGCTGACGCGCTTTTTGAGCGGCTCGCTGGGCGAATTTCTCGATCAGCGCTTCGAGTCGGACAAACTCAAGAGACTCATCCTGTCCAACAGCCTCTACGGCAAGCACGGTGGGCCCTATCAGCCGGGTACGGCGATGGGACTCCTGTTTCATTTGCTGAGCGGCGGTGACGCGGAGCAGCAGGCCTGGCAAGGGCACGTGATCGGCGGCATGGGTGCGATCACAACCGCGATGCGCGCTGCCTGTGAAGACCTTGGTGTCAGCATCCGTACCGAAGCCGAGGTGTCAAAAATAAATGTCAGGCAAGGTCGGGCGTGCGGCGTGACGCTTGCGAGTGGCGAATCGATCGATGCCAAACTGCTTGTCTCCAATGCCGATCCGAAACGCACGTTTCTGACACTCGTTGAAGCCGGGGAACTGGACGAAGATTTTCGCCGTGATGTGTCGAATATCAAAATGAATGGCCCGGCAGGCAAGGTCAACTTCGTGTTGTCAGAGGAGCCTCGTGTGCGCGGCATGCCAGCGGATCGCAGCCCCGCTGAGCGTTCATTGTTTACGCTGATTCCGACACTTGATGAAGCCGAAGACAACTACAATGCGGCGCGCCGCGGCGAATTGCCCGAGCGGTTGTGGGTGGACTGCGTGCTGGCATCAAATGTTGACGATACGCTCGCACCGGATGGGCGGCACATGCTGACCTGTTTCGTACAATACCTGCCGTATGAATTGAAGACAGCGGACTGGAATGCCACGCGCGAAACGCTTGGCGATCGGGTTACGGCGGTCATCGCGGAATACGCACCCAACGTTCCCGACGCGGTGGTGGCGCGGCAGGTACTGACGCCGCCGGATCTTGAGGCCAGGTTTGGCATCACCGAGGGCAACATCTTTCACGGTGATATCTCGCTTGAGCAGATGTTTTTCATGCGCCCGTTATCGCGCTGGTCGCGCTACAAGACGCCAATTGAAGGCCTCTACCTGTGTGGCGCGGGCACCCATCCGGGTGGCGGCGTGACGGGCGCACCGGGCTATAACGCGGCACATACTATTCTTGCGGAAT
>JAUHZT010000226.1 GCA_030425905.1 Gammaproteobacteria bacterium
GATGCAGTCAAAGGCAGTGCGACCTATCTCGGCGATAACCCTTCGACCAAGAATCTGCTCGACCACGTTCACAAACTCCTGCCCTGACTCGATAACCTTCCGACCAGACCGGTTCGGCAAAAATTGCTAGTATCCGCGTTCGCGAATCTACCGGCGATTAAAGCATGCGTGCTCGAACTGTAATCACGGCCATTCACTCAGCCTTACTGTTATTTTTTTTGCTGGCAATGTCGGCAACAATTTCGGCGAGGCCGCTGATTGAAGCCGGTGATATGGCTCTGCGGCACGATATTCAGCGATTGGCGGATGCGGGGCTGATAGAGGGCACAACCTCCACCTGGCCAATTGCCTGGGGGCCGGTCCTTGCGGATATTGAACGGGTCGATGTCACTCGCTTGTCTCGCGATCTCGCTGATTCGCTACTGCGTTTGCAGTCGCGCGGACGCGCCGAAATGGCAACTGGCCGTATCCTCTTTACTGCGCAAGCGGGTATCGCTGAAGAGGCTATGCGTATTCGCTCGTTTCAGGACACACCTCGCGGCAAAGCAGAGGTGTCGGCTGGCCTGCACTGGCTGGGCGAACGCCTGAACATCGACCTGAACGTGCAAGGCGTGGATTCTGTACAAGATGACGATGTGCTGCGATTTGATCACAGCATGCTTGGTGTGGTTGTGGGCAACTGGTCGGTAGCAGCCAGTACCCAGGCGCGATGGTGGGGGCCCGCGTGGGACGGTAGCCTGATTCTTTCGAATAATGCGCGCCCCATTCCTGCACTAACGTTCGACAGGCTCTTATCCCGGCCGTTTGAGTCACGCTGGCTTAGCTGGATAGGACCTTGGGATCTGAGCGTTTTATTTGGACGACTCGAGAAAGAACGCACCATCCCGAATGCGCAATTTTTTGGTTTGCGTTTCAATTTCCGCCCATTGCCATCGCTTGAAATCGGCTTTAGCCGTTCGGCCCAGTGGTGTGGTGATGGCAGACCTTGTGATCTCGGTACGTTCGCGGATCTGCTGTTGGGTAAAGACAATCGTGGTGACGAGGGCGTGGACTTCGACAACGAACCCGGAAATCAGCTTGCCGGCTTCGATCTTCGCTGGAGCCCTGCGTTTCTTGGCCACTCTGTCGCCGTTTACGGGCAATTCATTGGCGAAGACGAGGCCGGTGGTTTTCCGAGTAAGTGGCTGGGGCAGGTGGGGGCCGAATGGACCAGCTACTGGTTTGATCGGTGGTCAGCACGTCTTTATGCAGAGTTTGCTGACACGACCTGCCAGTTTTATGATTCGCCCGCTAATTTCAACTGCGCCTATAACCATGGCAATTATCAAACCGGTTACCGCTTCCGCGGCCGCTCGATCGGCTATGCGGCCGACAACGATGCGCGACTCGCATCGCTCGGTTTTATAATCGTGGACGCTGACAATGTACAATGGCGTGCGAGCGTACGCGTTGGGGAGCTTAACCGGGGCGGGGCAGTGGACACAGCGAATACGCTAACCGCTACGTCGAAGGATCTGCTTAGCCTAGATTTGGCACACAGTCGAACATTCTATTTTGGTGTCATTGATGTCGGCGCGGGCTACGAGATGCTCGACGATATCGCAATCGGCGAATCTGATAATGAAGCGCACTTTTACGTGCAATGGCGGAGCTCATTTTGAGAATTCGATATCGCTTGTCAGGCTTGGTCTCACTTCGGTCAGGCCCCTCAGCAAGACTCTGCCGCTTACCGCCGAGCAGCATTTGCGGTATTTTGCTCACCGTTTTACTGACGACAGGTCCCCGGCTGGCTGGCGCTGAACCGGTTGCTGCACCAGGCGACCTGCAGCTACGGCATGACCTGCAGTTATTGAATGATGCGGGCGTCGTCAATATTCCATTGACTGCGTGGCCGGTTGCGCTTGCAGATGTCAGTGGCGCGCTGCCAACCGTTGCTGCCAGGCGTTTACGGCCGTCAGTACGAGAGGCGCTCGCGCGCGTTCGCTTTCGATTGAGCTGGGAGCTCGATATTGGCGCTGTGGATTATCTCGTTGGTGTGAGTGCATCGAGCGAACCGAGAATTCTGCGTACGTTCGAGAGCACGCCACGTGGCGAAGGAGAGGTCTCTGCGAAGCTCGCGTGGGTTGGTGAACGTTTCGCTATTAATCTGCAGGGCACCTACGTTAATGACCCATTCGACGGCGATGAGGTTCGACCCGATGGAACCTATGCCGGTGTGGCACTGGGCAACTGGATGCTTACGGCAGGGTGGCAGGATCGCTGGTTTGGTCCGGGGCGCGATGCAAGTGTGATCTTATCGAACAACGCGCGGCCGACGCCGGGTATTACTTTCCAGAGAAACCTGAGTGATCCGTTTGAGACGAAATGGCTGAGCTGGATCGGACCATGGACGTTCACCGGTTTTTTGGACTTGCTCGATGATGCGCGGGTTATCAACGATGCGTGGCTGTTCGGTATGCGCGGTAGCTTCAGACCACTACAAGGACTCGAAATAGGCATTACGCGAACCGCGCAATGGTGCGGCGATGACAGACCCTGTGATCTCTCGACGTTCAGTGATCTCCTTGTTGGCAACGATAACAAAGGTGTAAATGTCGATCCGGACAAGGAGCCAGGCAATCAACTCGGCGGTTTTGACGTCCGTTGGACGCTGCCAGCACAAATACCGATCGCAGTGTACGGACAGTGGATAGGCGAGGATAGCCGCGGTGGCGGTGGGCGCATTGGATCCTGGTTGCGATTGCTGGGACTCGAATTCTGGGGCCAGTTGGGTGACTTCAGCCATCGCA
>JAUHZT010000227.1 GCA_030425905.1 Gammaproteobacteria bacterium
TTCGAGCAGAGCTTGGGTCTGCGCGCGATCGGCCGCGAGATGCAGGTAAGTAAACAGCACCTGGTCTTCACGCAGCATCGCGCACTCTTTGAGCTGGGGTTCCTTGACCTTGACGATCATGTCCGCCGTCTTGAAGACGTCTTCGGCCTTGTCCAGCACCGTGGCACCGGCCGCCTCGTAGTCGGCATTGCTCATGCCGATGCCTTCACCGGCGTTCGCCTCGACATAGAGCGCGTGGCCGTCATCAACGAGCTCACGCACGCCCGACGGCGTCATGCCGACGCGAAACTCCAGTGTCTTGATTTCCTTCGGTACCCCAATCTTCATCGCCGCTCTCCCCTGTCTTCGCCGGATGGCGAATCCTTCAGTTTAATCCCACTTTTTCGATGCTTAGTTGCTTTTTCAGTGACAGATAGTTGTTTATGTGGCATTTTCTTCGATCACGTACAGATTTTTTCGCAGATTACACCATGACACTTGACCGCTTCGATCGCGCCATCCTCACGGCCCTGCAAAAAGACGGCCGGATCAGCAACGTCCAGTTGGCGAGTTCGGTGAGCCTGTCCGAGTCCGCCTGCCTGCGGCGTGTGCGGGCACTCGAGGAATCCGGCCTTATCGATCGCTACGTGGCGCTTCTCAGCCAGCCCAAGGTCGGGCTGCCTGGCAATGTGTTCGTACACATCGGGCTGCAACGCGAGAAAGACACCGAGCTGGCCGCATTCGAGAGCGCCGTGCGCAATATTCCCGAGGTCATGGAGTGCTACCTGATGACCGGTGAGTTCGACTACCTGCTGCGTGTCGCGTTTGCGGACATGGCGGATTTTGAGAGACTGCACAAAGATTTCCTGACACGCCTCCCTGGCGTCTCGCGCGTCAGTTCCAGTGTTGCAATACGCACCGTGCAGAAAAAGACCGAACTGCCTCTGCGCTAGCAAGCACCCGCAGGGCCGGACCTTTCCTGCGTCATAAGCGCTTGCAAAGAAACCCGAGCCACGGTGGCTGGGCCTTTCCATTTCAGGTAACGTAAGCCATCCCCCGATCGACTCTTGAGCAGGATTCATTTGGCATCCAGCGTAGAAACGCTATCGCATGCTTGCGCCGACGAACTGTCGGCGCGGTACACGCGCATCCGCAACCTGAGCGTGTCGCTGTGCGCGACGCTCGAGCCCGAAGACACCGTTGTGCAGACCATGCCCGACGTGAGCCCCAGCAAATGGCATCTTGCGCACATGAGCTGGTTTTTCGAACGCTTCGTGCTCACAAACTTTGCCGAAGACTACCGCGTATTCGATGCAAGCTACGATTTCCTGTTCAATTCCTATTACTACACTGCGGGCCAGATGCATGCACGGCCCAAGCGCGGTTTGCTTGCCCGCCCCGGCTTGCGAGAAGTCGTGGCGTACCGGCAGCACGTCGACACGGCCATGCTGGAATTGATCGAGACCCATGCCGGCAATGCCGAGTTTGTTTTTCTCGTCACGCTCGGCCTCAACCACGAACAGCAACACCAGGAATTGTTGCTGACCGATATCAAGCATGTCTTCTCCTGTCATCCACTCCGTCCTGCCGTCATGCCCGACCTGCCGGTGCCCGCGCAGGTGCCTGCCTCGACCCTGCACTTCGATGCGGGTCGCGAAGGCATCCACGCGATCGGTGCAAGCGGCAGCGGTTTTTGTTTCGATAACGAGACGCCACGTCATGACGCGCTGCTGCATTCACACCGTATTGCCAATCGCCTTGTTACGAACGCAGAGTTTCGTGAGTTCGTTCAGGACGGTGGTTACAGGAACCCCGCCTTGTGGCTCTCCGACGGCTGGTCAGTTATCAACGAACGTGGCTGGCAGCAGCCGCTGTACTGGAACAGGGAACTCGATACTGAGTTTACGCTCGGCGGTATGCGTGAACTCGACGCGAACGCGCCTGTTGCCCACCTGAGCTACTACGAGGCCGATGCTTTCGCACGCTGGGCCGGTGCGCGGCTGCCAACCGAGTTCGAATGGGAAGCCGCGGCCGTCGCGCACAGCGTTGCCGGCAACCTGCTGGATTCGGGTTTCCTGCATCCCGCTGCAAGTAGGGGACAGCCCCAGTTTTTTGGTGATGTCTGGGAATGGACCTCGTCTTCCTACGCGCCCTACCCGGGCTTTAAACCACTCGAGGGTTCGCTGGGCGAATACAACGGCAAGTTTATGTGCAGCCAGATGACCGTACGCGGTGGTTCCTGCGTAACGTCACGAGATCATCTGCGCGCAAGTTATCGCAGCTTTTTCTACCCCGACGCACGCTGGCAGTTCCTCGGCCTGCGTCTCGCAAAGGATGGCTCTGCTTGAATACACGCGACCCTGGAGAAGACGATGACCTCGCGGAGATCCTCGCGGGCCTGCGCCTGCCGGCCAAGCGCATCTCGCCGAAGTATTTTTATGACGAGCGGGGCTCGCAACTGTTCGACGAGATTACGCGCCTCCCCGAGTATTACCTGACAGATACCGAGCTTGGCATCATGCAGGACAATATCGACGAGATTGCAGATCTGATCGGCTACCAGGCCAGCCTGATCGAGTTCGGCAGCGGCTCAAGCATGAAGACCCGTGTGCTGCTGGAAAGCCTGCATGACCTGGCGGCGTATGTGCCGGTGGATATCTCCGAGGAACACCTGCTCGAGTCTGCGAAACTCATCCAGAGTGAGTTCCCGTGCATTGAAGTCGCGCCCGTTGTCGCTGATTTTACCAAGCCCTTCGACCTGCCTTCACCGCGCATTCCGCCAAAACGCAACATCGTGT
>JAUHZT010000088.1 GCA_030425905.1 Gammaproteobacteria bacterium
TATTGAGCCGCACATGGGTCCAGGCCGTGTCGTTCTGCACCGCGATGAAGTTGTGCGAATTACCCTCAATGCCGACCTTCTCGACAATCGGCGTCCATCCTGTCTCCGGCGCATCCTGGTCGCTTACACAGCCATCAATCGAAATTTCCGGCGGGTAGTTGCCCGTGAAGTGCGTCGTGTCCACATCGAAGCCGCGCACCACGCCCGGCAACCCCAGCCGTACGATACAGAAGTCATGACCGGGGCCACGCTTGCGGCGGCTCTCCCAGCCGTCCATCCACTTGCCATTGTCATCGTATGTGTCAGCGATAAAAACCGGGTCGGCAGCTTCTATCAATCGCTCTTTGGCGGCGAAAAATTCGTCAGTCGCATAAGTGACCCGACCACCAAGCCGCGGCTGCTCCAGTCGAATCCATGCGTGAAAGGGGTGTTGTTTCATTGGGCCAGTCCGATCGCTTCGAGGCGCATCCGGGCAATCTTGTGAATTTCCACCAGGGCGGTCTCAAACTCAAGTGCCGGATCATTCTCAAGGCGTCTTGCAAATGCTTCAAGTATCTCGCTGCGGCTGCTGTTGCGCACCGCCATCACGAACGGAAAACCAAATTTCTTCTTGTACGCATCGTTAAGAGACTGGAAGCGTTCATACTCTTCGCTCGAACACCGGTCGAGTCCGGCGCTTGACTGTTCTTCCGTCGACGCCTCGGTCAACTCCCCGGCGACCTGGGCACGGCCAGCAAGATCAGGATGCGCACGAATCAGTTCGAGCTGTTGTTCGTATGAGGCGTTGTCAACACAATCAGCCATCAGTGCGGCGATCTGGTCAAAATCCATTGATGTGCCAAGATGTTGTGCGGCGCGTTCGGCAACCCATGGCGAATGCTCATAGACGCCGCCAAAACGTGCAACGAAATCGGACTGACTCATGTCGCCTCCGGCGGGTGGTGTTCGCGCCAGTGACGCGCAATATCGATGCGCCGACTTATCCATACATCGTCGTGTGCCTGTACATGATCGAGAAAACGCGCCAGTGCTGCGATACGACCCGGGCGCCCGACGAGCCGGCAGTGCAGGCCCACCGACATCATGCGCGAACCCTCAGCATACAGGACATCGAAACTGTCGCGCAGGTAATCGAAAAACTGCTGTCCGGAGTTGAACCCTTGTGGCGATGCAAAGCGCATGTCATTCGCATCAAGCGTGTACGGCACCATGAGCTGCGGCGTCGCAAAGGAATGGTCCCAATACGGCAGGTCGTCTGCGTAGCTGTCGGCGTTATACAGAAAGCCGCCTTCCTCGGCCACCAGCCGGTGCGTGTTCGGGCTGCAGCGACCGAGGTACCAGCCCAGTGGCCGTTCGCCAGTCAGTTTTGTATGCACATCGATTGCCTTACGCATTTGTACGCGTTCGTCAGCCTCATGCACATGCTGGTAGTCGATCCAGCGATAGCCGTGACTCGCAATTTCCCAGTCCGCCTCCTGCATGGCTTTTACCACGGCGGGATTGCGCTCCAGCGCCATGGCCACGGCAAAGACAGTGACAGGCAGGTCGCGCTGCGTGAACAGGCGATGCAGTCGCCAGAACCCGGCACGCGAACCGTACTCGTAAATCGATTCCATGTTCATGTGGCGCGCCCCTTCGATGGGCTGTGCGGCCACTATCTCCGAAAGAAATGCCTCGGAACCCGGGTCGCCATGCAACACACAGTTCTCGCCGCCCTCCTCGTAATTAATAACAAACTGTACAGCGATGCGCGCCCCGTTCGGCCATTGGGCATCCGGGACATTCTCGCCATAGCCGTACAGATCACGGGGATATACGGAATCAGTCATTGCCCTGCTCCATCGCGCCACTTCGAAACCATTGGTCGATCAACTGGCGTTCATCCTCTTCCATGTTCGTAAGGTTGCCAATCGGCATCACGCGCGTCACAACGGTCTGCTGATGGATGCGCGCCGCTTCGGCACGTACTTGCTGATCGTTGTCGAACATCACGCCACCAGGCGCCGCAGGGAATGCCGGGTTTGTGGGTGTCGCGGAATGACAACTGACACAGCGCGACTCAATGATCTCGCGAACGTCTGCGAACTGGCCTGTCGTCGCGGCGCTTGCCGTGCGTACGGCCGGGGCTATCAGCACGGCAACCGTGAGCAATAACAGGGCAGCAATCACGATAGGCACTAATGACGCCTTGCCTTTGTGGCGCGCAACGAAGTACACGCGGATCAGTGCGCCGGCCACCGAGATAGCAACCAGGATAGCCCAGTTGTACTCATGTCCATAAGTCATCGCAAAATGATTGCTGGTCATTGCAAACAGAACCGGCAAGGTGAAGTAGGTGTTGTGGACCGAGCGCTGCTTGGCCCGAATACCATCGGCGGGGTCCGGCGCATCGCCACGCGCAGCCGCTGCCACCATTTTCTTTTGCCCTGGAATGATTATAAAAAATACATTCGCGACCATGATCGTGCCGAGTACGACGCCGAAATGGATGTAGGCCCCACGCCCACCAAACAGCTCGCACAAGCTCCAGGCCAGCAAACCCACCAGCAACAACAGGACCGCCGAAAACAGTTTTTCGTTACGCACGAGTGGCGAACGGCATAGCGCGTCATAGACGACCCAACCACCAACGATAAAAGCCGCTGCAATGCCAACTGCCTGCGCTGCGCTCAACTCGGCCACACGCGGGTCGATCAGGTATACCTCGGCGCCATACCAGTACACGAGGATGAGCAAAAACATGCCCGACATCCAGGTGCTGTAGGCCTCCCATTTGAACCAGTGCAGCGGATCGGGGATTGCTGCGGGTGCGACGCGGTACTTCTGTGCGTGGTAAAAACTGCCACCGTGCACCGACCACAGCTCACCGCCAACACCCTTCGCATCCGCTGCCGCATCGTGGGTGGGCAGGAGGTGATTGTCGAGCCAGACAAAATAGAACGATGAACCAATCCAGGCGATGCCGGTAATCATGTGCAACCAGCGAACCAGCAGGTTCAGCCATTCAAGAATATAGGCTTCCATATCAGCGTCTCTGCAATCGTTGCACGTTGTCGGGCAAAGTCTCTCGCGCCGCCAGCGCGTCCCGCTCACGCGCCTGCAGGAGTTCAGCAGCAGTAGCCACTGCAATCTCCGCGGGCTTTTTGCCACTGATGCCGTCCACCCCGATCGGACAAACCAGCTTGTCGATTGCGGTATCGGCAAGTCCACCGGCGCGGAAACGCTTCTCGAAACGGCGCCGTTTAGAAAGCGAGCCGATCAGGCCGCAATAGGCAACATCTTCACGGCGCAGAATACGGTCGCAAATCTCGAAATCGAGTGCGTGGCTGTGCGTCATCACAAGATAATAGCTGCGCCCCGGCATGGCGGCGACTTCAAGCGGCGCATCGCTTGTTTCTATACAGCGTACGTTTGGCCGACTGCCGCGAAAGATATTTCGGCGGCTGTCTATCCAGCGGATGTTGCAGTCCAGTTTTGACAAGGCATCCGCGACGGCAACGCCAACATGCCCGGCGCCAAACAAGGCGATATTGAAATCGCTATTCACCACAGCCTCGAGAAAATGTCCTTTGATAAGGGTCGCTCTTCCGCGTGTACTGGCAAGTTCGCGGCCAGCGTCCACAATTTTCCTGTCCAGTGCATCAGGGTTCGGCCCAAAGATTCGGTCAGCGGAAACTACAAATTTGCCGCCCATCTCGCCAATACCGGTTACTAACGTTGCGTCCGTGCGCTGGCCATGCAATGCGCGAAGCTCTGCGAGCCAGGAAGGCAAGCCGGTTGCTATCGGTTCAAACAGTATCTCCACGACGCCACCACAACACTGGCCCATTGCAGAGCCCAGTGGGAAACGCCGGGTCGAGGGAATCTCGGTCGAGCCGAGCATGCTCACGGCAATCCTTGCACATTCGTACTCAAGCTGACCGCCGCCAATGGTGCCAATACTCTCTTGCGCGGTAACGATCATTTTTGCGCCGGGTTCGCGTGGCGCCGACCCGCGGATTCCGGCCACGGTCACAATGACGGCAGGTTCGCCGCCCGCCATCGCATCTGAGAGATCGTCTATCCACTCATTCACGTTGCCGCTTCCTTGCTCGCGGCCAGGCCACCGAGCGCACGCAGTACCGCCTCCGGAGTAGCAGGCGCATCCAGTGCAGGCGCCGGATTCTCGTCAGTAGCGATGGCATCGCGGATTGCATGAAACACGGATAACGCCAGCATTAACGGTGGCTCGCCAACGGCCTTGGAGCGGAATACCGTGTCTTCGCGGTTTGCCGCATTCTGCAACAGCGTAACGTTAAACTCGGGCGCGAGATCGGAACAGGTCGGAATCTTGTAGGTTGACGGTGCATGGGTCGTCAACGCGCCTTTTTCGTTCCAGCACAGTTCCTCACTGGTCAACCAGCCGGCGCCTTGCACAAAACCGCCTTCTACCTGCCCGAGATCGACGGCCGGATTCAGCGAGTCGCCACAGTCGTGCACAATATCGACGCGCAGGATGCGGTGCTCCCCGGTGAGGGTATCGACAATCACTTCGGAAACGGCCGCGCCGTAGGCAAAGTAAAAAAACGGCCGGCCCGAGAATGTGTCACGGTCATAGTGAATCTTGGGGGTCTTGTAAAAGCCTGTGGCTGACAGGGACACTCGCTCTGCCCATGCCATCCGCACAATCTCGGCGAACGGAAACTCGCGCTCCCCAACCCGCACAGTGCCTGCTGCAAACTTGACTGCATGCTCACTGACTGAAAACTGTTTACAGACATACTCAGTCAGCCGCCGGCGAATCTTGCGCGCCGCAGCCTGTGCCGCTTTGCCGTTCATATCGGCACCGCTCGATGCAGCCGTCGCCGAGGCATTCGGCACCTTGCTCGTATCGGCCGCCGTAATTTTGACTTCCGAAACCGCTATGCCCAGCTCATCGGCAACGACCTGCGCGACCTTGATATACAGCCCCTGCCCCATCTCGGTACCGCCGTGATTCAGGTGCACACTGCCGTCTTTGTAAACGTTCACAAGGGCGCCAGCCTGGTTCAGCAGTGTCGATGTGAACGAGATACCAAACTTGACCGGCGTCAGCGCAATACCGCGCCTGAGAACAGGGCTGCTGCGATTCAACTCGCGAATTTCTGCGCGTCGTTGTTCGTAGTTGGCATCAGCGGCTACCTGCGCAACGATTTCGGGCGCTATGTTGTCTTCGACAGGCTGGCCATAGTGAGTGACATCCCGCCCATTGTCGCCGTAGAAATTACGTCGCCGAATCTCGAGCGGATCCTTGCCGAGATAACGCGCGATATCGTCGATCGCATATTCAATACCAAACATGCCTTGGGGACCGCCGAATCCGCGAAACGCTGTATTGGACACAGTATTGGTTTTGCAACGGTGCGAAGTGATATGCACATTGCTAAGAAAGTAGGCGTTGTCGACATGGAACATCGCGCGGTCGTTTACCGGCCCCGACAAGTCGGCGGAAATACCGCAACGGGATGCCAGTTCGAAGTTAATGCCCTGAATCAGTCCTGTATCGTCGAAGCCCACATCGTAGTCGATCACGAAGTCATGACGCTTGCCGGTCATGATCATGTCAACGTCACGATCCAGTCGCAACTTACAGGAACGGCCCGTCTTCTGCGCCATCAGTGCGGCAATGCAGGCAATCAACGAAGCCTGCGATTCCTTGCCGCCGAATGCGCCACCCATGCGCCGGCAAATCACGACCACGTCTTTCGCGGCAAGACCACAGGCATGCGCCACCATGCTCTGCACTTCATCGGGGTGCTGGGTCGAGCTATACACAAGCAGCGCGCCGTCTTCCTGCGGCAGAGCCATCGCAATATGACCCTCAAGATAGAACTGGTCCTGACCGCCACAACGCACGCGCCGCTGCAATCGATGTGGCGCCGAAGCCAGAGTACGATTGGCATCACCGCGAGTCATCGTCTCGCTCGGTAGTACAAAAGACTCGGCGCTGACCGCAGCCACCGGATCGAGAATCGCGTCCAGCACCTCGTATTCAATTTTCGCTTTCCGCGCTGCCTTACGCGCCGCGTCAACTGTATGCGCCGCCACCGCGAAGATAGGGTGGCCCGCGTACAGCACCTCGCTCTCCGCCAGTATCGGGTCGTCAGCGACTATCGCACCGAAATTGTTGCGACCTGGAATATCGGCGGGCAGCAAGACGCTGTGTACACCGGCGCTGCTGCGTACCGGTTCGAGATCCAGGCCTTGCAGCCTGCCGTGCGCGACTTCGCTCATGCCGACCGCAACGTGCAGCAGATCGCGCGGCTCGGGCAGATCGTCCGTGTAGGTCGCATGCCCTGCAACATGCAGGTGCGCGCTGTCATGCGGCAATGGCTGCCCCATTGCTCGCGCAGCCTGCTTGTCGGCCTTGTTAGCTTGCGCGTCCATAGTCATAAACGGTGTCGGTTAGCACGCCTTCAGATTCAAGAAACATTCGCCGCAGCAGGTTTTGCGCAACCTGCATGCGGTAGCCCGCGCTCGCCCGCATGTCGTTCAGCGGCGTGAAATCGCGCGTGAGCGCCTGCATCGCGGCCTGCACGGTACCGTCGCTCCACGGTTGCCCCGAAAGCGCCTGTTCACACTGCCCGGCTCGCCTGACGGTTGCCGCCATACCACCAAACGCAACCCGCGCGTGTGTAACGCGGCCAGCATCGATCGTGAGATTGAACGCGGCACAAACTGCCGAGATGTCCTGATCGAAACGTTTGGAGACTTTATAGCTGCGCAGCAATTCGCTGCCGGTCGGCCGGGGAATGCGAATACACTCAACGAACTCACCTGCTTGCAAGTCGTTGACCATGTAGTCCGTGTAAAAGTCCTCGAGCGATATCTCTCGGCTGCCGGCCTGCGAGCGAAGTTGCAGGGAGGCACCCAGCACAATCAGTGCCGGCATCGAATCGCCGATCGGCGACCCATTGGCGATATTGCCGCCGAGCGTTGCTGCATTGCGTATCGGCGGCGATGCAAAGCGCCGGAACAGTTCGTCAAGTTGCGGGAAATGCGCGTGCAATACCGGCAATGCATCGCTCAACGTAACGCAGGCACCGAGTTCCAGGTGCGTCGCTGTCACCTCGATACGCCCGAGTTCGGCGACCTTGCCGAGATAGACGACCGTGCCCAGATCACGGTATTGCTTGGTTACCCAGAGACCGACATCGGTACCGCCTGCAAGCAGGGTTGAACGTGGATTCTCCGCCAGGCAGGCAAGTAATTCCGGAATACCGTGCGGTGCGAGGAACATGTCCTGCTGTTCACCACAGACGAGCGCCTGCTGCCGTTGCAAGGACTCAAGCAACGCAATCTTTTCTGCCAGCCCGGTACCGCCCGGCCCGGGCGTCATCAGCCAGGAATTTCCGGTACCGTGCGCTGACTCACGTGTAAACATCGCCTCAGCGGCCGCGATAATGGGACGGTAACCCGTGCAGCGGCATAAATTGCCGGCCAGTGCATCATCGATCTCGCGACGCCCTGGTCGTTTGCCCGAGCCATTGGCGTTGTCTCCCGCCTTGTACAACGCGAACAGCGACATTACAAAGCCGGGCGTACAGAACCCGCATTGGGAAGCATGGCATTCAACCATCGCCTGCTGTACCGGGTGCAGACCCGTCGAGTCTTGCGCCAGCGACTCAACGGTTATGAGTTCCTTGCCATCCAGCGTTGGCAGGAACTGAATACAGGCGTTTATCGCGCGCGCAACCAGCGCATTGCCGTCGCGGCAGAGCTCGACGAGAACAACGGTACAGGCACCACAGTCACCTTCGGCGCAGCCCTCTTTGCTGCCGGTCCGCTGTAGATCTTCGCGCAGGAACTGCAGCACCGTACGCGTTGGCTGCGGGTTCTCGACAGTGATGACTTCGCCGTCGAGTACAAAGCGGATCGCTTTGCCGGACTGGACAGCGGGCTCGCCGCTAACTTGCGCTGAGCTGCCCATCAGCTACCCCGGTAGGTCGAGTAACTCCACGGCGAAACCAGTAACGGTACATGGTAGTTCTGACCCTCTTTGAGTGCGACACGGAGCACGACCGTATCGAGGAACGGCGGATCATCCAGCACTGCGCCAGCCGCGGCAAAGTAGTCGGCAACATCGAATTCGAGTTCATAGCAGGCCGTTAGCAGGCTGCGCTCATCAAGTAACGGGCCGTCGGTGCGTCCATCCGCATTGGTTTTGTGCGTTGCACAAAGCTCACGGCTTGTCGCACATCGATACAGCCGCACAGTCACCCCGGCGGCAGGCTTGCCACTGGCCGTATCCAGCACATGTGTTGTCAGTTTTGCCACGTCGCCCCCACAACGTTTTCACGTCAGTTCTTCTCAGGTTCCCGGTCGATTATACGGTGTCCGGGGCAACAGGATGCGGCCCTTTCGAAATGAATGAGGCGCCCGCGCAGCTTTTGCTGCAGAGCTGTGCTAGCTTTCTCAGGATAAATATAAAAAAGGTGGTCATCATGGTCGGCACAACGCAGCACTCCAGACGACAGTTTCTGCGCTCAGTGAGCGTCGTTGCCGGAGTTGAACTACTGCAGATAGCGGCTCCCGCGATTGCAGTTGCAGCAACGGCAGCCCGCAAGAGCGGCTCGGCTTTCCAGGTTCTGGATGAAGACGACGCAGCCGATTTTGCGGCAATAGCGGCGCGCATCATTCCGACTACCGATACGCCTGGCGCTACCGAAGCGGGCGTCATTCATTTCATCGACCAGGCATTTGCTGGCGCAATGCAAGGCAGTCGCGCTTTTGCCGTGGCGGAAATTGCCGAGGCCAACCAGAAACTCGACGGACGATTCGCCGATCTCGACGCCATGGCGCAGGACGAACTGTTGCACGGCATTGAAGACGGCGAGTTCTTCGGACTGCTGCGCGTGATGACAATTTTCGGTTTTTTCGCCATGAGCAAATACGGTGGCAATAAAGACATGGTGGCCTGGAAGCTGATTGGCTTCGACGGTCATCATGGTCCCTGGCAATACCCTTTCGGGTACTACGATGCCGAAGTTCATGGGGGCGACTACAATGGCGAATAAGAAGACCTATCCTCTCGACCATGCCGTCGACTTCGTTATCGTCGGTTCGGGTTCTGCCGGCGGCATTCTCGCCAAAGAACTGTCCACAGCCGGGTTCGATGTGGTCGTGCTTGAGCAAGGCCCTTACCGCCGCGCATCCGACTTCAAGCACGACGAACTGTCGGTGGTATTCCGGGATGAACTGCAGGGTGGCGGTGTCGCCAACAGCGGCCAGACCTTTCGCGACGACGAAGCAAAAGTGGCCATCAAACCGCGTCGCCAGCCGGCCCGCTATGCACAGAATGTCGGCGGAGCGAGCGTACACTTCACCGCAAACTTCTGGCGTTTTCGTGAAATCGACTTCAAGGAACGCAGCGCCCTCGGCGCCATTTCTGGCACGAATTTCGCTGACTGGCCAATCACCTACGACGAACTGGAGCCTTACTACACCAAGGTAGACTGGGAAATTGGTGTATCGGGGGCGCCCGGCCCGAATGATGCACCGCGCTCCAAACCGTTCCCGATGCCCCCAATGCCGGTTAAATCATCCGGCGTCCTGATGGAACGTGGCGCGAAGAAACTTGGTCTGACAACGCAGCCCGAACCGCTTGCGATACTAAGCAAACCGCATAATGGCCGGCCGGCCTGTATTAGCTGCGGCTATTGCATGTTTTTCGGTTGCGAGGTCAACGCGAAATCGTCGACGCTGGCCGCCATGATCCCGCTGGCTGAGGCAAGCGGCCATTGCGAAATCCGGCCCGACTCGGCGGTCTTCAAAATTGAAACAGATAAGCGCGGTCGTGCGCGCGAAGTGCTGTATCTCGACAAGGACGGCAAGGAACGAGCACAGAAAACCCGGGCCGTGGTGCTGGCCGCCAATGGCGCCGAAACACCCCGCCTCCTGTTAATGTCAGCGAGCGCACAGCACCCCGACGGGCTGGCTAACTCCAGCGGGTTCGTGGGCCGCAACCTGATGTTCAATGCACACTCCGCCGCGCAGGGCGTTTTTCCCGAGCCGCTTAACGACTACAAAGGCGTGCAGGTTACGCGCATCATTCACGATTTTTATGAGAGCGACGAGAAACGCGGCTTCTATGGCGGTGGTGGCCTGGATGCACGCCCCTTGTGGTCGGCCACGCCGATTTTGCACGCACTCGAAGGCATGCCGCCCGATGTACCCTCCTGGGGTGCCGCGTTCAAGGACGAGATGGCACACAACTTTACCCGCCAGATGTGCATTGTTGGCAGCACGACCTCGCTGGCAATGGACCGCAATAACATCACGCTCGACCCGAGCAGCGTCGACAAATGGGGCCGCCCTGCAATTCGTGTTACCTATCGCGATCATCCCGACGATTTGAAAATGGCCGGTTTCCTGCAGGACCAGGCGATGAACATTTTCGACGCCGCCGGTGCCACGAAGACCTGGCGCTATCCGCTGCAACCGACTAACGGCGGCGAACACCTGCTCGGTACCTGTCGCATGGGTGACGATCCGGCCAGCTCGGTTATTGACCGCGACCACCGCAGTCACGATGTTCCTAATCTGTTCATTTGCGACGGTTCGAGCTTTGTCACTTCCGGTCGTGGGCAGCCCACCATGACCATCATGGCGCTCGCATTCCGGGCCGCCGACAGAATCAAAGCCGCGGCAGCGGCTAATAATATCTAGGGAGCAAAAACCAATGAAACGACTGCTGAGCCTCGCCAGCCTGCTGCTATTGACTGCCTGTGCACAAACCACCAGCCGGACAACGCTGATCGAGTACCTCAACGAGCCCGGCCTGGAAGACATGAATCTGCCGTTTTCGGCTGCCGTGCGGGTCGATAACCTGCTGTTCATGTCCGGCAATCTCGGCATCGACAGCAAGACGGGCAAACTCGCGCCGGGTGGCATAGCCGCCGAGACTCGCCAGACCATGGATAACATCAAAGCGGTTGCCGAGCGGTTTGGCTCGTCGATGGACCGGGTCGTGAAATGCACCGTCTTTCTGGCCGACATGAGTGAATGGGGCGCAATGAACGAAGTGTACCGGACCTACTTCACAAACCCGCCTGCCAGAAGTGCGCTGGGCTCAAGCGGCCTGGCACTGGGAGCACGGGTAGAAATTGAATGCATTGCGGTGATCGCTTAAGGCAGCGCCATCGAGTACAGGCCAGTGTGACCTCGTGCATCAGCGCTTGCCGCCGCAGCCTGGTATTAACAATGCTCTGCGCCCGCCCCCTGAGCCGCAGCCTTACCTAAACTCGGCCATGAGTTCGTCGCGCCGCGCCAGCAAGGCGCGTTGCCGGCGCGTATCGAGTACGTCGCCAAGCGTTTGCTCTATCGTGGCTTCATCAAGTGCAAGCAATGCCGATTCCCAGGCGCCGTTGACCGCCAGCGGCACTTGCTTCAGATGCCTGGGGCGTCCTTTCTTGGTCGCAAATGCTTTTTCATGCCCTACTAGTAACAGTTGCCAGATATCGGTGCTGTAGAGCATGCGATCACGCGACCGCCCTTCGTTGTATATAAGACTGTCGAAGACATACATGACGGGCCATTGGTCTGTCAGCGAACAGTACGCGGAGGCGCCCTGACCGGATGCCGCGCGCTGCTCTTCGTTCAGGATCTTGTCCGGCAGGAACTGTAATGACCCCGGCATACCTTCAACTTCACGAACGACAGCGACGGGCACCATGCCCAGCTCAAGTAGCAGGTCGAGACGGTACGCCGCAACTTCAGGATAAAAGTTCTTGCCAGCGCGCTTGCGGAACACAGCGCGCACCCGATCCCCGTCGTGCGCGACACTGACGATGGAGCCGTCACGCAAACCCTTATCTTCGGCACTGACCTCGCCGCCCGCAAGCAGGCGCTCGAGCTCAGCCGCTGAGAGCTTGCCACCCGGGCGCGCGCCAACCCGGCGTGGATGCGCTTCGGGCGCTATCGATTCGACGCTGTCTTCACTGACCACGCGAACCGTGTCGCCGCTAATTACGAGCGCGTGTCCTTCGCCACCGTAGTAGTTGTGCAGCATACCCGTGTCGACTTCGTAGACACGCCCGGCGAATCGCTGTTGGATTTCACGATCGGTGGTCGGCGTATGCCCGATAACCACCCGATCTGCGCCCAGCGCTTGCAAGGAAGCCTGCAAGCGGTCCAGTTCAATGAGCTGGCCACAATAGACATTGCCGCGATACCAGAGCGGCCCGTCCGCCGCGTGCAAATCCGATTCCGCGAGTGCCTGGAAGCTCTTGATCGTAGCGACGGTTTCCGGGGCTAGCGAATCCGTCTTCCGAAAGGCCTGCAGTACGGTTTCGCGATCCTGCGCACTGTCGGTCGGCAACAATACGCCGGCCGCTTCGAGCACGCCGTACTGCTTCACGTAGTTTTGGATGTCCGCATGCAAACCCTGGTTGACGCCTTCGAGCCCCAACGCCGCTATCATCGGTGACAGGCCCGCGTGTACAAAGGCGGTCCGGTTGATCACTACAATAATAGGTTTTGCAAGCAGCCACTTGCCGTACACACCGTCGGCCGCAAAAGCGCGTCGATGCGCGAAAAAACCCGAAGGGTATTTCCTGTCAAACGCCCTCTGTGCTTCTTTGCCAGTGCCTGTGCCGTAGCGCTCGGCGAACGCATCGAACCACCGGTCGCGTTCGGCTGAGGTCTCGTCCGCCGCGAAGGCCGCGTATTCTTCCTTGGACACATAGCGCAGGTCGCCCATGAGGTTCATCGCCTCGTGATTGCCTATCAGCACGTGCACCGCGCCGCCGGCAGCGGCGGCCTCAACTTCCAGTCGCATGAGAAGATCCATTGCCTTGCGTGAATCCGGGCCGCGATCAAGGAGGTCGCCAACAATAACGAGGTGGGTACCGGCACCGGCCCAGGCATGCGCTTCATCCAGCACCTGGGCGTTCTGCAGTGTGCGCACCATCGCATCGAAAGCGCCATGGATATCTGACAGGGCGACGACACGCTCAACATTATCGAAGGTCCATGCACTGCTGGCCCAGGCCGGCTGCCATAACAGGACCGACACGAGAAAAACACGTAGCACGCTGGCGTACATTGCTGGAACCTCACGGAATGGTTCGTACAGTCTAGTGTGAAGACCGGTTCCCGGCAATTTGCTAGACTCGCAAAACCCCTATCCAGTCGAGACACCTCGCATGTCCTCTCGCAAACTTTGCGGTCTCTTGGTCGCGCTGCTCTTGTCTGCCGGTACTATTCAGGCGCAGGTTCCCGGCGAGCCGGACCCCTTGTTTGCAAGCGATGACGTTCTCAACGTACGCATCGTCGCGCCAATAAGAACGCTGATGGGTGATCGCCCGGACATGGAAGAACTGCCCGGGACACTGTCCTGGACCAGCGAAGCTGGCGAAGTCGTCACCGTTGGCGTGGCGCTACGAACCCGCGGTAACTACCGCCGCCAGCGCACGATTTGCCCGTTTGCGCCCTTGCGCCTGAACCTGAAGAAATCGGAAGTCAAAGACACCCTCTTCGACAAACAGGACAAACTGAAGCTGGTTACGCATTGCCGGGATGGCATCACCCGCTATGAGCAGAGCCTGCTGCGAGAACACCTTGTGTACAAGATGTTCAACGAACTCACTGACTATAGTTTTCGGGTTCGGCTGCTACGCATCACTTACGTGGATAGCGACTCAGACAACCGCGAGCGTACAGAATACGGTTTCGTTATAGAACATCAGGACAGGCTTGCCAAACGCAC
>JAUHZT010000089.1 GCA_030425905.1 Gammaproteobacteria bacterium
CTCACTGCACCGGCTGCGGCATTTAGCGAACCGTTCTGCACGGCCGCCCGCGTGGTCTTGGCAAACATTTGCATACCCTTCGCCGCATCTGCCTTCGTGGCTTTCGTTGCGGGTATCTCGCTGGTATCCGAGGCCAGTGAACGCGCCATTAAAGCCGTGCCGGGAATAATCTGCCCGCCCAGGTGTTGCCCTTCATCGTCGAGCGCATCAATGGTCAGCGCCGTGCCGGCATCCACTACGAGGCAGGCTGTGCCCAACTCCTTCCACGCACCTATCATGGCCACCCAGCGGTCGACGCCCAGCCGCCTTGGCTGCGAATACGCATTGCGTACGCCGCCCGCCTCGCGTGAGGATTTCACGAAATGTATGTCGCAGTTGCAGTGCGCATGAATCACGCCGGCCAGCCGGGTCGCCAGCGTCTGCCCGCTCACGTTCGCGGCAATCACCGCATCAACGTCGTGCGGCAAGCGGGTGGTCAGCGTGGCAAGTCCCTGGTCGCGAATCTTTTGCTGCGCAATGGCGCCTGTCTCGTGTATCGCGCCCTTCTCGCCAATGCCCCACTTCAGGCACGTATTGCCGACATCCAGCAGCAGTATTTTCACGCGGGCGTTGCCTTGCTGACGCTGCCGGAGATGATGAGCCGCGACCCGCTACTGGTCTCCACGCGCAATGCGCCGGTCTCATCAACACCTGCTGCCAGCCCTTCAACCTCACCCTCCGGCGTGGTGACCGTCACAGACTTGCCTGCCAGCCAGTCGGCCTCGGCAAAGCGTGCCTGGAAGCGCTCAAAGCCGCCCTCTGCAAAGTTTTGGAAGGTCCGGCACCAACCCTCTACAACCGCCACAGCTAGCGCCTCGCGGCTCGGTAGCTCCCTCAGCAGGGAGTTCAGGTCGACTGCGCGAAGCACGTAGCTGCTTGAAATAGCGTCATCAATTCGGTCGGGCAACAGCACGTTAAGCCCCAGCCCTGCGATAACGACAATATCGTCGCGCCCCTTGTATTGCGTCTCGGTGAGAATGCCGCCGAGCTTCGCATCGCCGGCGAGCAGGTCGTTGGGCCACTTCAGGCGGACTGCATCCACTCCCAGCCCTTCGAGCGTATCCGCAACGCCTGTGCCAAGCGCCAGCGTGAGTGGCGAAAGCGACTCGGGTCGTGATTGAAACGTGTAGCTCATCGACAAACACAGGCTGCGCCCCGGCGCCGAGATCCACTTGTTGAGGCTGCGTCCGCGGCCAGCCGTTTGATGGTCGGCAAGTGCAACCCGAAAGCAGCCGGGTGCGGGCGGCGGCTGCTTGCCAAGCCAGGTGTTGGTGGAATCGATCTCGGCGAACACGTCCACCTGCTCGATGCCGTCAATGCCGGACGCCGCAATCAGGTCGTTGATAACGCCTGCATCAAGTGCTGTCATCGCTGCTCGCACTGTTGTTGTTTTCATCGGCCCTGCGTTTGAACACCATCAACTTGAGGTTGCGGTGTTCGTTGCCGGCGCGCATGCGCTGAATATTGGAGCGATGGCAATAGATGATAAACAGCGCCATCGCCACGCTGTAGATAAACAGGGGCTGGTCATCGGGCAGGCGCGACGCACCGAGCCAAAGTGGCAGGCTCACCGCAGCAAGCATCGTTGAAAGGCCTACATAGCCTGTCAGCGTCAGCACCCACGCCCACACGAGCAGCAGCGGGATAATGAGCATTGGCCCGAGCACCAGCAGCGTGCCGATAAACGTCGCCGCGCCCTTGCCGCCCTGGAAGCGGTGATACATCGGCCAGACATGCCCCACCACCGCAGCCGCGGCACAGCACATGGTGAGCCATGTTCTGGAGACCTCCGGGTCTTCGGGAATGAACGGCAGCGAAAGCCCGGGCACCACACCCGCCGCAACCGCGCCTTTGCCGATGTCGATAATGATCACGCCCAGCGCAAAACCCGCGCCCTGCGTGCGCAGGGCATTGGTGCCGCCCGCATTACCGCTGCCCATCGTGCGGATATCCACGCCACCGCGCAGCCGCCCCATGATGAGTGAGCCCATCAGCGACCCGATAAGGTAGCTGATCAAAAACTTTGCCCCTAGTTCAAGCATTCACAGTTCCGTAAGGTCTCGCGTTTTGCACCATTGATCCGCCGCATTGTAGCATCGGGCGTTGCCTCGTCGCGGTTACCCGATGAACCAGCAAACGCCACACCTGATTGTGAACCCTACGGCTGGTCGCGGACGCGCCGCGAAACACGTGCCGCGTATTCTCGAACTGCTGGCACAGGCTGGCGTAACACCGGAACTGCATATCAGCGACGCCACGGGCGATATCGAAAACCTCGTGCGCTCACTGCTTGCCAGCGACGCACGCACCTTGCTGATAGCCGGTGGCGACGGCAGCGTACACGAAGCCGTTAACGGCATTCTGGGCAGCCGCAGCGACGCCACTTTCGGCGTCATCCCCGTTGGCACCGGCAACGACTTTGCCAAGGCTGCCGAGATTCCAGCAGACTGGGTCACGGCCACGCGCCTGCTTGCCGATCGCCTCACGAGTAACGCCAGCCCGCGCCGCATCGATGCAGGCCGCATGAACGAACGGTTCTTCGCGAACGGTGCCGGCATCGGTTTTGATGCCACGGTCACGCGCTATGCGAGCGAGTACCGCCTGCCGATTGGTGATCTCGTGTACCTGCTGGGCATCTTTCGGGCTATGGCCAAAGGCGTTGCAACACCGACCATGACTATTCGCTGCAACGACATCGTCTGGGATGCGCCGCTGACGCTCGTCGCCGTCAGCAACGGCCCCTGGGTTGGCGGCATGTTTCACATTGCGCCCATGGCACAGCACGCCGACGGCCTGCTCGAATTGCTGATAGCCGCACCCGTAACGCGCAGGCGCATCCTGCGACTACTTCCAAAGCTTGTGCAAGGCACGCACATGGGCGAGCACGAAATCACGCATCACTCGATCACGCGCGTGCAGATCGATTCAAGCGCGCCGCTCGCCTCGCAGCTCGATGGCGAAGTGCAGCCATTGCAGCAGCAGTTCGAGATTGAGGTTTTACCCGCGGCGCTAAGGCTTTTGTGAGCCCCGCCGCGCACCGAGCCAGATCGCGAACAGCGCAATCGCGGCCCCCGTCAGCTCCAGTGCAGTCATGGGCCGCGCGAAGAACAACACATCCCAGGCAAAGCTGAGCGTCGGCTGCAGCAACAAGGCAAGTCCGGCCTCGGCCGTGGTCACCTGCGGCAAACTGCTCGCAATGAAAATCATGCCGAGGCTGTGTGACACCAGCCCGTAGGCGAGCAGCCAGCCCGCATCCTTGAACGTAGGTATCAGCAGCGACTCACCTTCCGCGAACGCGGCCGCAGCCAGTAGCACGGATGCCATCAGCGACATCACGGCGACCTCGCGCACGGGCAGCGCGTGCTCGGCCTGCATGCGCAGTTGGCGCATGCTCAGCAGGTAGCCCGCATACGCAACCGCCGTTAACAAGCCGAAGATCACGCCAAGCCGGTAGTCGGCCGCCAGCCCGCGCCAGTCGAACCCCACGATCAGGCCAAGGCCCAGCAGCGCGAGTGGAATGGCCACCAACTGCGTGCGTCGCGGTTGCTGGTGGAAAAACACCACGCCCGCAAGCGTCATGATGAATACCTGGAAGTTGGCGAGCAGCGTGGAAAGACCCGGCCCCACGAAGTTAATGCTGCGATGCCAGAACCAGAGATCGAGCGCGAAGAACACAGCCGCAACAATCAGCATGCCCCAGACATAGGCCGAGAAATTCAGGCGCCGGCCGCGTACAAGAAGATAGAGAGAAAGGCCCGCCGCACCAAACGCTACGCGATAGAAACCACTCGTGGTGGGCGATACGTTGACCAGTGCCACCCACACCGGTGACAAGCTTATCAACGCGGCCCCGACAAAGAGTCGCAAGCGCGGACTGTCGATTAACATTTGCCTAGACGGTCAGCCAGCGTTGCTGCCGCGCCGCCCGTTCCTCGCTCGCCGCAGGATCCAGTTCCAGGAAAATGCGATTCTCCGGCGCCGCGTCCAGGCAAATGCTGAGTGTCAGCAGCTCATCGCCACGGAACACCACGAGTTCGAGCGTGTCGCCAGGGCGGTAACGCTTGAGTCGTGTACTGAGGTTGGCGGCATCTAAGAGCAAGCCGTCCAGCGCAACGGCCTGGTCGCCGGGTGCCACGCCCGCTTTCTCGGCGGCGCTGTCGTTGTCTATCACCGTGAAAACCGACTTGCCGTTCTGCTCGGTAAGTGTAGCGCCAATAGTGACGTTCAGCGCCTTGGCCGGGTCGCCCTTGTCGCCGCCCTTGTCATCGCGGCTGGCAGGCCGACGCTTCTTCCAGAGCACGCCGTGCCGGTGCAGCAGGTTCTCAAGCGGTAGCTCCCCGGTGCCGCGCACGGCTGCATCAAAGAAGTCCCCCAGGTCCAGCCCCGACACGTCGGCACACATTTCTTCAAACTCGGGCTCCAGCATGCCTTTGCCGGTAACGCCAAAACGACGCCAGCTCTCATGCATGACATCGTCGAGCGAGACGCGGCCTTCGGTTTCGAGCCGCAGTTTGAGATCGAGACACAGTGCGATCAGCGCACCTTTTGCGTAGTAGCTGACAATGGCGTTGCCCGCGTTCGCATCGGGTTTGTAAAACTTGATCCATGCATCGAAACTGGAGTCCGCCACGCTCTGCCGCCGACGCCCGGCACCGCGCTCCACGCGAGTAATCGTCTGGCCAAGCAGCTTCAAGTACTGTTGTGTTGTGATCAGCCCCGAGCGCAGCAACTGCAGGTCGTCGTAGTACGAGGTAATACCCTCGAACACCCAGAGCAGTTCCGTGTAGGCCTCGGAGGCCAGGTCACTGTTGGCAAACGCGGCCGGGCGAATGCGTTTGACGTTCCAGAGGTGAAAATACTCATGACTGACAAGGCCGAGGAACGTACCGTAGGACTCGTTGACGCCCTCGAGCCCCTTGTACGGCAAGTTGTCGCGCGAACAGATGTTGCTCGACGACCAGCGATGCTCGAGACCGCCGTAGCCGGTGCCCGGCGCGTACAGCAGAAACACGTAACGGTCCAGATCTTCGGGCACGCCGAGGAATGAAAGATGCTGTTCGCACAGTGTCTTGAGGTCGTGGCACAAGCGCGCCATGTCGCAGTTAACCTTGCCGCGAATCGCGATGGCATGCGGTATGCCCAGCGCTTCGAACTCACCGATTGTCAGCTCGGCGATCTCCACGGGGTGATCAATGAGCTCATCGTAGTCCGCAACCTGGTAACCACCGTAGCCGTACTGCTCGGCGCCATCACGCTGCATTGATGTTGCAACCCGCCAGTGCTTACCGGTGCCATCTTCAGACGGCAGAATATCGACCTTGCAACGGCAGTCCTGTTGCCCAACGATGGCCGGGAACACACAGGCACCATTGAAATAGGCATGCGTCGAATCAAGGTGCGCACCACGCACGCCCGGGTCGTAGGCAAACACTTCCATGACCACCGTAAGTGCGCGGTCTGTCGGCTCCGCCTGCCAGGTGCTCTTGTCGATCTTGCGGATAGGTACCGCCACGCAATCGGACTCGGCACGAATAGCAACCACATTGCGGGCGAAGTCGCGCACCATGTAGCTGCCCGGCACCCAGGCCGGAATCGCAATTTTCTGGCCATCGCTCGCGGGTTTCGCAACAGTGACGCGCACCTCAAACAGGTGGGCGTGTATATCCTTTGGCTGAATGCTGTAGGTGTGTACCGGCAAAACTCTCAGGCCTTGTCCTTGATGGGCTCAATGAGCTTGAGAGTAAGGCACTTGGCGGAACCGCCCGCTTTAAGAAACTCTGATAGCTCAACTTCGTGCACCTTGAACCCGTTGAGCATCAAGCGTGCCTTGAGAGGATCGGATGCCTTGTTCAGGATCACCTGGTCGCCAATGTTCACCGCATTGCAGGCAAAGTTACCCGCGTCCATCGTATCAACCACGATGCGTTTGTGGGGCGGCACCCGGCTTTCTATCTTGACCCGCGAGTCGTAGTCAAACGCGGGTGGGTGATACATCAGGAAGCCGTCGGTCAACGGACAGAAACAGGTGTCAATATGATAGAAACGCTCGTCGGTCAGGCGTATCGACACAAGATCAATGTCGAAATATTCCTGGATCTCCTTGTGCGCCTCTATCTCGGTACGAAAACCGTAGCCGGTCCACAGCCAGGGCCCGTGCCGGTCGTGCAGGCAATCGCCCGCACCTTCGAAACCGATTTTCTCATCGAGGTCCAGCAACTTGAAGCCGTTCTCCCGAAACCAGGTTTTGAAATGCGCCTCTTCGGGGCGTCGCTCGTGCGGCATGAAGTGACTGGCGATAGCCTTGTCACCGTAAACCACGCCCGCGTTCGCCGTAAACACCATGTCCGGCAGGTCCGGCTGCGCCTCCATGACAACGACGTCGGCAAATTCGGCAATCTTGTCACGCAGGGTTTCCCATTGCTTGCGTGCAAGCTCCAGGCTCATTGAGCCTTCGTTACCCGCCATCCATGGATTAATAACATAGTCGACCGTGAAAAAGTCGGGGGGGCACATCAATATCCGGTCTTTGAAATTACTCATTGGGACCTCGGTAGATGTATCTCTGCCAGCATGCAACGCACGCTGCCGCCGGCCGACAATTCGATGTTATCGATCGGGCTTGCAACGATATGGCCATTGGCTTGCAGAATGTCTTTTTGTTTTTGATTGAGAGAATTATACGCCTGTTGCGACATCGCTACGACGGCTTCTCCCGCTGCATTGCACAATTCCATCATATTGCCGGCGAATGCCTCAAGCTGCGCATAGCTTATCGACAGAATCCTGTGACCGGTGCCGCGCAGGCTGTCCAGTACCGCTTGCCGCTGATCCTCATCCACGAGAGCCTCTTCACAGACGACGGCAATGGATTCCCCAACCGACATCAGCACATTGGTGTGATAAATGGGCACGCCATCGCGGTCGACGGCATCGAATGCGATCACCTCGTAGTCCATGCGCTGGGCGAAATCACCCAGCACATCAAGGTGCGTACGCGATGACAGGCACGCATAGGCAATCCGGTTGACCCGGTCAAGCACCATGCTGCCCGTGCCTTCTAGGAAATGCCCTTCCTGCTCGTGATGCGATAGATCGACTACATCGCGAACAAAGAAGCCGTGGTCCCGGTCGAGACTTTCGATGATATCCAGGCGTCGTTCTGTACGTCTGTTCTCGGCCTCCATCGGGTACAGCACAACGCGGCCATCGGCATGCAGGCTGACCCAGTTGTTCGGAAAAACGGAGTCTGGCGTATGCGGCTCTGGCGTATCGTCGTAGACATAAACATCGACACCCACGTCTCGCAGCGCCGCCACCAGTGCTTCGAATTCCTTGCGCGCAAGTGCCTGCTGCGCAGCAGGCGATGCATCCGGCTCAACCATGAAGCTGTTCGACTCGGCCGTTAAGGGATTGTTCTGGAAGCGGGTCGGCCGAATCATCAGCACCGCCGATGCGAGCTGCTGCTCTTTTATTTGTGCTTCAATGTCAGTCATCTTACAGTCACAGCCAGTATTATACGGGCATTGGCCCGCTATGCAGCTCAGCAGCTTGCGCTGCAGCCGCCGGGAAAACAAGCGCCTGAGAGCCACACGGCGAGGGATTTATGCGATTGCAGAAACTGAAGAAAGCCTTCTCCAACCCCGCCTGGATAGCATTCACCTGGTTCGGTTTTACCGCCGGCGTTTCACTGCTGGCTACGCCGATCAAGTTCTCGGCGGAAACAATCACCCGGGCCATTGCACTTGATGTCGGCGCGATCACCTTTGCGGCACTCAACAAGGTCGAGCTGGCTGCATTGATCATACTGCTGGTGGTGGTTCGGGTATCGGGCCGCTCTGCCCGCTGGCTAGCGATCTGCGGCGGACTGGCGCTTATTGTTATCGCCCAGTCAGTCTGGCTACTGCCCGAACTCACGCAACGCACAGCCATGGTGATCAGCGGAATAGAGCCCCCGGCGTCCTACCTGCATGCCGCCTATTCCACGCTGGAACTGACCAAGCTTGCGATCCTGCTGTTTGCCGGTTTCATGGCGCTCATGGAAGATACCCGGCGGTGATCAGGCCGGAAAACTGGCTCGTAGCGCTCGCAACCGCGCTGGTCATCGTGCTTTGTGTCCTCGTGCATTTTGAGGGCTTGCGGATCATTAGCGACCGGCTGCCAAAACCCAAGTGGCACCCGCGGCGACGCATGATCTTTTTGATTCTCGCCATGCTCACGCTGCACGTACTTGAAGTATGGATCTTCGGACTCTCCTATTATCTCCTTATCGAACTCGAGGGCTTTGGCGCCCTGCACGGCGTCAAGAACGCAAGCCTTATAGACTGCATCTACTTCTCCGCGACGGTGTTCTCGACCGTGGGCTTCGGTGACATCTACCCGGTAGGTGCAATACGCATCATGACCGGCACCGAGGCTATCGCCGGGCTCACGTTGATTACGTGGTCGGCGTCTTATACTTTCGTCGAGATGCTGAAGACCTGGCAAGACGATGACTGAAACTCCAGCCGTGCAAGTGCTGCTCGACGGCAGCACCGGGTCGCGCATTCGCCTGCTGACCTATGCGCCGCAATCAGCGCCCCGTGGCATTATTCATGTGCTGCATGGCCTCGGCGAACATGCCGAGCGCTATGCCCGCTTTGCTCACGCGGCCAATGCGCAGGGCCTGGCTGTTTACGCACACGATCACCGCGGCCACGGCCCGCTGCGGGACACGCCCGGCTACTTCGGCGGGAAAGGCGCCTGGCAATACCTCGTCGACGATTCGCTCGCTGTGCAAGTCTATGCAGAGGAGCAATACCCCGGTTTGCCGTTGGTCATGCTTGGCCACAGCATGGGCTCATACATTGCCCAGTATTTCGCGATGCAACATGGCGCCCGGTTATCTGGCTTGTTGCTATCCGCATGCAACTGGCCGTCGCGGGCGCAGCTTATGGCCGGCAATCTGCTGGCGCGCGAAGAATGCCTGCGGCTCGGCGAACGCCACTACAGCCCGCTGCTGGACAAGCTCGGCTTCGGCGCATTCAACAGGCGCTTTGAGCCCGCGCGCACGCCGCTAGACTGGCTGTCGCGCGACGAGGTTGAAGTCGACCGGTATATCTCGGATCCGCTGTGCGGCGGCCCGTTCACCACCGGTTTGTGGCGGGAACTGACTGGCGGTCTGCTGAAGGTTGCGGCAGATAATGGACTCAATCGCATTCCCGCCGAATTGCCGATACTCATTACGGGTGGCGCCGATGACCCCGGTGGCGGTGACAAGGGCATGGGAAAACTGGCACTGCACTACGCACAGACCGGCCACCAGCGCTTAAAGGTCAAGATTTACCCTGGCGCCCGCCATGAAATGCTTAACGAAACCAACCGAGATGAAGCCACTGCCGACTGGCTGGCCTGGATTGAACAGCAACTCTGACGCCTGGCCGCGGCTCTATCGGGCAAAAAAAAGCCCCGCTAATGCGGGGCTTTCTTTGCTGTGACATTCAGTCACGAAGCAGACTTTAGTCCATGTCGTACCGCAGACGCAGGTACCAGAACGAGCCGTTGAACCCGAACGGGCTGTACTGGCTGTAGCGGTTACCCACACCGGCCGCTGCATCCGGATTTTCATCCGGTGTTTCGTCCAGTGCATTCTGCGCACCAAGAACAATCGTCATGTTGTCATTCCAGGTGTAAGCCGCTTCGAGGTCAAGCAGGCTCTTGCCGTCATAGACATAGCCGTCTTCACCGTCCCACCAGTCATCGTAGTAGCTGACGCGTGCAAGGAAACGCCAGTTGTTTACGATGTGATTGGCTGAAACGTTGTAGCGCGTCTCTGGAATGCCCTCTTCGATCTGGCGAATACGGGAAGCGTCGACTGTAGTACCCGCGTCAGTTACTTTCGTTTTCGTATTGTTGAAAGCGAAGCTCAGGTCCGTGTTGCCGCCGGCCCATTCAAACGGGTAAGAAGCAACGATATCGAAGCCTTTCGTCTCGGTATCGAAGTCATTGGTGAAGAAACGGAAGTTTTGCAGGTTACCGGCACTCGTTACGCCAGCGGCGATGAGGTCCTGTACTTCCTGCGGTGTCAGCGTGTAGTTCTGCGACAGGTTCAAGCGGTCTTCCACGTCAATCTGGAAGTAGTCGACCGTGACATCGAGCGCGCCAACATTGAAGAACATGCCAGCCGTGAGGTTGACAGAATCTTCAGGTGTCAGCGCCTGTCCACCGCGCAATGCGGCAACCGGTGTGGTCGACGGTACCGTACCGTTGTTAACCAGTTCGTTGGCAACAGTGTCGAACTCAGTCGAGACGTTAAACGCGTTTGACTGACCCGGGGTCGGTGCCTTGAAGCCCGTGCCCGCGGTGGCCCGAACGCCAAAGGTATCCGTCAGGCGCCAGTTCATGGCCAGCTTGCCGTTGGTGGTCGTACCGAAGTCGTTAAAGTCTTCGTAACGTACCGCAGCTTCCAACAGCAGGTTGTCCATCGGCTCCCATTCGAAGTCGACGTATACACCGTAGTTGCGACGATCCCATGTGCCACCCGTGATATTGCTGAAGCCCGGGAAGCCATTGGACGCGGCACTGAAGCCCTGCGGCGCTAGCGGGCCGATCAGGAAGGACTCTTCCTCGCCAACACGAATTTGGAACTGCTCCACGCGATACTCTGCGCCGAAGGCAAGATAGGTGTTGTCGCTAGGTGCGTAGCCGAAATCAGCGTTGTACATGTTTTCCTGCTGAATGTACGCGCCCGGGTCGAATGCCGTGGGCGATGCTGGCCCAAGTGAAGCATTAACCGTGTTGCGGATGAAGTAGTCCACTTCATTGCGGCCGTAGCCGGCGCTGAAGTCCCAGGACAATCCGCCGTCAGTCTCGCCCCGCACACCGGCTGCGATAGCGGCATCGCTAACGTCGCCGCCGAAACGCGGTGTGAAGCCACCCGGGAACATTTCCTGGAAGGTAAAGCAGTTATCGTCTGCAAATACCTGCGCCAGTGCTGCCGGATCGGGAACATCGTTGGTGATGGTCACAACCGGGCAACCGGCAGAGCCATCAAGCACGCCGTCTTCTGCATCCAGCATGTCGCCGACCAGCAAGGTCGCACCGCCATCAAGGCTGTAAACAGCCGCACGCGTGTTTGGATTACGGTAGAAGAAGCCGCCATCGACGTGTTTCTTCACGTAGTTCGCGTGTGCGTAGGCTTCCTTGTTATCACCGAGATCCAGGCCGAGATTGCCCCAGAACTTCCAGTCGTCGGTAATTTCCGGAGAACCCCAAACCTGCGCCGGGTTCAATACTGCCGTGTTGCCAGCGGCAACGAGTGCTGCCGCGTCATCGCGTTGCACGGAACGGTCAGTGGAATCTGTCTCGCCAAACTCGACGCTCAGATTTACAAAGCCCGAATCGGTCAGCGGTAAACCGAGGTTAGCGGCTACTGCGAACTGGTCGCCGTCGCCTTCAGAATACTGGCCGTACTTCGCTTCGACGGTCAGCCCTTCGGCGTTGTCGCGAAGAATAAAGTTCATTACACCGGCGATGGCGTCGGAACCGTACTGTGCCGCTGCACCGTCGCGCAGTACTTCAACCTGCTTGAGTGCGATAGAGGGAATCGCCGAAATATCGGGTCCCTGCGCACCGTTCGAAACACCGTTGCCCAGCCAGTAGATGACGGCAGCGCGATGTCGTCGCTTGCCATTCACCAGTACCAGCGTGTGGTCAGGTGCCAGGCCGCGCAGATTCGCGGGACGAACAATCGTCGCCGCGTCACTGATCGGCTGCATATTCACGTTATAGGAAGGAACAATATTACGCACCAGATTGGATAGGTCGGTATCACCCTGGTTTGAGAAGTAATCCGCAGAAAGAACGTCGACAGGTGCCGGTGAGTCTTCCACCGAGCGTGCCTTGGCACGTGTACCCGTCGTAATAATCTCTTCGATCGCTTCTTCCTGCGCAAAAGACTGTTGTGAAAACGCAACAGATAGTGGCAGGACCAGAGTCAGCAATACCCCCTGGCGCTTGCTGAGTTTTTTGTCCACGTTTGGATCTCCTGTTTTTTGCATTGCCCATGCAGTTTTAGCTGTGACCTGCAACTAGCGGAATCGTTTTATACCCGATTCAACTAAGCCTCCACGCCGCAGCGAAACTGTCCGTCGGCGTTGTATTATTACGACAACCGAACAACGCAACTATTCTATTTTGATATATGAGAGTCAAGTGGCCGGCTTTTATTTTCCCGAACTGAAAAGTTCGTTCAACGTGGCGAAGTCTCCCGGAGCAGCCAGCCGCAGGCCTTTTGCCGTAAATCGTTCCAAATCCCCAACCTGCGGCGTCGAAAAGTATTTTCCGGCATTCGCTCGCTGGGCTTCATCGCGGAGCGAATTTCCGCGCGCCAGCGCCTGTACTGCATCAGCCATCATGCGACAGCCGGGAGGATAGAGCGCCAGGACATTTGCGAGATAAGTACGCTTGTAGTCTGCTGGGAAACGGGCGATATCGATGACTGGCCCGGTGTCGATCCCGCTGTCGCGGATCCAGTGCAACGTACAACCGATCTCGCGCTCGGCGTGCAGCATCGCCCAGAAAGTGGCCATGACACCTTTATAGTCAGGCAGGATCCCCGAATGCAGGTTAAGCACGCCGAGCCTCGGAATAGCGATAAAGTCCTCTCGCAGAATGCGCCGATAGCGAACCGAGAGCACCAGGTCCGGCGCCCAGTCGCGCACCAAGGCAAGGCCTTCCTGTGAATTTGGCGCGGGCAAGTCATCCGCTTCGACCATAGCTTTCGGCAGTGCCTGCGATGCGCTGAGCTGATCAAGCAGGCGCTGGTCGTGTTGCGCCAGAGCGCTAAGTGCGCTCGCCTGTCCCTCAGCCATTTGCAACGCGCCGGAGAAAAATACCCGGGCTTCGTGCTCAGGCAATAACTCAAGCAGGCGCGTAAGCGCAAAGACGCTCGCGATATCCGAATGCCCCAACAGGACGAGTCTCATGTGCGGCTCCTTAAGCTACAAGGCAAGATTGCTGCGCGCGCGACGGGCAGCTTCGCAGTCCACTTGAGCGAATCTCCTACCTTTATGCACATTGCAATTGAGTGTCGGCCAGTTAACACTGGCGATCAAGTACCGCAAAGGATGATCACCATGAATGCAACTTTCGACTTTTCTGGAAAGCAGGTTTTTGTATTCGGCGGCACCAGTGGCATCAACCTCGGCATTGCGCGCAGCTTTGCAGGCCAGCCCTACTCGGCCCGCATGCACAGCGGCGGCATGATCGCAGCGGCCAACGAAGACGTGGCCGAACGCGTCAAACACCGCTGGGAGCTCTAGGCGACATCTGCCGAATGGGACCAGCGGGTCCCGGCTCGGCCTAGTACGAACGCCGTGCCACAGCGACAGCGACAGTGCGCTGCGATGATAAAACACTGATAATCAAGGCGAATCACAACACGGCACCGCATCAAGCGACGCGGCATTGGTATCAGACCAAGCGCGACTGCTTCAAGGAGGCCTCGACGAAAGAGGCGAACAGCGGGTGCGGCTCTAGCGGACGCGACTTGTATTCGGGGTGGAACTGCACACCGATGAACCAAGGGTGGTCCTCGACTTCCATGATTTCCGGCAAGCGGCCATCAGGCGATTCCCCTGAAACTAAGACGCCATGTTCGGCCCAACCGTCGCGATAGCCCATGTTGATCTCATAGCGGT
>JAUHZT010000090.1 GCA_030425905.1 Gammaproteobacteria bacterium
GAGTACCTGCGTGATGTTGGTCACTATCAACCGGGCGGACTTGAAGATTCCCTGATCAAGCTGAAAGCGGCGGGCAAGTCGGCTGAAGACGTGCAGGAACTGCTCGATATGCTGCATATCGAACCTGTTTTCACCGCACACCCGACAGAGCCGACACGGCGCACGATGTTACGCAAGGAACAAAACATCGTGCGGCACCTGGTCGACCTGCTGAACCCCACCAAGACGCCGCAGGAAGTCAATGCGGCGCTGGCCAATATCCGGCTGCTAATAACGACGGGCTGGCAGACCGACGAACACCCGTCGGAACAGATGACCGTTGCCGACGAACTAGAGCACGTGTTGTTCTTTCTTACCGACGTGCTGTACAGGGCTGTGCCACCGTTTTACGAAGACATCGAAACGGCCCTGCAACGCATTTACGGCGACTGCGATTTCAAATTCAACGTCAAGGACATCCTGCATTTTGGTTCCTGGGTTGGCGGTGACATGGATGGCAACCCGAACGTCAACGCAAAAACCATTCGTGCAACGTTGGCACGCCAGCGTTCACTGATTCTCGACCTTTACTACAAGGAATGCCGCAACATCTCGGCGAAGCTGAGTCAGTCCACGGATCGCGTAGCGGTCAGTGACGAACTGCTCGCGAAACTCGATGAGTATCGCGGCGTTTTCCAGCAGGCGTATCACGCGGTACCGGCACGGCACCGCGACATGCCGTACCGCGTGTTCCTGCGGCTGGTACAGCAGAGACTGCAGTCGACCTATGACGATGATGTCTTCCCGTATGAAAAAGTGCGCCAGTTTGATGCCGACTTGAAACTGATTGCTGACAGCCTCGCAGCCAACAGGGGCGAGCACGCGGGTCTGTTTCCCATTAAGCGGCTACGCCGGCGCGTACAGACTTTCGGCTTTCACCTCGTCACCCTCGATGTGCGCCAGGACGCCGAAGTACACCGCCAGGTGATTGGCGAATGCCTGGGCGAAGAAGACTGGGCCGAGTGGCCGCCCGAAAAGCGCTCGCAACGCATCGTTGAGGCCATTCGTGGTCGCGAAAGCGCGCCGCAGAACCTCTCAACCACCGCGCGCAAGACAATCGCCGCGTTCCAGGCGATCGCGTTCTGCCGCAGAAAATACGGCAACCAGGCTATCGGGCCTTTTGTGGTCAGTATGACTCAGGGCGCCGACGACATTCTCTCGGTCCTGCTGCTTGCAGGCTGGGGCGACCTGTCCAACCGTCGCGGCGAGATTCCGCTGGATATCGCACCGCTGCTGGAAACGGTCGGTGACCTTGAGAAAGGCCCGGCAATCTTGCAGGAACTCTTAACGACCGACCTCTATCGTGAACACCTGCGCACGCGCCGCGACCGCCAGACCGTCATGATCGGTTATTCCGACAGCAACAAGGACGGCGGCCTGGCCTCTGCGCGCTGGGCTCTGCAGAACGCGCAGGAAACGCTCGTGCAAACCGTTGCCGCCGAGGGCATAGAACTCACCCTTTTTCACGGCCGTGGCGGCACGATCAGCCGCGGTGGCAGCAAGACCCACGTCGCCGTTCTCGGCGCACCGCCCGGCACCGTCAATGGCCGGCTGCGCGTCACCGAGCAGGGCGAGATCATTAATGAAAAGTACGGGCTACGCGGCATCGCGTTACGCACGCTTGAGCAGGTTACCGGCTCGGTTGCCCTGGCGACGGCCATTCCCCGGCATCGCGGGAATGACCAGCCTGAATGGCACGACATGATGGACGTCATCGCCAAAGAGAGCCGCAAAGCCTACCGTGACCTTGTTTATGACACGCCCGAGTTCACGTCTTACTTTCGCAAAGCAACACCTATCGACCTGATCGAGCGCATGCGAATTGGTTCGCGGCCGTCGTCGCGACGCAAGAATGCCGGCATCGAAGACCTGCGGGCAATTCCCTGGGTGTTTTCGTGGACGCAGGCGCGCTTTATTCTGCCGGGCTGGTTCGGTTTCGGTACAGGACTGAAAAAGGCGAGCGAACAGTTTGATGATGCCGAGTTCCGTAACATGTTCGCCGAATGGTATTTCATGCGCGCGCTAACCGCCGATGTCGAGATGGTTCTTGCCAAAGCAGACCTCGGCATTGCGAAACTGTACTCGCAACTGGCGGGCGACCTGCATGAGCAGTTCTTTCCGATCATCGAGCAGGAATTTGACCTGACCCGCGACCTCATCCTCGAATACTCCGACCACAAGGATTTGCTCGAAGGCGATGTCACGTTGCAGCGCGCGATCATGCTGCGGAATCCTTATGTAGACCCAATGAGTCTAATGCAGGTTGACCTGCTGGCGCGCTGGCGCGCGTCCGATTACGCCGATGAAGAAGTGTTCGACGCGTTGATGGCAAGCGTCAACGGAATCGCGCAGGGTTTACAGAATACCGGCTAAGCGCTTGGGCTTAGTCCTCTACGAAGCTCGTGTATTCCTGCAATTCTTTTCTCTTGATTTCCGGCACCCGCGCATCGTCAGCCGGGTAGCCCGTCACCAGCAACAGGAACGGGCGCTCGCTGGCAGGTCTGCCCAGTATTTCATTAAGAAACCGCATCGGGCTGGGCGTGTGCGTCAGCGTAGCCAGGCCGGCTTCGTGCAGAGCGGCTATCAGCAAGCCCGTGGCGAGACCGGTCGATTCAGCCGGGTAGTAATGCTTGACCTTGCGACCATCGTCGAGTCGAGCGTACTTTTGCAGGAATACGGCTATCAGGTAGGGCGCGGTCTCAAGAAACGGCTTGTGCTCATCGGTTCCCAGCGGTTCAAGCGCAGCGAGCCATTCTGCCGAGGCACGGTGCTCATAAAATTCACGCTCTTCGGCTTCAGCCGCGTCGCGAATTTTTTTCTTCGTCCCGGCACCACCAACCACAACGAAATGCCAGGGCTGCAGATTCGCGCCGCTGGGCGCTGTATTCGCGGCTCGCAAAGCCGTTTCGATGATATCGCGCGGCACCGGCCGGTCTGCAAATTCACGTACTGTTCGGCGCCGATCAAGATTCTCGTAAAATGCATTAACACGCTGCCGCATTTCCGCGAGCGGGTACTCGCGATAGCCATCCAGTTCTATGCTTGGGTACTTTTTCACGGGGGCTCCTTGATCCACGTGCACTCCTTACGGCATCGCTAGTCGGTATCGTGCACCTTCCAGAGCACCGTCCATTCGTCGGTATCGTTCTCGGATACAACCTTGCCGCGCACCGATATACCGGCTTCGTGCACGGATTCCGGGTCGCCGCTAAGCAACGGATGCCAGTCGCGCAGCTCCTCTCCAAACGCCAGCAAGCGGTAAGCACAGGTGGCTGGCAGCCACTCGAATGCCTCGGTCGTATCGGCGGTGAGCTTCAGGCAGTCGGAAACCAGTTTGGCGCGATTGCTATAGTCGGTGCAGCGGCAGGTATCGGTGTCGAGCAGTTTGCAGGCCAGGTTGGTATAAAACAGTTCGCCGCTGTCCTCGTCTTCCACCTTGTGCATGCAACACAGACCGCAGCCGTCGCACAATGACTCCCATTCTGCCGGGTTCATGTCGGCAAGGGATTTGCGTTTCCAGAATTGATCGGCCATCGTGCGCACCATGCTAAGTCTGCTTTTCAGAGAGTAACCTACCTGCAAATGAAAGCTGTATTTCTTGACTTCAAAACCATGGGGCCCGGCCTTGATCTCACCGGCCTGCGAGCGATCGTTGACGAACTGGAAGTGTACGATGGCACCAGCGATGCTGAGCTTGCGGGACGCATCCGGGACGCTGACATCGTGTACACCAACAAGATGCAACTCACAGCTGCGCTGCTGCGAGACGCTCCCAGGTTGCGCTTTATCGGCCTGACCGCAACGGGCAGTGACAATGTCGATCTCGACTGTGCGAGGCAACATGGCATCGTCGTTGCAAACATCCGCAATTATTGTACGGCCTCGGTCGTTGAGCACGTTTTCGGTGCCTTGTTGATGCTTACCCACAGCCTGCCGCAGTACAGAGCCTCGGTTAACGCGGGTGACTGGCAGACATCGAGCATGCCGTTCCTGCTTGATCATCCGATTCGTGAACTCAGCGCGATGACCCTGGGCATTATCGGTTATGGCGCGCTTGGTCAGGGCGTTGCCGCCGTCGGACGCGCCTTTGGCATGCAGGTGCTGGTCGCGGCACGACCAGGTTCTACGACTGTTCCCGAGGGGCGCTGTGGCTTTGCAGAAGTACTTGCCCGCGCGGACGCAATCTCACTGCATTGCCCGCTGACCGAGGCAACCCGCAATCTGCTGTCCGCCGAACAGTTTGCACAAATGAAGAAGGGCGCGATTCTTGTGAATACGGCACGTGGCGGACTCGTGCATTCAGGCGCACTTGTGGACGCGCTCGAATCAGGGCAGCTTGCTGGCGCCGCCGTCGATGTTCTTCCGCACGAGCCGCCAGTCGACGGCGACCCACTGCTGGACTACACTGGCAGCAATCTTATCGTCACGCCACATATAGCCTGGGCGAGCGACGAGGCACGGCAAAATGCGATCGACGAACTTGCGGCCAACACCCGGGCCTTTCTCGCTGGCGAATCCAGGAACCATGTTACCTAGGAGACCCAAAGTGCAGAGCATTTCCAGAATGATGAAACTAGCCGGCGCACTTGCCATTGCCGCTCTCGCAACCGGCTGCGTATCAGGCCCGGACATTCGCACTGACTACGACCGGGCATCGGACTTCAGCCAGTACAAGACCTTTAACTTTTACGAGAAAACCGGCCCTGACAAGAACGAGTATGAGAGCCTTTTTTCGCAGTATGTGCGCGCCGCTGTAACGCGGGAGATGGAACAACGTGGCTACGTGAAATCCAGCGACCCGGACCTGCTGGTTAACTTCAATGCAGTACTGGAGGAGAAGACCACGGTTGCAAAAACGCCGGCACCAGTTAGCGGCTATGGCTACTACGGTCGCGGTTACTATGGCTATCGTGGTGGCTTCTACGACCCGTGGATGGGCTACGGCTATGCGCAGGCAACGCATGTATCCCAGTACACGCAGGGCACATTCAACATTGACCTTGTGGACGCCGAAAGAAAACTACTGGTGTGGGAGTCCGTCATTGTCGGTCGTGTCACCGACGAGGTGCGCGACAACGTCAAAGCCGCGGTTGATGACGCGGTGCCGAAAATGTTTGCCAACTATCCTTTCCGGGCAGGCAGCAACACGCCGGTGAACACGCAGTAGCTTGTCGTACCCGCACATCGGCGCCGCTCAGGCGCCGATGATATTGCGCGCCCAGCGCACGACATCGCGCACACGCGGCGCTGACAGGTCATATGCCTCATCGAAGCTAACCCAGCGCCATTCGTGATGCTCCGGTTTTCCGGTTTCCGGTGAAATGCCCATCACGACCTCAGAACTGCGGGTCGCCGCCAGGTAATAGCGCGCGGTCTTGCCGCGACTGTAGGGGCCGGTTTCAATAAAGCGATCACCCCACTCAAACACCGCATCCACGATCCCGGTTTCCTCACCGAGCTCGCGGGTTGCCGTTTGCAACGGCTCTTCGTCCGCCTCGCGAATCCCCTTGGGAAAATCCCAGTGGTGATAGGCCCGTAGCATCAACGTGCACCAGGCCAGCTCTCTCCTGCGCGCCAACACAATGCCGCAGGACAGTTTTTCTGTATAAGCGGGAAGCCGCTCGCTCATTACGCTGCTGTCCGCAAGACCTCAATAGGCGCTGAATTAATAGCGCTGCGCGCCGCAAAAAAGCCGCTGGCGCAGACAATGACGATACCTGCCGTCATGCCGACGACCCAGATCATCGGGTTGATCGTGTACGGCAGATTAAACAATTCGACGGCAAGCACCGCAGCAAGTACCGATGCACCGGCCGAAGCAAGCAGACCAGCCGCCGCGCCGAGGGCCGCAAACTCGGCCATGATGCCTGCAAACACCACGCGTTTGCGTGCGCCCAGTGCACGCAGCATTGCGCTTTCAAACCGGCGCTCGTCAATCGTGGACTGTACGGCCGCAAACAGTACGGCCACTCCGGCGGCCAGTGTAAAGAAGAATACGGCCTGCACCGCAAGGCTGGCTTTTTCGATTATGCCGCGCACCTGCTGCAAAATTGAATCAAGATCAATTACCGAGATGGTCGGATGCGCCCGTACCAGCTCAACCAGCGCCGGGCGCTGCTGCGGTTCAACACGCATGCTGGCGATAAAGGTGGCCGGAAAGTCATCCAGCGCGCCGGGTGACAGCACCAGGAAAAAGTTTGGCTGGAAGGAATCCCAGTCGATCTTGCGAATACTGGCGATCTCCGCACTCAGGCGCTGACCAGCAATCTCAAACTGCAGGCGATCCCCAATGCCGAGGCCGGTTTCGACAGCCTGCTCTTCTTCGATCGACACCAGCGGCGGCCCCGCGTAGTCGGCTGGCCACCATTCGCCTGCCAGCAATTCATTGCTGTCGCTTAACGTTGCGGCCCAGGACAGGTTGTGTTCACGGTTTGCGAACCACTCACCGCCCTGATCCGGGTACTCGCGATCTTTCACCGACACGTCATTGATATAAGTCATGCGCGCGCGAACGAGCGGCGAAAGCTGTGGCGGTTCAATGCCGCGATCGGTGAATATTTTTGCAACCGACTCTGTTTCGCTGCGCTGGATATTGATAAGAAACTGGTTGGGCGCATCCTCGTCAAGGGTCTTGCGCCAGCCTTCCAGCAAGTCGGTTCGAACCAGCGTTAACAGCAGCAGCACCGTAAGACCGAGGCCGAACGCAACAACCTGCACAGCACTGACCCGTCCCCGGCGCGCCACATTTGCCAGGCCATAGCGCCAGGCCACGCCGACGCCAGAACGGAAACGACCGAGCAACGCCACCAGGCCGCGCCCGAGGACATACAACGCACCGGCGATAATGATGACGCCACCCAGCACAATGAACAGCATGCGTGCATCACCGACAGTCAGGTACAGCAGCGCTGTAACAGCAGCAAGTGACGTGCCCGCAACGAGAATTCGCGACGGCGCCGGTGGCATGGCGTCATGCCGCAACACGCGCAATGGCGGCGTATTGCGCAACTGGATTAGCGATGGCAGGGCAAAGCCTGCCAGCAGCAGGAGGGCACTGCCGCATGCAAGCAACACAGGCGCCGCACCCGGTTTGGGCAAGTCCCCGGCGATGATATCGGCCAGCAGCCACGACAAACCTGCTTCCGCGGCAAAACCCGTCGCACTGCCCGCGAGCACGCCAATCAACCCCAGCAGCATGATCTGGACCACGGAGACCGTGATCACAAAACCCTGCGTGGCGCCCAGGCTTTTCATCAGCGCCACGGTGTCCATACGCCGATGCGCGAAACGCCGCGCCGACATGGCAATGGCCACCGCACTCAGTAACAGGCTGATCACTGCCGTCAAGGACAGAAAGCGCTGTGCGCGATCAGCGGCCGCGAAGGCTCGCTCGCTGCTTTCTTCAGCCGAACGCAGGCGCAGTGTATCCGGCAGCTCCGGTTCAATCGCGTTATTGAAGGCCTGCACATCCTCATCATTGCCCGCCACAAGCAACGCGTAGCGCACGCGGCTGCCTTCACCGACCAGGCCCGTCGCCGCGAGATCGGCGCCGTTCATCAGCAGCGTAGGCGCAAGCGACGCAAAACCGATGGACTGGTCCGGGCGATACGTAGCCACGGCCGAGATGCGCAACAGGCTGTTGCCGACTTCAAGCTCGTCACCCACGCTGGCATTAACCCGTGCGAGCAGCGAGCCGTCGGCCCACACCTCGCCCGGCGCGGGCACCGCCGTTGTCTCTCGTTCGGTACCAAATAATTCGTCGGCAATGCGTACGGTGCCGCGCAGTGGGTACGCATCACTGACGGCGAGAATGGTCGAAAGTGCATTGTCGTCGCCGTGGTAGACGACGCTTGTGGTCGAGGCGACGTCGGCAAGCTTGAGATTGTAGTCCCGTGCAAGCTCGCGCCAGGTCTCCGGTATTGGCTCCGGCGAGCGCAAGCGCAGGTCGGCGGCGAGCACCTCATTCGCCTGGCGCGCGACGGCTTTGGCGATGCGGTCGGTCAGAAAACCGACCGCCGTCAATGCGGCGACGGCCAGGGTGACTGCCGCGAGCAACACGAGCACTTCGCCGGAACGAATCTCGCGGCCGAAACTGCGCAACGCGAAGCCGAATGCCTTCACTTTGCGTTGCTCACATCTGACACCAGCTTGCCCGCATCGAGGCTAAGCACGCGGTCGCAGCGATCGGCCAGGGCCGCGTCGTGCGTGACCAGCACCAGTGTGGTTTCCGAGCTGCGGTTCAGCTCGAACATCAGCTCCATGATAGTTGCCCCGGTACGTGCATCGAGGTTACCGGTTGGTTCGTCCGCGAACAGCACCGCCGGCGCGGTGGCAAAAGCGCGGGCCAGCGCCACGCGCTGCTTCTCGCCACCCGACAGTTGCGCCGGGTAGTGGCTCCAGCGCTGCTCAAGGCCGACTTTTCGAATAATTTCGCGCGCCGTTTTGCGGGGGTCGCTCTGACCCGCGAGTTCCAGCGGCAGCATGACATTCTCAAGCGCGTTCAGCGAAGGCACGAGGTGAAACGACTGGAATACGAAGCCAACGCTTTTCGCGCGAACAATTGCACGTCCGTCTTCATCGAGCTCGTTAAGGTTGTTGCCATTGAGTTCGACAAAACCGCTGCTGGGCAGATCAAGCCCGGCAAGCAGTGCCAACAGAGTCGATTTACCGGCGCCGGAGGGGCCAACGACCGCGACGGACTCTCCCGCAGATATTGTAAAACTGACCGCAGAAAGAATGGTCAGGATGCCTTCCGGGCTGCTAACCTGTTTCGTAACATCACTGGCCACAAGAACGACTCTGGAGTCTGGTTCACTGTTTGTCATGCAAAAAGCTCTCATCCTTTTACTATTGCTGTTATCCGGCACTGCTCTTTGCGACGAAGAGCCGGCGATCCTGATTTTTGGCGACAGCCTGAGTGCCGGCTACGGAATGGAAATGGACCAGTCCTGGGCGTCGTTGCTGCAACAACGGCTTGAGTCCCTAGGGTACGAACATCGTGTCGTGAACGCCAGTATCACCGGCGAGACCACGGAAGGTGGCGCCGAGCGCATCGCCGACGCGATGCAACGATTCGCACCGGAGCTGTTGATCGTCGAGCTGGGCGGCAATGATGGCCTGCGCGGCTTCCCGCCGGACCGGATGCGCGAAAACCTTGAGAAAATCGTTACGGCCGGCAAGAAAGGCGGCGCCGCCGTTATCCTGCTCGGCATTCGCATCCCGCTGAATTACGGCCCGCGCTACTCCAAAGCCTTCGAGGCAGTATTTGCGCAGGTAGCCGCGAGCCAGAATATCGCCTGGATCGAGTTCTTTATGGAGGGTGTCGCACTCAACGACGAGTTGATGCAGGCTGATGGCATCCATCCTACGGCCGAGGCGCAGCGTGTGTTGCTGGACAACGCGTGGCCGATTATTCGCGAAGCACTTGCGGCGCCGGGGGGCGATCAGCCATTAGCTGACTAGTTACAACAGGGGGAAAGCGTTGGAAAAAATTTGGTTGCAGTCCTACCCGGACGGAATTCCCGAAGAAGTTCCCGAGCCGGAATTTCGTTCACTACGGGAGTTAATGGAGCACTCTTTTTCTGAGTATGCCGATAACCCGGCTTACACAAACATGGGTACAACCATCAGCTATCGGGAGCTCGATGCGTTGTCGATGAAATTTGCCTGTTACCTGCAAAGCAGTCTCGGGCTAACCCGGGGTGAACGGGTAGCTATCATGCTGCCCAATACGCTGCAGTACCCGATTGCGCTCGCCGGTATTTTTCGTGCCGGGCTGGTCGCCGTCAACGTCAACCCGCTGTACACGGGCCGTGAACTTGAACACCAGCTCCGGGACTCCGGGGCCAAAGCAATCATCATATTTGAGAATTTTGCACACGTGCTGAGTGAGGTGATCGCCAATACGAGCGTACAGCATGTTGTGACGACCTCTCTGGGTGAAATGCTCGACAAGCCAAAAGGCTGGCTCGTTGACTTCGTCGTGCGTTACGTCAGGAAACTGGTGCCCGCCTATCGTCTGCCGCAGGCCGTGGGATTCAAAAAGGCGTTGCAAATGGGCAGTGGCAAGACACTGCAGCATGTTGAGCTGGGCTTTGCAGACATCGCATTCTTGCAATACACAGGCGGTACGACCGGCGTGTCCAAAGGCGCCATGCTAAGTCACCGCAACATGGTCTATAACGTTGCCCAGTCGGAAGCCTGGGTTGGCGATGCCTATGCCGGCCTCGAGCCGATCACGGCGATCACCGCCTTGCCGCTGTACCACATTTTTTCCTTGCAGGGGAATTGCCTCACCGTGATGGCGCGCGGCGGCCTGAATGTGCTCATTACCAACCCGCGCGACTTCAAGGCCTTCGTCAAAGAGATCAGCAAGTATCGTTTCAATTACTTTACGGCCGTCAACACCCTGTTTGCGGCGCTCCTGAATACACCCGGATTCAGTGACGTCGACTTTAGCGGCTTGCGGGTTTGCGTCGGTGGCGGGATGGCCGTACAGCCTGCTGTCGCAAAACAATGGGCCGCCGTCACCGGTTGCGAAATTGCGCAGGGCTACGGCCTGACTGAAACGTCGCCGGCCGCGATTATCAACATTCCGGGCAGCAAGTTTACGGGCACGATTGGCCTGCCCATTCCATCGACCGAAGCAATGATCGCCGGCGATGACGGCAACCCGCTGCCAATCGGTGAGGTCGGTGAAATCTGCATCAGGGGCCCGCAGGTAATGGAAGGCTACTGGCAGCGTCCTGCGGAAACAGCCGAAGTAATGTTGCCGGGCGGCTGGCTGCGTACCGGGGATATCGGCCGCATGGATGACAAGGGCTACGTCTTTATCGAAGATCGCAAGAAGGACATGATCCTGGTCTCCGGCTTCAATGTGTACCCGAACGAGGTAGAGAACATCGTCGTCGAAATGGACGGCATTCTCGAAGCCGCCGCGATCGGTGTACCCAACGAGCACTCCGGTGAGGTCGTTAAAGTATTCGCGGTGCGCACGGATGACAGCGTCACCGAACAGGATGTCATCGACCACTGCCGGGAAAACCTCACCAACTACAAACGCCCCAAGATCGTGGAGTTTCGCGACGAACTCCCCAAGACAAACGTTGGAAAAATTCTGCGCCGCGAACTTCGAGACGAAAACTAGCCAGCTCTTCGGCACAAGCGGGCGGCGCCCCGAGGGCTATGCTCCGGTGATTCGGGATCATCGAGCGAGGTGAACCGGGCGCTCTTAGGATGGCTTCGCGCTGTGGTTTTGGGGACTGAGTTCGTGCACGGCGTTAACGAGTACAGCGAGTTTTTCGGGCTCGATGTCGGGCGTAATGCCATGGCCGAGATTGAAGACGTGCCCGGGCCCGTCACCGTAGCTTGCGAGCGTTTCGGCGACGCCCTGGCGGATGCTTGCGGCGTCTTCTCGCAGGACAGCGGGGTTCAGATTGCCCTGCAGGGCGACCTGGTCGGCAACGTACTCGCGCGCTGTCGCCAGGTCGGTGGTCCAATCTACGCCGAGTGCGTCGCAGCTAGTTTCCGCCATGTCAGCGAGCAGCGGGCCGGCGCCCTTGGTGAACAGGATGACAGGGATGCGGTCTGCCCCACTGCCAAGATTGAGGCCGTCGAGAATCTGCTGCATGCACGCAAGTGAAAAGCGGCGGTAGTCATCCCCCTGCAGCGTGGCACCCCAGGTATCGAATATTTGCAGCGCCTGGGCACCGGCTTCTATCTGGGCGTTGAGGTAGTCCGTGGTAATGCTGGCAACCTTGCCAAGCAGCGTATCCAGTGCGGCCGGATCCTCTTTGAGCAAGCCCTTGATGCGTGGAAAATCGCGACTCGAGCCGCCTTCCACCATGTAGGTTGCGACCGTCCAGGGGCTGCCCGCAAAGCCGATCAGCGGCAGGCTGCCATCGAGTTCGCGGCGAATCGTGCGCACGGCATCGAAGACGTAGCGCAAGGTAGTCGAAACATCGGGCGTCGCCAGTTTCTCGATGTCGGCGAGCGAACGGATCGGCCGCTCGAACTTGGGCCCTTCGCCGGTTTCAAAGTACAGACCACAGCCCATGGCGTCGGGCACCGTCAGAATGTCAGAGAAAAGTATGGCGGCATCAAGTTTGAAACGGCGTAACGGTTGCATCGTGACTTCACACGCGAGCTCCGGGTTGCGGCAAAGGCTCATGAAGTCCCCGGCCTCAGCGCGAATCGCGCGGTATTCCGGCAGGTAACGTCCAGCCTGGCGCATGATCCAGACAGGCGTTCTCGGCACCGGTTCGCGCTTGAGTGCGCGCAGCAACAGGTCGTTGTCGAGTCCGGCCTTCATGCTTTGAACTGCGCGGCAATCGATGCTTGCATCGCTTCGGCGGCAGCGCGCGGACTGGCCGCATCGCGAATAGGTCGACCCACCACGATGTAGTCGACACCGTTGCCAAACGCGGTCTCGACAGTAACCACCCGCTTCTGGTCCCCGGCCGGCTTGTTATCCACGGGGCGAATGCCTGGCGACACCACCAGCAACTTGTCGTCGATGAATTCACGCAACTTCGGTACTTCAAGACCGGAAGAAATGACGCCATCACAACCGGACTCAAGCGCCTGCTTTGCACGCGACAGGACAAGCGCATCGACGTCGCAATCGAAACCGAGGTCGTCGAGATCGCCGCGGTCCAGGCTGGTCAGCACCGTAACGCCGAGCACTTTAAGACTGTCGCCTTTGTTCTCAGCGGCGGCTTCCATTATCGAGCGGTTACCGTGCACCGTGACAAAGCTCGCACCGCGGTCCTTGAGCTGCCGTACGGCAGAGCCGACCGTGGCCGGAATATCGAAGAACTTCAGGTCGCAGAAAACCTTCTTGTCACGCTCGAGCAACCAGTCGAGCAACTCGAAATATTCGCCACTCATCATCAGTTCGAGACCGATCTTGTAGAAGCTTACGGACGGGCCAAGTTCCTCGGCCAGGCTTCGGGCGCGGGCGCAATCCGGCACATCCATGGCGAATATCAGGCGGTCTCTTGCGGGAATGGCTTTCGGTGTCACTGGCAAACCTCGTTGTGGTGACCGGGCGGGTTGCCGGCGCCGCGCATTTTAACAGCCTGCCAGGCGCTCGTGTTCGGCGATCGCGAAACGGTCAGTCATGCCGGCGATATAATCGGCCACCACGCGTGCCCTGCCAGCCTCGTCCTGGTCTCGGGCCGCCTCAGAAAACTCCTCTGGCATCAGCGAGTTATCGTTTATGAAGCGCTCAAACAACGCGCGTAGCACGGCCTGCACCCTGCTCATCATTTCCAGCTTGCGCTCATGCTGGTAGAGGTGTGCATTGAGGAACTTCTTGAGTGACAAGTGCTGTTCATACACTTCCCCGGACATGGCGACCAGCACACGACCGGCGCTACGCACATCGTCGATCGAGGTTGGCGCGACCTGCACAAGGTTCCGCCTGGTCTGCTCGATCAG
>JAUHZT010000091.1 GCA_030425905.1 Gammaproteobacteria bacterium
GCAGCCCCTGATCGAGGCCGGCTGGTGAGCGGCCGATCCAGGAAGGGGCGCTTGCTAGCAGCCAGTCACTCAGCAGGCGTTCGCTGTTGCCCTGATCGACGATAAGCGTGTTGGTCTTCGCGTCCTTGTCGACGACATACCAGGGCGCGTCATCGGCACCGGCCAGACCGCCAACGCCGAGACCCTGGCGCTGGCCGAGCGTGTAATACATCAGGCCGCTGTGTTCCCCGACAAGCTCACCGCTAATCGTCCGGATGGGCCCTGGATTCGCAGGAATGTAGGTCGCGAGGAACTCTCGAAACGGTCGTTCGCCGATAAAACAAATGCCTGTGCTGTCTTTTTTGTCGTGCACGTCAAGGCCATGCGTGTGCGCGAGTGAACGCACCTCCTGCTTTTGCAAATGACCGAGGGGAAATAGGGTATCGGCCAACGCGTCCGCCGGGACAGCGTGCAGGAAATACGTCTGATCCTTATTCGCATCCGCGGCTTTCAGCAAGGCGGGTTCGTTCTCTATGGTGGCTGTCTGTGCATAGTGCCCCGTGGCGAGGACCGTGCCGCCGAGCCGCCGCGCATATTGCCGAAACTCACCGAACTTGATTTCACGATTGCACAGGACGTCAGGATTAGGGGTGCGCCCCGCCCGATACTCGGCCAGAAAGTACGCAAACACGCGGTCGCGATACTCAGCCGAAAAATTGACATGATGGAGGGGGATGTCGAGCTGTTCCGTGATGCGCCGGGCGTCCTGCAAATCGTCAGCCGCCGTGCAATAGCCGTCGTCATCTTCCCAGTTGGTCATGTGCAACGCCTGCACGCGGGCGCCCGCTTCTTTGAGCAGGATTGCAGCAACCGCGGAATCAACGCCGCCTGACAGGCCCAGGACAACATCCTGGCCTTCAATATTCGTTAGTGAATGCGCCATAGCGCGAAAATTGTATCAGTCTTGCTGCCCGCCGGGGTTGCGGGCGAGCAAATGAGCCTGGTTCAGACGAGGTCTGCGCGTGCCATCACCCGGTCAACGTGATTGGCGAGCGGCAACATGCCGGTGATCAGCGCGTCGGACTCGCGACGGCCTGCTTCGTAGTCATAGATAGAACGCAGCACCGCGGGAGTGCGCATCCGCCTGGGATTTTCTTCCAGCTCTTTTCGGGTGAGCCAGTGGCGCGCGAGGACGGGTGTGTCGAGCGGCAGGGATTCGTCGCAAGACTGGAATTCAGCAGCGTACATGATGCGCAGGAACTGTTGCCGGGTCTGCGGGTGAATCCACAGGTAGACGCCGATCATTTCCCCGCAAACCACGGTGCAGCCGGTTTCCTCGAGTACTTCACGCAACAACGCTTTCTCAGGTGATTCGCCGGACTCGATATGCCCGCCAGGCTGGCTGAGCACAATCCGGCCCATCGCCTTTTCTTCCACCATAAGGTAGCGGTCGTCCCGGCGCACAACGGCCGCGACAGTCAGATCAGTAGGTCGCACGTTGTCTAGACTCCGAGTTGACGAAATTCCATTTCAATTTCGCTGGCAAGCCAGATTTCGTCAAACATCTTGCCGTACAGTTTGGCAACTGATGGCTCGTGTGTGTCGACGATGCCTTCCCAGCGGGTTGCTTGCAGCCGATAAACCAGTGCTTTTTCGTCGGCGATGCAGAATGCTTCGGCATGGGTGCGCAGGTCGTCGCGCACGTGACGAAACTCGATATAGGTATTCAGGCGACGGCCCAAATGCACAAAATTATTGCCGTTCTTGATGGCGCGGGTCGGATCAGCGATAAGCACGCGGACACGCGCGTACGTCTGGGACAGCACCAGGCGCTTGATGACCTCAAGAAAGTCCGGGTCGTCATAGATGCCCGGTTCCAGGTCGTGCGTAAAGATGGATACCTTGCGCTTTGCTTCCCGGGCGACAGCAACCGCAGCATTACGCATTTCTTCGTGGCTGGAAATAACCCAGCGCTTGCTGTTATCGCGAGTGTCGATCATTACGAGGTTTAGTCCAATCCCTGATTGCCGGCTTTGATGGCCGGATAACTTTATTGTCGGCTATCTTACCGGTGCGCTTGCAGCGCCCGGTGCCAACTGCGTCACGTTTTGGCGGCGCAGCTTGTGTTTGAGAATGGTTCGCATCCCAAAATAAACAGCGGCTTCCGATGATTTTACCGTGTGGGAAAATTGCTGGGCTGTTTTACATATCGCCGGCCCGAACGCGAATCCTGTGGTGTCGCTGCGTCCAGTGGCTAGCTGTCTGTCACCAGTTCCTGTGCGAGCCCGAGGTAGGTCTCGGGTCGTAGCTCGAGCAGGCGTTGCCGCTCGCTCTCCGGTATTTCAAGGGTCGCAATGAACGCCTGCAGCAATTCTTGGTTTACGGCCTGGCCGCGTGTCAGTGCCTTGAGCTTTTCATAAGGCTCGGGAATGCCGTAACGACGCATGACTGTTTGCACAGCTTCAGCCAGCACCTCCCAGGCTTCGTTCACGTCCGCGGCGATAGCCGCTTCATTTATTTGCAGTTTGCCAAGCCCTTTAAGCAGCGATTCCATCGCAATCAGGGTGTAGCTGATGGCCACGCCGAAATTTCGCTGAACCGTTGAGTCGGTAAGGTCACGTTGCCAGCGCGAAATGGGCAGTTTCTCGGCAAAATGGCTCAGCAAGGCGGTCGACATCCCAAGATTGCCTTCCGCATTCTCGAAGTCGATGGGATTGACTTTGTGCGGCATGGTTGAGGAACCGACTTCGTTTTGTGCAACCTTCTGCTTGAAGTAGCCGAGTGAGATATAGCCCCAGATATCGCGGCACAGGTCGATAAGGATCGTGTTGTAACGTACCAGCGCGTGACAATATTCGGCGGTCCAGTCGTGCGGTTCGATCTGCGTAGTATGGGCATTCTGTTGCAGCCCCAGCGACTCGATAAATTGCTTGCTGATAGTGCGCCAGTCTGCGTCCGGATAAGCAATCACGTGCGCATTGAAATTGCCCACAGCGCCGTTGAATTTGCCAAGAATCGCCACGCTCGCAAACTGCTGTTCGGTTCTTTGCAGGCGTTGCACAACATTCGCCAGTTCCTTGCCTACGGTTGTTGGGCTGGCTGTCTGGCCGTGGGTGCGCGACAGCATTGGCACCGCGGCAAAACTTTTCGCCATGCTCTGCAACTTGTTGCTGAGCGTGCGCATTTTCGGGCGTAGCACATCGTTGCGCGCCGCCCGCAGCATCAGTGCGTAGGACAGGTTGTTGATGTCCTCGGACGTACAGGCGAAATGCAGGAAATCTTTTAACTGCGAGGTTTCGGGCCCATCGCCAAGTTTCTCACGAATGAAGTATTCGACGGCTTTGACGTCGTGATTGGTGGTCGCCTCAATTTTCTTGACGCGTTCTGCGTCATCCACACAGAAATCGTCGATGATGCTGTTGAGCGCATCTTTCATCAGGGAGGTAGGTGGCTCGAGCTCGGCGATAGCCGGTTCGTCGGCCAGCGACTGAAGCCAGCGAACTTCGACCATCACGCGGAAGCGGATAAGCCCGTATTCACTGAATATGTCGCGCAGGTCCGCAACTTTCTCGGCGTAGCGGCCATCGGCCGGCGAAATAGCTCTCAGGGTGAAGACTTTCATGTGTGGAAAACCAGTGTAGACTTGCGCGCGCAAAGCGCGAATCATACACGATTGCGCAGCGAACAAGACGAGGATATCGACGCAATGAGCGAGAGCAAATATCGCATTGAAAAGGACAGCATGGGCGAGCTCAAGGTCCCTGAGGACGCGCTGTGGGGCGCACAGACTCAGCGTGCTGTAGAAAATTTCCCGATCAGCGGTCTAACGATGCCGCGGGCGTTTATCGGCGCACTGGGGCTTGTGAAATGGGCCGCCGCCGGGGCCAATGCCGAACTCGGCCTGCTATCGACGAAAATCGCCATGGCTATCCAGAAAAGCGCGCTCGAGGTGGCGGCGGGTGAACATGATCGTGAATTTCCGATCGACGTCTTTCAGACGGGCTCTGGCACCAGCTCCAATATGAATGCCAACGAGGTGATTGCGCATCTTGCTACCGACGTCTTGCAAGCGCCCGTGCATCCGAACGACCACGTCAATATGAGCCAGAGCAGCAACGATGTAATCCCGACCTGTGTGCATGTCAGTGCCGCTGTATCGATCAACGACAAACTGTTGCCGGCACTTGCGCACCTGGCTGAGACGCTCAAAACCAAAGCCGAGGAGTGCGGCAGCACCGTCAAGACCGGCCGCACTCACCTGATGGATGCGATGCCCGTGACCATCGGTCAGGAACTCGACGGCTGGCGCTCGCAGATCGAGCATGCCATTGAACGACTGCAGGATACGATGAAACGCCTGACGGCCATCGCGCAGGGCGGCACTGCCGTGGGCACCGGCATTAACGCGCATCCGAAGTTTGGCGACAAGGTGGCCGTGCTGCTGAGCGAGAACACCGGCATAGAATTCCACTCGGCCGCATCGAAATTTGAAGCGCTGAGCAGCCAGGACGCCGCCGTAGAGACCTCCGGGCAGCTACGGGTGCTGGCGGTCAGCCTGACCAAGATCGCAAACGATCTGCGCTGGATGAACTCCGGACCGCTTGCCGGAATCGGCGAAATAGAGCTTCCGGCCTTGCAGCCTGGCTCGAGCATTATGCCGGGCAAGGTGAATCCCGTGATCCCAGAGGCCGTGGCTATGGTGGCAGCCCAGGTGGTTGGCAATGATGCCTGTATCGCCATGGCGGGCCAGTCGGGCAATTTCCAGCTCAATGTAATGTTGCCCGTGGTTGCCTATAACCTGTTGCAAAGCATTGAGGTGCTCGCCAACGCCTCGCGCAGCCTGGCTGATCTCGCGATAGCCGGCTTCCAGGTGAACACCGACAACATTAACAAGGCGCTTGACCGCAACCCGATCCTGGTTACTGCATTGAACCCCGTGATTGGCTACGAAACCGGCGCGGCCGTCGCGAAGAAGGCGTACAAGGAAGGTCGGCCAGTTAAGGACGTGGCGCGTGAAATGACCGACCTCACTGATGAAGAGCTGGACCGATTGCTTGATCCGGCGGCGTTGACCGAGGGTGGGATAAAGCACTAGGCACATGGATTCGTTCGAGACACCAACAATTGTGTTGTTGCGCGAGCGACTCCGAAGTACAGCGCTGGCGCCGGACCCGACGGATGTTGTCATGCCGCCCGGCAGCGACGGGTGGCCGAGCGATTTTCGCAGCAGCCTTCAGCAAACACTGAAACCGGCCGGTGTGCTGGTGCCGGTAATTGAGCGAGACAGTGGATTGACGGTGCTACTGACGCAGCGTTCCGCCGCACTCAAACACCATGCCAGCCAGATCAGCTTTCCGGGTGGCCGCATGGAGCCTGAAGACGATGACATTGCACAGACGGCGCTGCGGGAAACCCATGAAGAGGTGGGGATTTCGCCGTCTGACGTGGCCGTGCTGGGCTATCTCGATGCGATGCCGACGGTGACCGGGTATGCCGTTACGCCGGTAGTCGGGTGTGTCAATTCGAGCGCGCGAATCGTCGTTGACCATGCCGAAGTGGAGTACGCGTTTGAAGTGCCCCTGTCTTTCCTGCTCGACCGGCGCAATGCACTCGCGTCGGAGCGCGACTTTAATGGCCGGATAATTCCTATCATGGAGTTCCGGTACGAGCAGCACAGGATCTGGGGGGCGACGGCTCACATGCTGATTAAGCTTGCAGAAAAACTTAAATAACAATTACTTATGTCTAGTATAGATAAACTACTTGAAGTGATGGCTGCGCTTCGTGACAAGGACAGCGGCTGCCCCTGGGACCTGCAGCAGGACTTCAAATCGATAGCGCCCTATACGATCGAAGAGGCCTATGAAGTTGCGGACGCGATCAGCCGTAACGACATGCGAGGCTTGCGCCTCGAACTGGGCGATTTGCTGCTGCAGGTGGTTTTTCATGCACGGATGGCCGAAGAGGCCGAGCTGTTTGATTTTGACGACGTCGTAGAGGGTATCCGGGAGAAGCTGATTCGGCGCCACCCGCATGTTTTTGGTGACGATGACGAACTGGCAGCCGGCAAGCAGGAAGGTAGCTGGGAGGCAATCAAGGCGGAGGAACGTGCGGCTGATGAGGACAAGAGCGCACTGGCCGGCATTGCGAAGGCGCTGCCGGCCCTCATGCGGGCACAAAAGCTCGGCAAACGGGCCGGCACGGTGGGGTTCGACTGGTCAAGCCGGGAAGGTGTCCGCGAGAAGCTGCACGAGGAACTCGATGAGCTCGAGGAAGCGGTTGGCTCACGCGACGCCGGGCATATCGAGGAAGAATTTGGCGACGTGCTGTTCGCCCTCGTCAATTTTGCGCGCCACCTCGAAATTGACCCCGAAAAGGCGCTCAGCGGGGCTAACGCCAAGTTCGAGCGGCGTTTCCGCGATATGGAAGCCTCGATCGTCGCGTCGGGCGGCGCATTGAAGAAGATGTCCCTGGCCGATCTCGAGCACGAATGGCGCGCAACCAAAAAGCGCCTGGCACAGGAGCAGGCCGGCTAGCGAGGCCCGCAGATGCGGGCCGTCTGCCGTTCAGCAAAGATTCAGTGGTCGGCGCCTAAGCTTCATTCCAGGCTGACAAGTGGGTCAGTCAGTACAGGAAGAGGCAAGATCATGATGAGCAAAAATCACCGCAGAACGACAGGCCTGAGCTTGATTGGCGCAACGATGGTTTTGGCGCTGGTTGGTGCCGCATCGCCGGCACTGGCAGACAAGCAGCGTGCGCAATATGACTACGCAAAGGTTATCAGCGTGGAACCGGTGCGCCGTATTGTCACGGTCCGAACACCTGTGCGTGAGTGCTGGGACGAGGTAGAACGCTATGCCGTCCAGCGCAGTGCGCCGGGCACCGGTGTGAGCACGCTGCTGGGTGCCGTGGTGGGCGGTGTCGTGGGTCATCAGTTTGGCAGCGGTCGGGGTAACGACGCGGCCACCGTGGCCGGCACGCTGATCGGCGCCGCGGTCGGCAACAGCTCGGCGCAACGGCGCTATGGCTATGAAACCGTTGAGCACAGTCGGCCCGTCCGACGCTGCGAGACCCGCACGCAAGAGCGGCGCGAGGAGCGCATTGACGGCTACAAAGTGCTGTACAAGTACCGCGGCCAGACCTACGCAACGCAAATGCCCTACGATCCGGGCCGCGAATTACGGGTCCGCGTGGACGTAAGGCCTGCCCACTAGCTGTCAATCGGTTGCCGGGTTGTGCGCCAGTTTATTGCAATCAGCCCGGCGACCGACGACACTTAAGCGCGCTGCAATCCCTACAATCCGGTATTGAATCGAGCGAATCCGACAACGTGAACCCTTACTCTCAAATCAGGCGCAGCCTTCTCCTCCTGTCGCTGTTGGCGATGGCAACGACTTCGCAGGCGCTGCCGGTCGTCACGGACGCGGCTGCCGAGTTGCAGATCCAGGATCTGCAGCCCCCTGGTGTGCTGGCGACGCAGGGTAACGGCATGAGCCTGGCGCAGGCGGTGGAGTCGGTACGCAGGCGCGGCGACGTCGAGCGTGTGATTAGCGCTGAGACAAAGACGAGCGGTGGGCGCGACGTGCATTATGTGCGCGTCATGACCAAGGACGGCAAGGTCAAGACCTACAAGGTTAATGGCCAGAGCCGCGGCCGCTAGGCAAGCACCGGGATCAATCATGAGATTATTGCTGATCGAAGACGATGCGACCTTGCGCGAGTCGCTTGCAGGGCGCCTCAAGGAAGAGGGGTTTGCCGTGGAGCAGGCCGCCGACGGCCGTGAAGGCCTGTACTTTGCGAGTGAATACCCGGTGGACCTCGCGATTATCGATCTCGGCCTGCCCGAAGTGTCGGGGCTGGAGATCATTCGCAAAGCGCGCGAAGAGGGCAAGACCTTCCCGATTCTCGTACTGACCGCGCGGGACCGCTGGCAGGACAAAGTAGATGGACTCAGCGCCGGTGCAGACGACTACGTCGTGAAACCCTTCCATTACGAAGAAGTTATCGCGCGCGTCAATGCGTTACTCCGACGTGCGGGAGGCTGGGCATCGTCGATACTCGACGCAGGGCCTATCGTCCTGGACATGTCCCGGCAGGAGCTCAAGGCCCAGGGAAAGGCGGTCGAACTCACAAGCTTCGAATACAAGATTATCGAGTACCTGATGGTGCGTGCCGGGGAAGTGATTTCCAAAACCGAGTTAACGGACCGGCTGTACGACCAGGACTTCGAACGCGACAGTAACGTAATCGAAGTCTTTATCGGGCGCCTGCGCAAGAAGATTGATCCGGACAACACCATCAAGCCCATAGAGACTTTGCGCGGTCGAGGTTACCGCTTCGCCCTCGAGCGCAAAAAGTCTGACTGAGCAATTCGCATGACTTCGCTCAGTGCACGTCTGCTGGTTTCCGTCAGTGTGCTGATGTTGCTGTTCTTCGGCGCGACGATCGTAGTGCTCGACTCGGCCTTCGTGAATGCCGGCGAGCAGGCGCGCGAAGACATCCTCGACGGCTACCTGATGCAGTTGCTGGCTGCCGCTGAACCGGCCGACGATGCGACCCTTGAATTGCCTATCGATATGGTCGAACCCCGTTTCAATGCCATCGACTCTGGTTTGTATGCCGAACTGCTCGGTGCGGACGATAAACTTGTCTGGCAATCGCAATCCGCACTCGGTATGCGACTGCCGGCCGGTCAGGCACCACCGGCAGGTGTGCACCGTTTTGCGCGGGAAAGCCTCGAGGACGGCACGCCTCTGCTGACGTTGAGTCTTGCCGTGCAGTGGGAGTTTGCAGACGGTTCATTACGACCGTTCGTGTTCAAGGTGTACGAAAGTCTCGATGCATTCAATGCCCAGGTTGCGAGTTATCGCCAGCGTCTGTTCGGCTGGTTCGCGGGTGTTGCTGTGTTCATGCTATTGGCCATCGCCCTGCTAATGCGTTTGCTGCTGCGGCCATTGCGGCAAATTGAAAACGAGATTGGTCAAATCGAAGCCGGCGAACGTGCCGCATTATCGGCTTACGTCCCCACCGAACTGCGCGGCGTTGCACGCAACATGAATTTGTTGATCGACAGCGAACGAGCGCGTTCGGACCGCTACCGGTATACGTTGGACAACCTCGCACACAGCCTGAAGACGCCGCTCGCCGCCATACGTGCCTTGCTTGGCGAAGAAGGCGCGGGGCCGCTCAACGAGAAGCTTAATGCGCAGGTGGATCGCATGGATGAGATCGTGCGGTATCAACTACGCAAGCCTTCTGCCGCGACTGAGAATCTTGTCCTCGCAGCGGTGCCCGTGGCTGCTGAAATGAACAAGCTGGTTGCGGGTCTGCAAAAGGTGTATCACGACAAGGCGCCGAAAATTGATGTATCGATTGCTGACGGGCTGCAGTTTCGCGGTGATACAGGTGACTTCCTGGAGTTGGCGGGAAACCTGCTGGACAACGCCTGCAAATGGTGCGAGCAACGGGTGTCCGTCGTTATCGAGGCGGCGTCAGCGCCTGGGCAGGCGGCCAGCGGCATGCGCCTGCGGGTCGCCGATGATGGACCGGGGATTCCCGCTGATGCGGTAGAGAATCTGCTGGGACGTGGCATGCGGCTTGACGAGTCCAAGCCCGGTCACGGCATCGGGCTTGCGATCGTCAAGGAAATTGCCCGCTCTTACGGTGGCGACCTCAGCATCGGTAATTCGGCGCTGGGTGGCGCCGAGATTACCGTAACGATCCCGCCGGTTTCAGCGCGTGCCTGAGCTCAGGAACTCTTGCCAATACTCTTTGCGATTTTCTTAAACGAATCGAGCATTTCCATCGGGATCGGGAAAACGATGGTATTGGTTCTCTCGTTCGCAATTTCCTTGAGCGTCTGCAAGTAACGAAGTTGCAAAGCCTGTTCTTCGGTAGCGAGCATTCTTGCAGCTTCGGCAAGTTTGGCGGCCGCTTGCTGTTCGCCCTCGGCATTGATGACCTTGGCGCGCCGTGAACGCTCTGCTTCGGCTTGCTGTGCGATCGCGCGAATCATGCTTTCGTCGAGATCGACGTGCTTGATTTCAACGTTGGCAACCTTGATGCCCCAGTTGTCGGTGCGCTGGTCGAGTATGTTCTGAATGTCGGCATTCAGCTTGTCGCGCTCGGCGAGCATGTCGTCGAGTTCATGCTGTCCGAGTACGGAACGCAGGGTGGTCTGTGAAAGCTGACTGGTTGCCTCGAATACGTTGGCAACGCGAATAACCGCTTTCTCCGGATCGACAATTCGGAAATAGATGACAGCGTTAACCTTGACTGAAACGTTGTCGCGGGAAATGACATCCTGTGTCGGTACGTCCATAACGATGACCCGCAGGTCGACCTTGGTCATTTTTTGGAGCCCGGGGATAAGCAGTATCAGGCCGGGACCCTTGACTGTCTGATAGCGACCGAGGAAAAAGATTACGCCTCGTTCGTACTCTTTGAGAATCTTGATCGTGTTGTAAGCGAGCACGACGATCAGTGCAATGGTGATTCCTATAGCGGCGATTGGCATAACTTTATCCTTCCAGAAAATCTAGGTTTGGGTTGCAGGATGGCTGAGGTTACCTGCTGGCAATGCTTCGACCTCGAGTTGCAGGCCCTCCATCGCAATGACGCGTACTTGTTGATCTTTTCTTACGGGTGACCTGCTGCGAGCACTCCAGGCTTCACCTTCGAGCCAGACCTTGCCGTCGTGTTCGAAATCCTCCATGGCCGTTGCAATGCCGCCCACGATCGATGCGCGGCCGGTTACAGCGCCGCGTCGGCGCAATTTAATGATATAGCTGGTTGTCCACACGATCAGCAGAGCCGCAATAACGGCAAGGCTCATGACAAAGAAAATGGAGATCTCAAAACCCGGAATTCCGCTGTCAAACATGATGATGGCACCGAACACAAAGGCGGCTATACCGCCCAGGCCGAGCGCACCGAAGCTGGGCGCAAACGCTTCGGCGGTCATCAACGCGAGTCCTACGACAAGCAATGCGAGCCCGGCATAGTTGACCGGAATGACTTGCAAGGCGTAGGCGGCAAGCAGTACGCAAATAATGCCCACAACACCGGGCACGATGGCGCCCGGGTTCCAGCCTTCATACATGAGGCCGTACAAACCTATCATGCCAAGAATGAGCACAATCTCGGGGTTGCTGATGACGCTCAGCAACTTGATGCGCCAGTTGGGCTCGAAGGTGCTGACCACGGCATCGGCTGTTTCAAGCGTGCGTGTCGCGGCGCCCATCTGCACGGTATGGCCATCAAGCTGTCGTAACAGGTCGGCCTGGTCTTCCGCGATGAATTCGATAACGTTTTGTTCGAGTGCCTCGCGGGCCGACAGTGTGGCAGCATCGGTCACGGCGGTTTCAGCCCAGTCTGCGTTACGCCCGTACCGTTCGGCGAGGGTACGGATATAAGTGACCGAGTCGTTGAGAATCTTGCGCGCCATGGCGCTGCTGGCAGGCTTGGGCGAAGCAGGCTCGCGATCTTGTTCGTCGGTCTCGTCGCCGGACGTTTCGTCAGCGGAAGGCTTGTCGGGTGCGTTGGAGGGCGACGGGGTGGTGTCACCGCCCGTCAACGACACCGGCGTGGCAGCACCGAGATGCGTCGTTGGTGTCATCGCCGCAACGTGACTCGCCAGCAAGATATACGTGCCGGCGCTGTCCGCCCGGGCACCGGCTGGTGTTACGTAGGTTGCGACGGGTACCGGCGAGGCGAGCACCGCCTGCACAATATCGCGCATTGAGGAGACGAGGCCGCCGGGCGTGTCCATGCGAATTATTACGAGCGCGGCATTGCGTTCGGCCGCGTGCTCGAGTCCGCTGGTCAGGTAATCGGCGGTGGCAACACCGATGCCGCCCTCGACCTCAAGTACGACGACTTCTGGCGCCGCGTGCGCCATGCCTGCAAACGCTGTAGCCGCGAGGAAGCTCAGTGTGACAGCTACCTGGCGGAACCTGTTCCGGGATCGACTGAGTTTGTTCATAGTGTCATGATAGCAGGCTATGTTTATCCGATTCATAACAACCGGCGGCACGATCGACAAGATCTACTTTGACGCCCTGAGCCAGTTCGAAGTAGGCGAGTCGCAAATCAGCCATATCCTGGGTGAGGGACTCGTTGAATTTGACTACGACGTCGTGCCTTTGTTGCAAAAAGACAGCCTCGACGTAACTGACGACGACCGTGCTCGCCTGCGCCAGTATATCGTGGACGACGACGCTGAGCGCTACGTCATTACCCACGGTACTGACACCATGCCCGAAACGGCTGACGCGCTGCGCGGTATCGAGGGCAAGACGATCGTCCTGACCGGCGCGCTGAGTCCTGCGCGATTCAAGACGACGGACGCCGTGTTTAACGTCGGGATGGCCGTGGCGGCCGTGCAGGTGGCGACGCCGGGCGTCTATATTGCGATGAGCGGGCAGGTATTTGCCGCCGGCGAGGTGCGCAAGAATCGGGCTGCGAACCGCTTTGAGCGGGTAGAGCAGACGGGACCAGACGCAGCCTGAGCGCTGTCTGATCCCGACAGCTTTAGCGCTTAGAGGTCGAACGAAATACCCTGTGCCAGCGGCAGGTCCTTGCCCCAGTTAATGGTATTCGTCTGGCAGGTTGTCGGTAAAGATCGACGAAGACAGCCCTTGGACGACGCCGTTTTGCATTGCAATGGCCTCATCGAGCGTGTCGAACGGGATCAGGTACAGGACCGGTCCGAATGTTTCGGTCTGCACGATATCCCAGTCGTTCTCGGCCACTGCAATGGCCGGCTTAATGAAGTTGCCGGGCTGGTCGAGCTTCTCGCCACCGCAAAGGACTTCGCCGCCCGCTTTCTTCACAGCCTCCAGCGCGTCCTGCACGCGGGTAATTGAAGATTCGTCAATCACCGGCCCCATCAGGGTATTGCTGTCCAGCGGATCGCCGATGCGCACTTGCGCGTAAGCATTCACAAGTGTCGATTTGAGTTCATCGAAACGCGAGCGATGTACCAGCACACGCCGTGTGGAGGTGCAACGCTGACCCGCGGTGCCAACTGATCCAAATACGATGGCCGGGACGGCAAGTTCGAGATTGGCATGCTCGTCCACAATAATGGCGTTGTTGCCACCGAGTTCGAGCAGGGAACGCCCCATGCGCGCTGCGACGTTCGCACCAACTTTCTTGCCCACGGCACAGGAGCCGGTAAACGACAACAGATCAATGCGTGGATCGTCAACAAACTGTTGTGCCAGTTTATTGCTGCCGTCGTTGATCAGGAAGAAAACCGGCGGCAGATCTTCGTCCGCGAGTGCCTGGTTCACAATCTTCTGTACAGCGACGCCGCAGAGCGGAGTTTTAGGCGACGGCTTCCAGATGTTGACGTTGCCGCAGATCGCCGCGATGAACGCATTCCATGAGTACACAGCAACGGGAAAGTTGAACGCCGAAATGGTGCCA
>JAUHZT010000228.1 GCA_030425905.1 Gammaproteobacteria bacterium
CGTCATTGTCGACCAGCCGGACAGGCAGGTGTCGGGCATCGCCTCCGGCGTCGACCAGGACGGTGCGCTGCTGGTTGAAACCGGGAACGGCAATGTACGGGTCGTCTCAGGGTCGGTCACGGTGGCTGGACTGGCAGCATGAATAAGTTGAGAATGCTGTCGCAATGAGAAACCTCCTGCTCCTGCTGTTGCTCGCGAATATCCTCTATTTCGTCTGGGGATCGTTTGTCCGTGACAATGGCGAACCGGGTGTGGCGATCGTATCCGAGTCGGACCTCGGGCCGCCGTTGACGGTTGCAGAAGCGGCGGAAGCAGAGGAGGTCGAGAGTGTGGGTGCCGTGCTGGACTCGGGCGAACCGTCTGCACTGGAAGCCGTCGTTGGCCGCTCCTGCGTCACGATTGGCCCGTTCCGGGCGAACACTGACGCGGACACCGCGCTGACCGAGTATGCCGGCGAAGGCATGCCGACGGCGCTGCGCTCGGCGCACGGCGAGATTTTCGTCGGGCACTGGGTGCAGATCCGCAACATCGCGGACAACCTGACGGCCAACGAGATGCTCGAGAAGCTGCACGGCGGTGGTCTCACCGATGCCTACCTCGTGACCAGCGAGGAAGACGGCCTGTACATTTCGCTGGGCCTCTTCGGCGACGAAAGCCGCGCGGAGAAGGTGGAACTGCAGGCCAAATCGCTCGAGTTGCCGGCGGATATCATCCCCAAGACCCGCGAAGGCACGATGTTCTTCGTCGATATCGCCTTGCCGCCGGGCCGCGGCGCTGGCGCCATGATTGAGAAGTACGGCGAGTCCAAGGTCCTGTTGCGGGATGCCGCAACCTGCCCGGAACCATAGCAAAACCGGGCCTTTGCCCTTGTCAGGCCGCCCGGATTGGCGAATAATTCGCCACCCTGCTTCCTGCAATGCCGGTATAGCTCAGTTGGTAGAGCAACTGATTTGTAATCAGTAGGTCCCGAGTTCGACTCTTGGTGCCGGCACCATAAAAAATAGCGCCTTGGCGCCAGCTGATAGAATCCGGACTTGGGAGCTCGCCGCTTCTGACCCAATGTGAACAGTCAGCCGAGAGGCCCGGAGCAAGAATTCATGCTGGAACTTCGCCCTAACTGTGAATGTTGCGACAAGGACTTGCCGCCGGATGCAAGCGACGCGCTGATCTGCACTTTCGAATGTACGTTTTGCAAGTCGTGCGCAGACCAGAAGCTCGATCGAATTTGCCCAAACTGTGGTGGGAACCTGGTCGAACGTCCCGTTCGACCAGCAGCGTCACTGCAGCGGTATCCACCGTCAGATAAGCGAATACTCAAACCGGCGGGTTGCACGTAAGAGACGATCCGCATCACATCTGAATTAGCACACTTAGCCGCCGTCAATACAATCTATTGTATCCTGTCGCACATGGTCCCACGTGTGTTCGTTTCTTAGTCCGCAACCAATGTCGAAGCCAGGCTAGATGCATTGAAAACCAAATCGCTCCCAGACACGCCCGATGCGAAATCGCCCGCGGGTGCGGACATTCGATTCATGATGGACGGCGCCACTGGCAACATGATCCACAGTACCGTGCCTCCGCATCAGACGAACAGGGCGACCGTGCATCATACGGTCAGTGAGTTCTGGTACGTTCTTGAAGGTGAAGGCGAGATTTGGCGAAACAATGGCACGGACTCCAGTGTTACGAAGCTGGTCAAAGGAACTGCCATCGATATTCCGGTCGGAACTAGGTTTCAGTACAGGAATTCCGGAGCGAACGAACTGAAGTTTATTTGCATCGCAATGCCGCCGTGGCCGGGTGACAATGAGGCGACTCATGTTGACGGCGTCTGGGAACCCACCGTGTAAGTCCTTGCGCCACGCCACACCTCAATCAATATGATTCTTGCAGCGGCTCCCGGGTCCCGGGTTGGCCGGCGAGTATATCGGCACAGCCGACACGGAGTTCTTCGGTGATCCTTCGAATACCCGGTCGCTGTAGACGAGGTAAACCAGCGAGTTCCTCTGCTCGTCACAATAACGAACGACCTGCAGTTCCTTGAATAGCAGAGACCGTCTCTCCTTGAAGACTTTCTCGCCGTTTCGCAGTTTGCCCTTGAAGTCGATCGGTCCAACCTGTCGGCAATCAATCGATGCATCTGATGTGTCTTCAGCGACCCCAACCGCACCTTTGACACCGCCTGTTTGCGCCCGGCTCAGGTAGCACGTGATGCCGTCGATATCCGGGTCGTCAAACGCCTCGATTCGGACGGTATCGTCCGGGGTCAGGAGTCGAAACCGGGTGTCAACCTTGCCGATCTCGTCGGCAGTGACGTTTGATCCCGGCCAGACTCCAAACAGGAACGAAACACTGACGATCATCAGCAGAAGCAAGGCAAAAGCAAATTTCAGAAAACTCTTCATATTGGCCCTCTCGTCTTCCGGCGCAGCCCAATCGCTAGGTACAGCCAAATAAAGCAATTCTCGTGCCAATCAGTCACGCACGCTTTTCCTGTCCTCGCCGGCGATTACGGTGGGCGAATCCCGCTACGCCACACGTCACTTGCCGTTGGGACCCTGGATGGGCGAACAGGTGCCTGGTCTGTTACCAGGAAACGGGTTTCATACCGGTGCGTCGGCGCACCGATTTGGACGGCCTTCAGTTACTGCGCAGGCGTGCGAGATTGTAAGAATTGCCAGCCACCGGTGAATTTTTCACAG
>JAUHZT010000092.1 GCA_030425905.1 Gammaproteobacteria bacterium
CGAGCTACTTGCCGATGCGGCCTTTACGGCCCTCGCTACAGAGCGGAGTTATTACGGTTTTCTGGCGGCCGACGCACTCGGGAAGCCCTACGCCTTCGCCCACAACGACCTGGCTGCCGATGAGACCGCCCTGGCGGCCATCGCCAGTCGGGCCCCATTGGTCCGCGCACGCGAACTGTTCATGGTGGGACTGGAGAGCCGTGGCCGATCCGAATGGGATGCGGCGACTGATCAATACAGCGCCGAGGAGAAAATGCAGGCCGCCGTTCTCGCCAACCGCTGGGGCTGGCATTCCCGCGCAATTGCCACGGCGGCCAGCGCAGGTGCCTACGACGACCTCAGCCTGCGCTACCCACTGCCCTACCAGGACAGTTTTCTGCAACATTCAAATCATGCCAACATTCCTTCGACCTGGGCTTATGGCATAGCCCGCAGCGAAAGCCTGTTCATGCCCGACATCCGTTCCAGCGCGGGTGCCATTGGCCTGATGCAGCTCATGCCCGCTACCGGTCGCGATGTTGCCCGGCAAATTAAACTGCCTTTTTCAGGCGTTCATACGTTGACCAACCCGGTAGCGAACATCCGTCTCGGCACCACCTACCTTGCCTGGATGGCCGAGCGCTTCGGCGGTAACCGCGTCCTGGCTACCGCGGCGTACAACGCGGGACCGCATCGTGTGGATCAGTGGATTCCAGCGGACGACGCCGTCGATGCCCGCATCTGGATAGAAAACATTCCGTACAACGAAACGCGAAAATACGTGCGCCGGGTACTGGCCGCAGAAACCATCTTCCATTGGCGCCTGACCGGCGAAACTCAGCGTCTAAGTGATGAGTTACTCGTTGTGGAACCAAAGCACGCGGCGCAACGGGTTGCGAGCTCTTCCAGGTAAGCATCTCGCTGTGCCCGGTCAAGTCGGGAAACCCGGCGCGCCTCCTCGTAGAAGCATTCAAGCTCTTGCGCACAATTTTCAAGCATTGCGCGGAACGCCGGCACATGCTCTTCGTACAGGCTGACTGACAACAGACGCGCATTGTTCAGGGGCTGCGCGAGCCACGCATCCGCGTTCCGGCCCGCACCGTTCAGCAGCGTGCGCACTTCATTGCCGAGTTGCTCCAGGCGATGCTCCTTGAGCAATCGCTTTTCGTCATCATCGAGGGTTTCCTGGTAATAGGTCCGCAAGTCCTCACGTGCTGCCTGCAGCTTCGCCGTTAGCTGCTGACGCAAAGCCTTGCGCTCCAGGTAGCTTGCGTACAACTCGCCGCTGTCGCGCGACGTCAAGAAACGCTCAACCCCGAACGCCTCAACGGCCGACGCAAATGCTTCGTTAAACCCGGTATCGTCCTTTACGTACAACACCTGGTGCGCGAGCTCGTGGAACAGCACCGCAACCAGCTGCACATCGTCCCAGCGCAGCATCGTGCTCAGCACCGGATCATCGAAACGCCCCAGGGTTGAGTACGCGGCAACGCCGCCCACGAAAACGTCGTAGCCCCGCTGCCGGAGTTTTTCGGCGGCACGCCTGGCTGACGCTTCCTTGAAATAGCCGCGGTAGGAGACGCAACCCGCAATCGGGTAACACCATTGCTTCGCTGCGACAGAGAACTCCGGCGCGGCAAAGATATTCCACACGACGTAATCGCGCTCAAGATCCGCATAGCTGCGGTAACTGTCGTTGTCCGGCAGTCCCAGTTCGCGCACCGAAAAACGGCGCGCTTCCTGCACCAGCCGCAGCCGCTCGGCGAGCTGTTCAGGGGTCGCACTGTCCGCCAGCACTTCCGCTATCGGCTCGCGCCGCGCAAGCACACCCAACTGACCACTGACAGCCTGTGCGTAGTAGCAACCCGTTTGCAGGCACAATATAAGAACCAGCAGCAGCGCGTGTCGCCAACCGGGCATTACACAGGCACCTTTGCCGTCTGCGCACCCGCCGCCAGGAAAATAGCGCCGGGTGAACCGGCGGCGCCGATACCCGGGTAGATCATCGCTGGTATTTGCATGCTGAAAACCTTTTCGCTTCGCGTGCCCTGCACAGGATAGTCGCAATAGCGGCTCACTAAAACCAGCGCAGTACCGTCGTAAGGCTAATCGCCGCAGGCTTGCGGTATAGTCGCACTCACCTTACGCGCTATAGCGTTTCAAAGAACACGGGCTTGGTACTTTGCAGATTTTCCTCGTAGGCGGTGCGGTTCGCGACGAACTGCTGGGCATTCCGGTCGTCGACCGTGACTGGTGCGTGGTTGGCGCAACGCCGGAGGAAATGGTCGAAAAAGGGTTCAAACCGGTCGGCAAGGATTTCCCCGTTTTCCTGCACCCGCAAACCGGCGAAGAATATGCGCTGGCGCGTACTGAGCGAAAAACGGCAAGCGGCTACCACGGGTTCGCGTTCAATACATCGCCGGACGTAACGATCGAAGAAGACCTCAGCCGCCGGGACCTGACCATTAACGCCATGGCGAGGGACGAACAAGGGAATATTATCGATCCGTTCAATGGCCTCGAGGACCTCAATGACCGGCTGTTGCGGCATGTTTCTGAAGCCTTTGTAGAGGACCCCGTGCGCATCCTGCGCGCCGCGCGTTTCGCTGCCCGCTTCCACCATCTAGGATTTTCCATCGCTCCCGAGACCTTGGAGCGCATGCGGGAAATCGTAGCAGCCGGCGAAACTGACGAACTCGTGCCCGACCGCGTGTGGAAAGAAACGCAGAAAGCACTGACCGGCAGAGATGCGCGCGTCTTCTTTGAGAACTTGCGAGCATGCGGTGCTCTGGCCGTTGTTTATCCGGAGATCGATACCCTGTTCGGCATCCCGCAGCCCGAGAAATGGCACCCTGAAATCGACACCGGCCTGCATACAATGATGGTGCTTGATCAGGCGGAGCAGCTTTCCGATGCGCTGGATGTGCGCTTCGCCTGCCTTGTCCATGACCTGGGCAAAGGGACCACGGACAAAGCAACACTGCCACAGCACCCGGGGCACGAGCGTCGCAGCACCAAGCTCATTGAAAAACTCGCCAAGCGCCTGCCCATACCGCGCGATTGCCGGGAACTTGCCATGGTGGTCGCCGAGTTTCACACGCATTGCCATCGCGCTTTTGAACTCAGGGACACGACGCTCCTGAAGGTACTGGAACGCAGCGACGCGTTTCGCCGTGCCGAGCGTTTTGAAAAATTCCTGCTGGCCTGCGAAGCCGATGCGCGCGGCCGCACCGGGTTCGAAGACCTTCCGTATGAACAGGCCAACTACCTGCGCGATGTATTTGCAGCCGCGAATGCGGTAAATGCTGGCGCTGTGGCCGCAACGGCGTCAGGAGCGGCTATCCCCGAGGCGATTCGCCAGGCACGGTTGGCCGCAATACGAGCGTTCCGCAACGCGCGGGAAACGTCTTCCTAGACAAGTACGTACAGGATAAGCGCGGCCAGCAGCAGCCGGTAGATGGCAAACGGCAACAGCCCAATGCGGCCAACGACGGCCATGAAAAAGCCAATCGTCAGGTAGGCGACAATGGCCGAGATCAGGGCCGCCGACCCCAGCTCACCCCAGGGCACCGGTTCCGTGCTCGTGATTAATTCCAGCAGCTTGTAAAGAGACGCAAGCAGAATCACGGGTACCGACAACAGGAACGAATAGCGCGCTGCATCGTGCCGCTTGAAACCGAGCAGCCGCCCGGCGGTAATCGTCACGCCTGAGCGCGAGGTACCCGGTACCAGCGCCAGTGCCTGTGCACAACCGATCATGAATGCATCCCGGACGCGGACGTTGTCGATGCGTCGCTCACTGCCACCGAACTTGTCGGCGACCACCATCAGCACGCCATAAAATGACAGGGTGACGACAATCACCACCGGGCTGCGCAGGTTCTCTTCAATCCAGCCTGCGAGGGCGAGACCCGCAATGGCGGCCGGAATCGTGCCGATTGCGAGCCCCAGCGCCAGCCGGGACATGTAACTGTCCACTTTGCCGCGCAGAATCTGTCCGGTGCCGCCCAGCAGCGCAATGATGTCGGTTCGAAAATAGATGCAAACGGCGGCAAGTGATCCGAAGTGCACAGCAACGTCGAACGCCAGCCCCTGGTCTCCCCAACCGAAGAAGGAAGGCAGCAGTACCAGGTGCCCGGAACTGGAAACCGGGAGAAATTCGGTAATGCCCTGCACGATGGCAAGAACCACGATGTGCAACCAGCTCATCGTCCGGCCCCGCCCGCAATCAACTGCGTCATAATGTGTGTGTCCTGTCCGCTAACTTGAAGGCGCTGGGCGCGTCGTCTACACCGACCGATAACCCCAGACATTTGAAGCGCTCGCCCATCTCGCCGGGCAGCGTAAGCTTTTTGACCTGCGCCGACAATTCAGATTGTTGCGCGACGGGCAAGCTGTGCATCGTGGACATTTCCTCAGTCAACCCGCCGGCCAGCAAAAAATGGGCCTGACTGACGTAGCCAGCGATGCGTGCCGAAGCAGCATGTGCGGCGTCGGCGACACGGCTGAAATCAACCCAGGACGTAATATCCTGGATACCGGGCAGGATCAGTGGATTGTTGTGCGCGTGATGGCGGAAGTGGCAGCGCAGCCAGCCCTCGTCACGATCGGGTGCATAGTACTCGCGGCGACTGAGCCCGTAGTCGAACAGGAACGCAACGCCGGCCTCCAGCCCTGCCAGCATTTCCGTGACCCACGGTCCCGCAGCCAGTGAGACCTCGGATGTATACCCGTGCGGCAGTGAGACACCCAGGGCGCGCTCGATAGCGGCGACGGCACTGGACAACACCGGTGGCGCAGGCTCGCGCACAAATTCAAAACCGCCTGCGGCATTGATCACTCGGCATTGCTCTACCTGGGGCCCGGCGACAAAGCGCTCGACCGGCAGGGCATCGAGCACTTCATTGGCAAACATCACACCACGATGCGCGTCGGGCAGCGCGTCTATCCACTGCACCCGCTCAACAAGCTGCGGCAGCTCGGCACGCAGAAGCTGTGCCTGTCGTGCCTGCAGGTCAGCGGACACCTCGAGGATCAGGTATTGCTCGGGCAAGGCATCGAGCACCTCCAGTTTGCGCAGCACACCCACGGCCAGCCGGCCACTGCCCGCGCCAAATTCGAGGATTGAGCCTCCGCCCAGCGCATCGAGCACCTGCTGGCACTGCCGCGCCAGCACGCTGGCAAATAGCGGGGACACTTCCGGAGCGGTGACAAAATCGCCGGCTGCGCCAAATTTCTCAGCACCCGCAGCGTAGTAACCGAGCCCCGGTGCGTACAGCGCATGCTGCATGAACTCGGCAAAACTGATAGAACCACCTGCAGCGTCGATACGCGCACGAATAAATTCCGCGCAGCGCGCGCTGTGCGCGGCGCTCGCAGCATCCGGGGGCGGCAGGCCGCTGGCTAAGGTCGATGGCATGGCTGACAGTGTATTTTAATCGGGAGTTGGAAACGCATGACAAATCGTCTTGACGGAAAATGCATGCTGATTACAGGTGCCGCCCGACGTATCGGTGCGGCAATTGCAACACGGCTGCATGACAGCGGCGCGACGATCGCCGTGCATTATCGCAATTCAGCGGACGATGCACAGGCACTGGTTAACAACCTTAATGCTTTGCGCGCCGATTCAGCCCGGGCTTTCCAGGCAGACCTGCTCAACACCGCCCAACTGCCGACGCTCATCAACGACGTACTCGCCTGGTCAGGCAGGCTCGATGGCCTCGTGAACAACGCCTCCTCGTTCTTTCCAACCCCCATCGGTGAGATTAGCGAACAGGACTGGGACGCCCTGGTCGGCAGCAATCTAAAGGCGCCGTTGTTCCTTGCGCAGGCCGCGCACCCTGAGCTTGCGAAACACGGCGGGTCGATCATCAACATCGTTGATATTCACGCGCAGCGGCCGCTGCGCGATCACAGCGTGTATGGCTCCGCCAAGGCAGGGCTTGCCATGCTCACACGCTCGCTGGCCAAAGACCTTGCCCCTGATGTGCGCGTCAACGGGGTATCACCGGGCGCGATTCTGTGGCCCGAGAACGGCATGAGCGACGCGGTCAAAGACACGATTATTGAGCAGATCCCGCTCGCCAGACCTGGCAAGCCGGAGGATATTGCCGGTTGTGTTTTGTACCTCGTGCGCGACGCAAGCTACGTCACCGGGCAAATCATTGCCGTCGACGGTGGCCGCTCGATCGGCTGGTAGTGCCTACAGGCTGAGGTCAACCGCCTCGAGCGGCTGACCCAGGCTGTCGAATGCCAGCCAGTGATCGTCCAGCGTCCTGCCGGTTTCCGGGTGCTTGAGCGCCGGCGCAAGCTCCGCCAGCGGCCGCAAGACAAACGCATACTTGAGTACGTCGATGCGCGGGACGTGAAACCGCGGGTGGTTGATGATCTTGTCGTCGTACAGCAGCAAATCTATATCCAGCGGCCGCGAGGTATAACGGCCAGAACCCCGGTCACGCCCGGCGAGATCGTGGATCAATTCGATCTGCGCATGAATTTCTGCCGCGGCATCGCTGGTTTCAAGTCCGACAACCATGTTGAGGAAATCGTCACCGCTAAAGCCAACCGGCGCACTCCGGTAGACCTTCGACATGTCGAGCGTACCGTAGCGCCAGCGCAGCTCTCGAATGGCCAGCGCCAGGTTCTCTTCGGGGGCGATATTACTGCCGAGCCCGAGATAGACCTTCGCCACGTCTGCGTTGTGCCCGGCGTCCTGCATTGTGCTATCTCTCCCCTCGTTCGATTTGCACGCCTACATCGCGCGCGCCGCGTATAGCACCGGGCTTGCTGAGTTTCACACTAACCCAGGGTACGCCAAACTCTTTGAGCACGATGTCAGCAATGCGTTCGGCCAGAGTTTCGACAAGCTGAAATTCCGAGTCCGCAACGAACTGCTGCACCCGTTTCGCTACCAGCTTGTAGTTAAGCGTGTCATCAACGCTGTCCGTTGCGGCCGCCTTGCGAATATCCGCCGCCATCTCGAGATTGATGACGACCGTTTGGCGGATCTTGCGCTCCCAGTCCCAGATGCCGATGACGGTATCTACCTTGAGATCGTGCAGGAAAATTATATCCATCCGTTGCATTGCTCCTACGATGTGGCCGCCATTGCCGTGGTGTCCGGCCGGGCCAGTGTGTCGAGCGACCAGCGGGCTCGTGCGCGAATTTCACCCGCGCTTGTGGCGTCCGCCAGGCGCAATGCGCCCGCCACAGCGATCATAGCGCCATTGTCGGTACAGAATGCGAGCCGCGGGTAAAAGACGCGTCCCGAAAAGCGACTGGCCATGTCGGCGCGCAACAACTTGTTGGCCCCAACGCCGCCGGCGATAACAATGCGCTCAAGCTGCAGAGCCTTTGCAGCCTGCAGCGTGCGCCCAACGAGGGTATCGACAGCCGCACGCTGAAACGATGCCGCCACATCGGGCTTGCGCTCGGCCAGTGTGCCGGCCTCTTCAAGTTTCCGTACCTCCAGCATCACGGCCGTCTTGAGGCCGGAGAAGCTGAAGTCGAAGCCGGCGCGCTTGAGCATTGGCCGGGGCAGGCGAAAAGCGCTGTCGTCGCCCGCTTCAGCCAGTGCCGCCAATGCCGGGCCGCCCGGGTAGCCGAGATCCAGCAGCTTCGCGGTCTTGTCGAACGCCTCACCAACGGCATCGTCCAGCGTAGTTCCCAGCAACGCGTAGTCGCCAAGGGCCCGCACGTGGATCAACAGCGTGTGCCCGCCCGACACGAGCAGCGCCAGGAACGGGAACGCGGGCGGCTCGTCCTCGAGCATCGGCGCCAGCAGATGGCCTTCCATATGGTGAACCGGGATCACGGGGCAATCCCAGGCAAGGCCGAGGCCAGCGGCCGTACCACCACCGACCATCAATGCGCCAACAAGCCCGGGGCCCGCGGTGTAGGCGATGGCATCCGGTCGTTCGATTTCCGCTTCCCCGAGTACCTGCTTGATTAGCGGCAGAATGCGCCGCAGGTGGTCCCGCGACGCGATCTCGGGCACAACGCCTCCGTACACCGCGTGCAGGTCAATCTGGCTGTGCAGGGCATGCGCGACAAGTCCTTGTTCCGTATCGAAAACGGCCACACCGGTCTCATCACAACTCGATTCAATGCCTAGTATTTTCATGTCCGTGTACTGCTTCCTGGTCCCTGCCCTGCGCCGCCGTCTTGCTTGACGCCACGCCGCACCCGGTAATCGTGCGGTGCGGGGGCGCAAATGACAACAACCCCGGTGGCGGCAGCGCCGCTCGCTCGAAGCACGGCAGCAACACCCCGGCCCGGGCAATCGCGGCCTGCGCCGTGCGTTCAGAGGCTAAATTGGCATTTGTAATGGTCAAAAGGAACGGTATAATGGCGGGCTCCGTGTCCCGGCTACAGCCGGGATTCTTATATTTGAAGGACCTGTGGAATCACATGCCAAGCGTACGTGTAAAAGAAAACGAGTACTTTGATGCGGCACTGCGCCGCTTCAAGCGCGCCTGCGAGAAGGCCGGCGTTCTGACCGAGCTGCGTCGTCGCGAGTTTTACGAGAAGCCCACCCAGGAGCGCAAGCGCAAGAAAGCAGCGGCTGTCAAACGCCACCTGAAGAAGAACTCGCGCGAAGAAGCCAAGCGCAAGCGCCTGTACTAGTCACACCCCGCTCCAGGTGCTTGCCGCCTTTTTCGGCCCGCAAGCACCTCGCCAGCCCGGCCTGACTGTTTTTTCCGCGCCATCCTGGATGGCCCGGGCACTTCCAGGCCAGTGCAGTTCCACGCCGAGCTCTATCCAGTCCGCCAATTCCTGCCCGACAACCCTGGTGCGCCAATGTCTTTGAAAGCACAACTCACCGAGGACATGAAGTCCGCGATGAAATCCGGCGACAAGGCCCGGCTCAAAGTCGTGCGCCTGCTGCTTGCCGATATCAAGCGCGTTGAGGTTGACACCCGCCAGGAACTCGACGACCCGGCCACACTCGCGATCATCGAGAAAGCCGTCAAACAGCGCCGCGACTCCATAGAACAATTCACAAAAGGTAATCGAGCAGACCTCGCCGGCATTGAGCAGGCCGAACTCGAAGTAATTGAAACTTACCTTCCCGAACAACTCAGTGACGCAGAACTCGACGCACTGATCGACGAGGTCATTGCCGCAACGGGTGCCTCGTCGGTGCGCGACATGGGCAAGGTCATGGGCGCCATCAAATCGAAAGCGGCCGGCAAAGCCGACATGGGTGCCGTTGGCGCCCGCGTTAAGGCACGTTTGGCCTGAAACTTGCCTATCTGGCGGTTCCTGTCAAAACCGCTATGCTAGTGAAATCCGGCGCTCACGAGCCGGCCTCCCGGACCCTCGCTGCAGACGGCGAGGCCGAGGAACCACGTCCAACAAGACCGGTCTTTGTAAGGCGGCGTTGATTTTTTTAGTGAAAGGCTGGCGCATCGCGAGCTATTGAAGACCCGTTACCCGGGTACTGGCGTTAATGTAAGTATGGCCGGATTGATTCCACAGGATTTCATAGATGACCTCGTTGCCCGTGCGGACATCGTTGAGGTCATCGGCCGTCGTGTGCCCCTGAAGAAAGGCGGCCGCGAGTTCAAGGCCTGCTGCCCGTTTCATGATGAGAAATCACCGTCGTTTACCGTGAGCCCCAGCAAGGGCTTCTATCATTGCTTTGGCTGTGGCGCGCACGGTACCGCCGTCGGGTTCCTGATGGAGTTCGACCACATGACCTTTGTCGAGGCGATCGAGAGCCTCGCACGCTCAATGGGCGTTGAGGTTCCACGCAGTGAGGACGATCGCCCGGCGCAGCGCTACGACGAACTGTTCAAGCTGCTGGCCGAAGTCGAGCGCCATTGGCAACAGTGCCTGCGAGATAGCCCGGCAGCGGTGGAGTACCTCAAGAAGCGCGGCATCGACGGCGCCACCGCGCAGCGGTTCGGCATCGGCTTTGCGCCAGACGGCTGGAGCAACGTGCTGGACAAGTTCGGAACGTCCGACGACGCTATCGACCGCCTGCTCGCGACCGGGCTCATTATCCGCAAGGACAATGGCCGGCATTACGACCGCTTCCGCAACCGGGTGGTGTTTCCGATTCGCGATGCGCGCGGACGCTGTATCGGCTTCGGCGGGCGCACCATGGGGGACGAAGAGCCGAAGTACCTCAACTCGCCCGAGACCGTGCTGTTTCACAAAGGCAGTGAGCTCTACGGCCTGTGGGAAGCTCGCCAGGCGCTGCGGCACATCGAACGCCTGGTTGTCGTGGAAGGCTACATGGACGTGGTCGCATTGGCGCGCAATGGCATCGATTTCGCCGCTGCGACGCTCGGCACTGCCACCACGGCCGAACACCTTAATCGCCTGTTCCGGCTCAGCGAGAACGTTGCGTTCTGCTTTGACGGCGACAAGGCCGGCCGCAAAGCCGCCTGGCGCGCGCTCGAAACGGCATTGCCGCACATACGTGAAGGACGACAGATACGCTTCGTCTTTTTGCCGGACGGCCACGACCCGGACAGCTACGTCAACGAGTTGGGGTCCGATGCCTTCATTCGTGCTCTTGACGAAGGACTGCCGCTGTCGGCTTACCTGATTGAAGAACTCGCCGCGCAGGTGGACCTTGCATCAGTGGATGGCAAGGCGCGCTTCGCCGAACTGGCCAAGCCGCTTGTCGCGAAGATTCCGGCAGGTGTCTACCGGGACCTGCTGCTGGGTTCACTGGCCGATCGGGTTGGCCTGAGCACCGAAAAGCTGGAACGCAACATTGCCGGCGCTGTCGGCGACAGGAAAGACGCCAGCCGCCCGGTCGTGTCCTTGTCGCGGCGCAGGCGCGCCGCGAGCGGCTCTGGCAAGCCATCGGTCGTGCGGCGCGCAATCACGCTGTTGCTGAATCACCCGGCGGCGGCACTCGATCTTGACGTGGAAAAGCTCGCAGGCGTGAACCGCCCCGGCATCGAGTTGCTGCAGCAGCTTATTGAAACTACGCAGAACCAACCCAACATAACTACAGCCGGGTTGCTGGAGCGCTGGCGAAATGATCCCGCCGGGCTGCATTTGGGCAAGCTCGCCGCCGTCGAAATACCCGGCGACGACGACTTTGACCCGGCGGCTGAGCTACAGGATTGCCTGACCCAACTGGCGGCGGCAGCACGTCGCGAGCACGTGGGTCTTTTGATAGAAAAACAAAGGGTTAGCGCCCTTAGCGAGGACGAAAAGGCGGAGCTCAGGCAGCTTCGCTAAGGCAAAGCGCGACCGTGCGCCCCTGCTTCAGCAGGCGACGCGTGGCGCTGTAACTGCCTTGTTTTCGCTGAAAAAGCCATGGATTGGACTAAATTCGTTTAGTACAATTGGTCGTTTGCATTTTTTTGATCGGAGGTCGTTTCGTCTTGAGCGAAAAACGAGCAGTAATTGGCGGCAACAAGCAGGTTCAGCAACTGAAAGACTTGATTGCGCGCGGCAAAGAGCAAGGCTATCTGACCTACACCGAGGTTAATGATCACCTGCCCAACGACATCGTCGATCCGGAGCAGATCGAAGACATCGTAAACATGATTAATGACATGGGCATTACCGTGCACGAGAAAGCGCCGGATGCCGAGTCACTGGTCCTGTCCGATGCCACCGCTACCGACGACGAAGCCGTTGAAGAGGCCGAAGCGGCACTGGCCAGCGTGGATGCCGAATTCGGCCGCACGACCGACCCGGTGCGCATGTACATGCGCGAGATGGGCACGGTTGAGTTGCTGACGCGCCAGGGCGAGATTGAAATTGCGAAGCGCATTGAAGACGGACTCAACCAGGTCAAGTATCACATGGCGCATTTTCCGCCGACGATCGATGCACTGATCCTGGTCGCCGATGCGGTGCTGTCAGGCGAGACCCGCATGCAGGACCTGCTGGTTGGTTTCATTGACCCGAATGCCCCTGACGAAATCAAACCGCCGCACCAGAAGTCGGACGACGATGACGACGATGAAGAGGAAGAGGTTGTCGACACAGGGCCTGATCCTGAAGAGGTAAAGGCACGCTTCAAGGTCATCAGCCGTCTGCACAACCGCTCGCTGAAATCCATCGAAGAGCACGGCTACAAGGACAAGCGCACCAAGAAGATCCAGGCTGAGCTTGCCGACCAGCTCATGGAGCTGAAGCTCGCGCCGAAACTGTTTGATGCGCTCGTGCGCAACCTGCGTGGCGTCGTGGCCATCATCCGTACCCAGGAGCGCCTGGTGATGCGTATCTGTGTGCGGGACGCGCACATGCCACGCAAAGACTTCCTGTCAAGTTTCCCGAAAAGCGAAACCGACCTGAAGTGGGTCGACAAGCACATTCGCGCCAAGCGCAAGCATTCCTCTATACTCGCGAAACTGAAAGACGACATCCTGCGCGCGCAACGCAAGCTCGTCGCGGTTGAAAACGACACGCGCCTGACCATTGCCGAAATCAAGGAAATTAATCGGCAGATGTCGATTGGCGAAGCGAAAGCACGTCGCGCGAAGAAAGAAATGGTTGAAGCCAACCTGCGTCTTGTTATCTCGATTGCCAAGAAATACACGAACCGTGGCCTGCAGTTCCTCGACCTTATTCAGGAAGGCAACATCGGCCTCATGAAGGCCGTGGACAAGTTCGAGTATCGGCGTGGTTACAAATTCTCAACCTACGCCACCTGGTGGATTCGCCAGGCGATTACACGTTCGATTGCCGATCAGGCGCGGACGATTCGTATCCCTGTGCACATGATTGAGACAATCAACAAGCTGAACCGCATCTCCCGCCAGATGCTGCAGGAAATGGGTCGTGAGCCCTTGCCCGATGAACTTGCCGAGCGCATGGAAATGCCCGAGGACAAGGTTCGCAAGGTACTCAAGATTGCCAAGGAACCGATTTCGATGGAAACGCCGATTGGCGACGATGAAGACTCACATCTCGGTGACTTCATCGAAGACACGACGGTGCATTCCCCGGTTGATTCAGCAACGTCGCAGGGCCTCAAGGAAACCACGCACTCGGTACTCGCTGGCCTTACGCCGCGCGAAGCGAAAGTGTTGCGGATGCGTTTTGGCATCGACATGAATACCGACCACACGCTCGAAGAGGTTGGCAAACAGTTCGATGTTACCCGTGAACGAATTCGCCAGATCGAAGCCAAGGCGCTGCGCAAGTTGCGGCACCCGACGCGCTCGGATCAATTGCGGAGCTTCTTGCTGGAAGATTAATTACCGCAAGTGTGACCAACGAAAAGTGCCGGGCCCTGCCCGGCACTTTTCGTTGGGCCCCTATTTCGTTTGTTGACCAGACAACGGCCGATCACACACGATGCAACA
>JAUHZT010000093.1 GCA_030425905.1 Gammaproteobacteria bacterium
ATATGACACTACCCGCTTTAACGATGTTGGCGGCCTGAGCCGCCTGAAAGGCTGGCTGGCGCAACGCAAAGCCGCGTTTCGGCGCGACGCTGGCGCCGCTCATCTCGACGCGCCCAAAGGGATACTCCTGATAGGCATTCAAGGTTGTGGCAAGAGCCTGGCGGCGAAGGCTACGGCCGGCGTGTTCGGTGTGCCGCTACTGCGCCTGGACATGGCTTCGCTGTACGACAAGTACCATGGCGAAACAGAGCGCAAGTTGCGCGACTCGCTAAAAACCGCCGACGTCATGTCGCCTTGCGTCCTCTGGATAGACGAGATTGAGAAAGGCCTGGCCGGACGTGGCGGTGAGACCGGCACGACCCAACGCGTACTCGGTACGTTCCTGACCTGGATGGCTGAGAAGCAATCGCACGTCTTTGTTGTTGCCACTGCGAACGATATCAGTGCGCTGCCACCCGAGCTGGTGCGCAAAGGCCGCTTCGATGAAATCTTTTTCGTGGACTTGCCGCACAGTCATATCCGCGAGTCGATATTCGAGATCCACCTGAAGAATCGCGATCTGGACCCTGCCCAGTTCCAGCTACCGCAACTCGCGGCGGCGTCTGACGGCTTCTCGGGCGCCGAAATTGAGCAGGCGATCGTGTCCGCCCTGTACGCGGCGCATGCCAAGAAGCAGACACTGAACACGCAGCACCTGCTCAACGAATTGCAACAAACCCGCCCTTTATCGGTGGTCATGGGCGAAAAGCTCAGTGCGCTCAGAAACTGGGCCCAGGAACGAACCGTTTCCTGCGATTAGCCCCGTATCCCCTTGATTTTACAAAATACGCTGCAGCCCATTTGCTTGCTGCCACGACGGGCTCTCGTGCTACTATCCGCGCATGGCTAATGAGAACAAAAAGACCAATGAATTAGTCTCGGATGACGACGATCCGACCTCCGAACTTGAGACGCTGAACCTCAGGCAGGGCCAGCGCGGCGTCCGTAAATCGGGCGTGCTCGAGTCTGAAGAAAACACGTACGACTTTTCCGATCTCAATGCGGCCGACAAGGACAGCGCCGGCAGCGTTGACCAGCAGGCGGAACTCAAGAACCGTGCCGCAACCATCGAGCGGCTGCAGTACGATTTTGAGCAGCTCCATTCCCGCTGGCTTGGCCTCAAGGTCGAAGTCGCTTCGCGTAGCGAAGTAAACGACAAGCTCGACAAGGATCTGCGCGCGGCACAGAGCAATCTGGCGCACCATCAGCAGCTGCTGGAACAACGTGACGAAACGATTGAGAAGCTGCGTGCACAATTACGTGACCGGGACCTCGAATCGCAGAATCTGCAGAACCTGGTGGAAGAATTCAAAGCGGCGAAGGCCAAACTCGAGTCTGGCGATGAAATTAACCGCGCGCGCCAGAAGCTGATCGAGTATGAAGGTGCGGTCGCGGGCATGAAGGCAGCGCTCAGCGGCTTGCAGAATCAGCAGCAGCAAACAGAGGCCTACGCAGATGCCTTGCGACGCCAGCTCGCCGACCTGCGCACCGACTCGCACTCGGCAGTCAGCGAGCACGCCGCCCTCAAGGTGGAGTTAAGCAACGCCGAATCAACCATTGCGGCCCTCGAAGCGAAACTGGCAAATGCAACGCGTGCGGCAGAAAACGCGGAAAGCGCGCTCAACGCCGTTCGCGACGTGCACGAGCAGGAAATGAAGTTGCTGCGCTACGAATTGTCGGAGGCGCAGGAAACCCTCGCCGAGAACAGTCACATGAGCGAGCAACTGGCGTCTGATCTCCTGGAGAATCGCAGCTACAAGGTTGAGCTCGAGCGCATGCTGACCGACACAGAGAGCGCGAGCAGAGACAAGATTGAGGCTCTTGAGAAGCAGGTAGAGCGACTTGAGAAAGCCATTCGCGACTATGACACCAAGCTCGATACCAAAAACACGGCGATCAATGCCCTGCTCAATGAGCTGGCCAAGAAAGGTCACGCGGTTGACGACGACAGCGAGTATCCCGATGAGATTTTGTACGAGGAAATGCCCTCCGCAACGCCGGCCATTGATCGAGGCACCACGGCGGATCGCGTAACGCGCTTGCTTATCGGCCGCATCGACAAGCAGGAACTGCGTTTCCCGCTGTTCAAAAACCGCCTCACGATCGGACGTACACAACAGAACGATATCTACCTGAAAGCCCAGTACATCAGCCGTCGGCATGCCGTCATCGTCACCGAAGGCGAGACCACACGGATTATCGACTGGGGCAGCAAGAACGGTATCTATGTCAACTCCAAACGAGTGACAGAGCATTTCCTGAAGAGCGGCGACCGCGTGCTCATCGGTACCGTCGAATTTCGCTACGAAGAGCTTCCCAAACGCGAAAACAGTTAGTCTCGCGCAACGTGTTCCGATTAATGTGAGCACAATCACGGACAGCGGCTGTCTGCGAGCGTTAGGCTCCATTCCTGATACGCAGGACGCAGGAAGCAGAAGCAATGCTTGGCAGTGCCGCAAGGAAGCCGGTCGCGCTAACGGAAACGCAGGCCGTTTCAAGAACGACAGGCAAAACCATTACCCGAAAAATCTGGTTGCCAAGGGCCGTGTACAACGCGTTGCCCTATTTTTACCTGATCTCCGGAATTCTCGCTTTTCTGGCCACGCTGTATATCAGCGAGTGGTTCTGGGTATTGCCCCATTACCTGCTCTTTTCGGCCGCCTGCATACACCTCGGGCTACTCGTCTTCTACCGTCGAACAAGGCGTTCCGCTCCCGACGATCAGGAAAACGGCTGAGCGTACGCCGCTAAACTTGACCTGACCGAACGGCTGCGCAAGGATTGCGCGCAACGCTATTCGGAAAATTGCCAATGACTCGCGGCAAGCGCACACCTCGCAAGATAATTACCCGTGAAACCATCCTGTTTGTCGCCCTGCTCCTGTTCGGCGTCGCCGGCTTGCCGGTCCTGATCTACGTGGTCGGCCAGGCCGTGTTTGGCAGCTACGAAGGAAACGGCATGGCGGGCTTCTTTGACGAGCACATCCAGCGTCTTGCACACGGCGACCCGGCAACCTGGTTTCTCGCGGTCAGCCCATACCTCGGCATATCAATTCTGCGACTGATGTTCTCGGGTTGGCGCCGGGTTGCGCGCACCAGCAATTAAGCGTCCGCCGAGAAGTCACTGCAAACTGCAAAATGTGACTCACGTCACACCCTGAAGCATTAGCTTGCACTAACTAATGCACATGGGTTTACGATTATGTCATCTCGGGCTCCGCAGAAAAAATCTGGCCCTAGTATTGAGCGATAGCATCCACCAACACTCCCGCGTCGGGACAGGCATTACGCAACACGAACATGTTTGACACACTCAGGATATGGCTTAAACGCAAACGCAAGAATACGCAACAACCGCCCGCATCGGTGTTACGCAAAACGGGCGCTATTGTGTCCCCCAAGGCCGCGAAGCCGGCCGCTGGCCGGCGCAAAACCGACGAAGTGCCAGCTCCGGTTCCGGATAGCACCCCATTCGAAGGCCGTATCGAAGAACGCGGCCCCGGCAAGAACGTGCTGATACGCAATAAGTACCGGCGCGCCGACACGGGCACGCACGAGACGTTGACCATTCTGGACGACTCGATCGTTGATACCGGAGAAGAAACTGGCATCGACCCCTACAATACGGGTAGCTTTGACCGTTCAAAGAACTGGGACAAGCGATTCCGTAACTAATGAGCCTGCGTGTTTCATTCGAACTCAACGAGTCTGACCTAAGACATTTTCGCCTGATCATGCGCGCGGCACGCAAGCTTGCTTCAAGCCGTGCCCCTGAGGAGATTGTCGCCGGCGCGGAGCAACTGCTCGGCAACATCGGCACCGCCGACGCACCTGAATTTGTTCTCGAACGCCTGCAAAAGCTGCGCCTTTTGATCCAGATGCTGTCGGATATCGACTGGCGTCTGCCACACGCCGACGCCAAGCGCGTATTACAGGCGCTGGCCTACTTCACCGAGCCCAATGACCTTATCCCGGACCATGTGCCCGGACTCGGCTTTCTTGACGATGCGATCATGATCGAACTCGTGGTACGAGAGCTGCGGCACGAAATAGAGGCCTATCAGGATTTCCGCGACTTCCGCGCCCGCGAAGATAAGGCGTTGCCCCGTGGCCAGCGGCAAAATCGGGACAAGTGGCTTGCCAGCCGACGCGAAGAGCTGCAGTCGCGTATGCACCGTCGGCGGAAAAAAAGCGGTGGTGGCTCAACTGACGGCGATCCCGGCCTGTTTCGCTAGGGACCGCCCCTTTGTCAGGGCCAGTAATACCAGACCGTGCCGGCAAAACCGAGCCATAGCAGGGCTTGAGCAAGCCTGCGCCAGCGGTGGGCTACTGCCAGCGTATAGAAACTCCCGGCCGAAATGATGGTCATACCCAGGAAGATCAGCATACTTAGCGTCAACGGCCGCATCTCCGACGCGATCCGGGGCGCATCAGTACCGATGATCAGGAAAACGGCGAGAACCATCCCCAGAGAGAGTGCTATGGACAGGCTGGAGCCCAGCAGGACCCCGTTTATTACCATTAATGGTCGCATTGAGTACTTTCCGAACGGATTAAAATTGAACCAATGAGTGGGATTTTATGCCAAATATGCCCTTGATCGGAACGCCTCGGCCATCTAGCCTAGCTGGGACGATTTTGACACCTGTAGTATCGACTATGAACGGAGCTAATGCATTGAGAAAGATTGACCGATATCGCAACAAAGCCTGGGCGCTCACATTCGGCCTCCTTCTCGTTGTTCCCGCACTGGCTGCAACCCAGGATGCGATTTCCGATCAGCCACTGGCGCCCCTGCCACGGCACGAGAATATCGGCGAGACCATTACCCATTTCGTGCAACGCTCGCACTACAACCACACGGCAGTGGACGACAAGTTGTCTTCGGACGTTCTGGACCGCTACATTGAATCACTCGATGGCAACCGGATGTACCTGCTCGCCAGTGACGTCGAATTCTTCGAGAAGTACCGCTACAAGCTCGACGACATGGTCAAGTCCGAACCACTCGATGCAGTCTACGAAATGTTCGAGATTTACCGCACCCGGGTTCGCGAACGCTACGAGTACGCACTGACAACGCTTGAGCAGGAACCAGACTTCCAGGTTGAAGAAGAATTCCAGTTCGATCGCAGTGAAGCGCCGTGGGCTACCACGACAGCCGAGCTCGACGAAATCTGGCGCAAGCGCGTCAAGAACGACGCATTGCGGCATATCCTCAATGACGACACCTGGGAAGAAACCAAGGAACTGCTCGATAAGCGCTACAACCGGTTCATCCGGCGGATGTCGCAGTTCAATTCGGACGACGTTTTCGAAGGATTCATGAATGCCTTCGCGCATACGCTCGATCCGCATTCCAGCTACCTGTCGCCGCGCAATTCCGAGGAATACCGGATCCAGATGAGCCTGTCGTATTTCGGCATCGGCGCATCGCTGCAGCCTGATGAAGACTACGTCAAGGTTATCGGCATCATCCCGGGCGGCCCCGCCGCTATCGACGGCAAGCTGAGCCCCAACGACCTGATCACGGGCGTTGCGGAAGGCATGGACGGTGAAATTGTCGATGTGGTTGGCTGGCGCCTTGAGGATGTCGTCGACCTGATTCGCGGCCCCGGCGATACCGTGGTGCGGCTGCAGGTACTGCCGGCCGACGCGTTGCCAGGCAGCAGCGAGAAGATCATTCCGCTCACTCGCGGCCAGGTCAAACTCGAGGAGCAGGCAGCCAAGAGCGAGATTGTCACGGTCCCGCAGGACGGACGTGAATGGCGTATCGGCGTTATCGACGTGCCGTCGTTCTATCGTGACTACCGCGCACTGTCCAATGGCGACAAGGACTTTACGAGCACCACACGGGATGTGAAGCGTCTCATCGGGGAGCTTGAAGAACAGGGCATCGACGGTCTCGTGATGGACCTGCGCGGCAATGGCGGCGGCCACCTTACCGAAGCCACGGCCCTTTCGGGACTGTTTATAGACAATGGCCCGGTTGTGCAGTTGCGCAACGCAAGCGGTCGCATCAATCGGCTCGATGACCCCAATCCGATTGCACAGGTTGCCTACGATGGGCCGCTCGCCGTGCTTGTCGACCGCTTCAGCGCATCGGCCTCCGAGATTTTCGCCGCCGCTATTCAGGACTATGCTCGCGGTGTGATTATCGGTCAGCAAACGTTTGGCAAAGGCACTGTGCAAAACCTGTATTCGCTCGACCAGTACATGAAGCCCGACAAGGAGAGCGAAGACGGATTCGGCCAGCTAACACTGACGATAGGAAAATACTACCGCGTGACCGGCGAAAGCACGCAGCATCGTGGCGTCAATCCCGATATCGCATTGCCCTCGGCTATCGATGCTGAGCAGGTTGGCGAATCCGTGCGCGACAGCGCGCTGCCATGGGACACCATTGATACGGCACGCTTCGCCAGGGGCGAACCACTCGATGACACAATCCAGACACTGATCGTCAAACAGGGTGAACGTGCCAAGAACGATCCCAACTACCAGTGGCTGGTAGGCGGCATTCAGGAATTCGAAGAAGTTCGCGCCCGCGACACCGTCTCGCTAAACATTGACGTGCGCCGCGAAGAGCGCACCCAGGAACTGGAGCGCCGCCTGCAACGCGAAAATGAGCGTCGCAAGGCGCTTAATCTCGAGCCGCTCGAAAGCCTCGAAGACATGGACGACGATGAACTGCCCGACGTACTGTTGCGCCAGGCGGCGGATATTGTCAGCGACATGGCTGAAATGCGCTCCGTGAAGCGCGTCCCGGCGCAGACGGCGAGTGTGGATTAAGCGGCGGGCGTAGCGGCTTGCGGAGACTCGACCAAGTGTTATACTCGCCTATAACACTTGGCCGATCCCCCATTCAGGTGGTGCCTTGAGACGCGCAAATACGACGACAAAGTTCAGGTACAGCTTGCTGGCAGCCGCGCTGCTCGCAAGCGGCTGGTGCGCGCAGGCAGCGGCTTCCAGTACCGACATCATTTGCGACCAGACTTCCCGACACTCTGTTTCACTCGACATCCCGGTCAATGAGTTAACGGTCAATACCGTAGATCATGGCGCGGCCAATACCATTTCCACGGACGAAAGCCTGCTGGACAGCCGTGATCAGATCGACCCGTCAGTTACTCCGCGTGTTGCCGCTGTGCTGCGCCAGATTTTCGATGAATCACTTGCCCAGCGGCCGCTAAAAAACAGATTGAATTCGCCTGCCATCGAAAGCCTGCAGGACCTTGTCGAGTCCCTGCCCGTGCGGGACGAGCCAGAGACGGCAGCGCCGGCTGCCGGCGATATGGCTGAAGCAGACTCTTCAGCGCCCGATGTCAATGCTCGCTTGCCCGGCGTCGAGGACGAGCAATCTATTCGATACCGCCGCGAGATGTACCGTACCGACATCTGAAACTCGGCGACTGAAACACTGCCTCAGCGGCTGAGTGTCATCGACAAACCCCAATAGTTCTCGCCGAGCAAGTTCGCGGTCGACTCAGTCACCTTCCCGTCCTCGTCAATCTCGAATAATGTCGTCAGTGATTCTGCGGTTGGCACCGCATCATCCTCGCTTTGAAAACGCGCTTTGGCTGCAAGCAGCCGCGCTCGCGTCTGCAGGACGCCTGCCAGCTCACTGGCCTTGGGCATGGACTTGTGCAGCTGGGTAACGCTCATCAGCAACTGGTCGCAGTCACGCTTGCCGCCGTATTTGATCGAACCGATACTCCGGCCGCCAGCCTCTTTCGCCAGTGCAGCAACATTATTGACGCTGAAGTGCTGATACACCTGCTGCGCGAATGACAGGATCATCAGGTTGATTGAACGTTTGCTCTGGATATCCAGGCCTTGTGCATCCGGTGCATCGCCTTGTGCAATCTGTGCAAGAGATTCTCTTAACAGGGCCTCGCGGACTCGCAGGCTCTCAAGCTCGTCTGCGATTTCGTCAAGCCGCCGGGTGGACGACCTGCGCAGAAAAAAGCGCCGTAGCCGGCCCATCGCTGAAAATCGTTCGCGCTCGTCGTCAAGCTGCCGGTTCAGTTCTTCGCCTTTTGCACGAAGCTGCTGGAGCTCTGTTTTGATGCGCCGTGCTTCCAGTTGTTGCTTGCCCTGCCAGGTCTGCAACAACTTCTTGTGTTGACGTTTCTCGCGCTGCTGTTTCAATTGTTCGGCAAAGCGCGCCACTTTGTTTGTGAGGTGCGCATTCAGTGCCTTGAATTGATAGAACGTGACAGTTGTGTAAACCCACTCGGGATCCAGCAACAGGTTTTCGAGCTGCTCGAGCTTTTGCTCGGCGCGCGCCGTATAACCCTTTTGCTCTTTGACCTGATCTTTGAGACGAAACGATTCGTCTCGCAGATTAGCGAATTCCTTTTTTAGCTCTGCGCGATTCCAGTAAAGTTCCAGCAGTTTTTCGCTGTCACCAGTGCCTTCACGCGAGTTGCCAAAAATTGCGGTGAGACTTGTCAAATCAGGCTCTCTTTACATAACTCAAACTCGACATCACCAGACTCGTGATATTCCGGGCAGATAATGTCAACTGGGCGCCGGCGTATCTCCGACGTGATCGACAGTTTTGTAAAGTTAAAGATCAGGCGTGATACGGCCTGTGAGAACCGTCTAGCGGTCGAGGATCAGATGCCCCTGATCGATGAGGTAATCGAGCCACTTGTTCAGCACCATGTTGTGGTCCCAGCGCGCACCCAGTTCGCGTCCCTGCTCGCGCACCAGCCGCTGGAATTCAATGTGGCGATGTTTGCGCCCGAGGCTGATTGCCTCGGCCTGCTGACCGTCCAGGTACGCGCGGACCAGCATGTCCGGATCGGCTACCTGGCCTTCGTCAGTCTGGAAATAGTACGTCAGGGTAAGCGTGATCGTGTAGCGCGAACGCTCCATGATCGCCACGTGCAGGTCGCAATCGCCCGCGACACGCGAACGGTAGCAGCCATCAATTTGCACAAGGTCCGGGATCAGGTGCAGCAGGCGCAGGTAGTTGCTTTCATAGACAGACATCAGGCCCACGAAACTTCGCGGGCTGATTATGGTTTGCGGTACGAGTCGGGAGTCGAGCAACATGCTGCCAATATAGCAGTATCTGCCCGCTAAAATCAGGGTCGCACTCGACGTTCTACGCCGGTACTATCAAGAATTCGACTGGCAATTTCCTCGATCGAAAACTCCGTTGTATCGACATACGGAATGCTGTAACGCCGGAATAGCTTCTCAGCTTCCCGAATCTCAAACCGGACCTGCTGTGCCGTCGAATATTTACCCAGCGCGCGTCGTTCTTTGCGTATCTGCCGCAGTCGTTCGGGCGTGATCGTCAATCCAAAAAGTTTCTTGTGCTGCTTGATCAGTATTTCGGGTAGGCGTCCACTTTCGAACTCCTCGTCCGTCAGTGGATAGTTCGCGGCATAAACACCGTACTGCAAAGCCAGGTAAAGACAGGTCGGTGTTTTCCCGGATCGTGAAACTCCAACGAGTATCACGTCCGCAACCTCATAGTTACGGCTGATACCACCGTCATCGTTCGCGAGCGCAAAATTCGTTGCCTCGATACGCTTCATGTACGCATCGATATCGCTCATTCCATGCGCCCTGCCCGGCTCATGCGTGGGTTGCTCTCCGAGTTCCGCACCGAGTGGTTCGAGAAAAACGTCGAAGATATCCAGATGCAGCCCGTCGGCCTCACGTACAATTGCGCGAAATTCGTCCTGCACAAGCGTCGAGAAAATGATGGGGCGCTGCGGTGATGTGCGGGCCGTCTCATTGATCTTGCGGACCGCCTCTCGCGCCTTGTCTTCGGAATCTATAAATGGCAAAGTCACCTGCCGAAAATTCCGGCTGTTAAACTGCGTCAGGAGACTGTGACCAAGCGTTTCCGCAGTAACGCCAGTCTGGTCGGAAAGAAAATATGCGGTACGTTCGTCCATGTGGTCGATTGTCCACTTCCAGCCTCGGAACCTCAAGGGAGTTAGTTTTGGAACCATACGTCATCAAGCTCGATGAGCTTGGCATGCATGACGTCGAAATCGTGGGCGGCAAGAACGCCTCACTCGGCGAGATGATCAGCAATCTGAGTGGCCTGGGTGTCACGGTTCCAGGTGGTTTTGCCACTACATCGGCCGCATACCGCGACTTCATCGCTACGGATGGCCTGGGTGAGCGGATCAACGCCACTCTCGACGAGCTGGACGTAGACAACATTGGTGCATTGGCCGAGGCTGGCGCGAAAATCCGCGGCTGGATTATGGCGGCACCGCTGCCGGGCCAGCTCATGGACGCGATTGGTGCCGCATGGGACGAGATGTCCGGCGGACGCGATATCGCCGTTGCCGTTCGCTCCTCCGCCACCGCCGAAGACTTGCCTGACGCTTCCTTCGCGGGTCAGCAGGAAACATTTCTCAATGTGCGCGGGCTGGATAAGGTTGTTGAGGCGCTGCACCAGGTTTACGCATCGCTGTTTACCGATCGCGCGATTGCCTACCGCGTACACCAGGGTTATGACCATAGCCTGGTAGCACTTTCCGTTGGCGTGCAGATGATGGTGCGCAGTGACGTTGGATCTGCCGGTGTGATGTTTACACTCGACACGGAATCCGGTTTCCGGGATGCCGTCTTTATCACCTCGTCTTATGGTCTCGGCGAAACTGTCGTGCAAGGCGCCGTTAACCCCGACGAATTCTACGTTTACAAACCGGCACTGGCGGCTGACAAGTTTCCGATTTTGCGCAAGAACCTTGGCGCGAAAGCCCTCAAAATGATTTACAGCGATGACCCACAACCGGGCAAAACCGTCGCTACCGTTGATGTCGATGAGAGCGATTCGCAAAAATTTTCACTGACCGACGACGATGTAATTGCGCTGGCCAGAATGGCCGTGACGATCGAGAAACACTACGACCGGCCGATGGACATCGAGTGGGGCAAAGACGGCACTGACGGCAAGCTGTATATCCTGCAGGCACGCCCCGAAACAGTGCAGAGCCGTAGCGGACGAACCATACACCGCTACACGCTAAAGGACCGTTCGGCGATTATCAGCACGGGCCGCAGTATTGGCCAGAAGATTGGTGTCGGCACGGCCAAGGTAATCCGCGATGTCAGCGAAATGGATCGCGTACAGGCTGGCGACGTACTCGTCTCCGATATGACAGATCCGGACTGGGAACCAGTGATGAAGCGTGCTTCAGCCATCGTGACGAATCGCGGTGGCCGCACTTGTCACGCGGCAATCATTGCGCGCGAGCTCGGTATTCCGGCAGTCGTAGGTTGCGGTGATGCAACGGAAAGTATTAAGGACGGCGTCGACGTTACGGTCAGTTGCGCCGAAGGTGACGAAGGCTATGTTTATGAAGGTGCGCTGGAGTTCCAGGAGACCAAGATAGAACTCGACTCGTTACCCGATATCCCCGTCAAGATTATGCTGAACGTTGGTAATCCGGACCGCGCGTTCGATTTCTCCAACATGCCGAACCACGGCGTCGGACTTGCACGCCTCGAGTTCATCATCAACCGCATGATCGGCGTGCACCCGCAGGCATTGCTTGAATACGACCAGCTCGACTCTGCAACACGGGAAGCCGTCGATGAGCAGATGGCGGGCTACCCGGAACCCGTGCAGTTCTACATCGACAAGCTCGCTGAAGGCGTGTCTACCATCGCCGCGGCTTTTGCGCCCGAGCCGGTTATCGTGCGGCTGTCCGACTTCAAGTCAAACGAGTATGCGAACCTGATCGGGGGCGATCGCTACGAGCCCGAAGAAGAAAACCCGATGCTCGGCTTCCGCGGTGCGGCGCGCTATGTATCTGAGAGCTTCAAACCCTGTTTCGAACTGGAATGCGCAGCGATACGCAAGGTTCGAAATGAAATGGGCCTGACAAACGTGCAGCTGATGATCCCGTTCGTGCGCACCGTGGCCCAGGGCAAGCAGGTCATCGACCTGCTTGCCGATAATGGACTCGAACGCGGCAAGGACGGCTTGCGCATTGTAATGATGTCAGAGCTGCCAAGTAACGCACTGCTGGCTGACCAGTACCTGGAACACTTCGACGGCATGTCCATCGGCTCCAATGACATGACGCAGTTGACGTTAGGGCTCGACCGCGACTCGGCACTGATCGCCGACCTGTTTGACGAACGCGACGATGCCGTTAAGGCAATGCTGGAGATGTCGATTAAAGCCTGCAAGAAACAGGGCAAGTACGTGGGCATATGTGGCCAGGGTCCGTCGGACCATCCGGATCTCGCACGCTGGCTACTCGACCAGGGCATTGAGAGCATGTCCCTCAACCCCGACAGCGTTATAGAAACCTGGTTATTCCTGGCCGGTGAGACCGTCTAGGCGGCATAGTTGCCTGCGGTTAAAAGCGATCGTAGCGCGAGCGGCGCTGCCAGCGAATTCGCGGCAACCAAAGGCCGAGAATGATGCCGACAACGAGTACCAGCGCGCCGGACATGAACCAGTAGCGTTTTGTCTGGCCTGACAACTCACGGTTTTGCTGCTCGAGCGTCGCGATGCGGACATCCGCATCGGCGACCTGCTCGCGCAAGTCTTTGTTCTGCTCGTTAATCGTCAGAACATTTGCTGCTGTTCGTTTTATTTCGGCCAGTTCTTTTTCAATTGACGCCTTCTCGGACTCCAGCGTCGAGATTTTTTTCTGTGCCGCGTCATACTCGCTGCGCACGGCGCCGAGCTGAGCGTTGAGCGAACTGCCTTGCGACGTTGCACTGGTGAGCTGCTGCGTCAGTCGACGCAACTGTTCGCGTGCACTCGGCTCCGGCATCAGGTAACGCGTCAACACCCAGCCTTCCGTTCCGCCTGTCGTGCGGACGCGCGAATAACCGGTATCGGCATCGCGCTCGATCACCTCCAGTTCAGCGCCACTTTTTACCATCATCTGTATGGCGTTGGTGGTGCTTGGCCCGGTCCGCAACGTGATTTCAAATTCGTCTGTCACCCACGCTGAAGCAGCCAGCGCACCCAGGGGCAGCAACAGTAAGGGAACAACGAGCCAGACAGGCAATCTTTGAGGAATCATGGACAGGACGGACCTTGGCGAAGACCGCACAACTATAAGGGAAGTTTTTACGGCAGGCCAGCCGCAGTGCGGTGATAAAAGTCGCTAAATCGCGACAGTTACTGGCCTTGTCCTGACACTGCAAAATGACACATGCGCGCCTTGGCTGAGCTATAACGTCATCATTTGCCGGGAGCCGGTGTACGCTGCC
>JAUHZT010000229.1 GCA_030425905.1 Gammaproteobacteria bacterium
AGGCCGATGGACAGGTTATCGGCCAGATAATGGTGACCTTCGAATGGAGTGACTGGCGCGACGGCATGATGTGGTGGATTCAAAGCGTTTACGTCGCTGCCAGCCACCGACGCACAGGGGTTTTCTCGGCGCTCTATCGCCACGTCGAGGCGCTGGCCCGCAAGGAACCTGACGTCGCTGGAATTCGACTCTACGTCGAGAAAAACAACCAGCGCGCACAACGCACCTATGACAAGCTGGGCATGTCCATGACCGACTACCGGATCATGCAGGTTGAGTTTGAACGACAAGGATAAGGGCGAATGCTGAAAAGCGGAGAACGGGCGCCGGAGTTTGAGCTGCGCGACCACACCGGGCGCGATGTGTCGCTGTCCGATCTGCTGGCAGACGGCCCGGTCATTTTGTATTTCTACCCCGCCGACTTCACCCCCGGCTGTACGCGCGAAGCGTGCACCATTCGCGATCTGAGCGACGAACTGCTCTCCGTTGGGCTGACGATCGTCGGCATCAGTCCGCAGGATACAGAGAGCCACTCACGTTTTCGCCAGAAATACGGCCTGCCCTTTTCCTTGCTCAGTGATACTGAGAAGACGGTCATACGCATGTATGGAGTCGACGGCCCACTGGGCTTCGGCGTGCGCCGGGCAACATTTCTTATTGATCAGGACCGGACGATACGGGCATCGGTCCTCGCCGACCTGCGCATCGGCAAGCATGCCGATTTCATTCGCGAGGCTATCGCGCTTCGCGAAGCCGCCGGGATGAAGCTACAGCCTGTCGACTAACTGGCTGGCAGGTAGGGTTTGCCGTAGCGCAGGCGAATCGTCTTGGTCTTGCCAAACCACGGAATTGATACAACGTAGATGTTGTCGTATTCATCCTCGTCAATCTCGGGGACTTTCTTACTGGCTCCCAAATTCGCAATCAGCTCCGGCAACGTATTGCTGTGGCCCACAATCACGATGATCTTGCCTTTGTGCTCCTTGAGAATATCGTCGAGCACGGTCTGCCGGTCATTGGCATCGTAGATATTAATGGGTAGCTGCAAGGCATCAGCCAATGGCGCGACGGTCTCCTGGGTACGCTTGTACGGCGTCGAATAGATGGCATCGACACCCGCAACCACATCGGCGTCGACCAGTTGCCGTGCCAGCTCAGCCGCTCTGGCGCGCCCAGCCGCACTTAGCGCCGGATCATCCGCCCCCGTCATGTCGCCGGGCACTTCCTTTTCAGCGTGGCGTACAAAAATGATCGTGGTGGTCGCTTGCAATTCGAAGAACCAGGCCAGCCCTACGGCGATTGCCGTGTAGAGAATAACGACCTGGATACGGCGCCGGCGACGCTTGCGGCGCTTGTTGAGCTTTTCCGGGTCGTTTTGCATGAGACGCGACTTTACGGATTTTTGCGGATAATGGCCAGATCAAAATCCACCACGGTGCGCCCCGCAAATCAGGCCCGCCTAAAAGCCTTACTCGCCGCCAGGGCGCCTTGAGTCTGTGCGTCGGTGCACTACGCGAAACTCACCTTCGATTACGTCGGGGGCCGATGCCCGCTCAGTGCCCGTCGCCTCGCCCTCACGCGCTGCCTTCCTTAACTTGCGCTTGAACCACCAGACCCGGATGCCGATGATCGCTGCAAACACGAGAATCAGGGCCGATAAGGCCAGGAACGCAAAAAAGCCGAGCACGATACTCGCGCCTACGGCCAGCGCGCCTACCAGCACCACCAGCGCATTGGCGATCGGGTTACCCGCGGGAAAGCCGCGATTTGAAGATGAGTAATTCAATGTACTTGTTGCTCCTTGCCGGCGGTCGATTGCCGTGTGTAAAAGCCCTCGAACCAGGGGCTCCAGGACACGCCATTGTCGTTAGACTGCTCAAAAAACTGCCGTACACGCCCGTCCTCCAGCGGTGTCCACAAGCCCCGAAACGGGAACGTGGTGTCACTGGCGACGTAGTGTATCGTGCCGACCAGCAACATGCCGTCGTCCGTCAGTCCGCCACGAATATTGATCTGGCTGCCACTCGCATCATTCCAGATTTGTACCCATTCGTCGCGGGCATCGTCGTGATAATTGATACTCCGGCCCGTGCCGCCGCGGGCACTGGTCCAGTATTCGCTGAGCAAACAACCGCGCTCCTCACGCACTATCCGATTGCTCCCGGCAAGCGTACCATCAGCCACGTGCACGTCCCATGTGCCTACCCAGAAGTCAAATTCGGAAAACCGAGGGTCATGCTCGCAGGGATAGGCCAGTGCTGACATCTCATCCACGAGCGCATCGAAATCCGGTCGCCCGGCCAGCGCCGACAGGGCTGCATCGCCCGTAATCGCATTGACCGCAGTGAAACCGCTGTCAGCCAGTTGCTGCAAGACTGCAACCGCCTCATCGGGCTTGCCGGCGACCACCAGGTCGCGAGCTGAATTCAGGGCCGCGCGGGCCGGTGACACGCTCGGCGTCTCGGGTAGCTCTTGCGCACTGACCACGGAAAAAACAAAGAACACTATAATTATCAGTAGTTTATTTGCCATTATTAAAATCCCCGTGAAGTGCCTACCAGTGGACGTATCGTCTAAGACAGGCCAACGACGGGGTGGTTCGGTACCAGTGCTATTTCTTTAGGTTGAAAACTTAATTGTCGATATGGCACGAAATCAGTCACTTTCAATGC
>JAUHZT010000004.1 GCA_030425905.1 Gammaproteobacteria bacterium
CGGGCCACCGGCGCCGCCAATCGACTCGACAAGTTCAAAACTGTTCCATTCAAGCATCGCCGGCTGCGCTAAACGCTGTGCTTCAAAACTGCGCGCGCGTTTGACGATCGTAATATGCGGCCGAAACCGGCGCTCTTCCGGCAAACAGCCCGCCTCTATAAGAACAGCATTCAGCGAATCGACCAGCCGTGTCAGCTCTGCCGGCACCGTTTGCGCACAAAGTACTGCGACTTTCGGTCGCGGCCAAAATTCAGCCTTGTCAAAACGCAGGCGAAAGGGTTCCACCCGAATCGCACGAGCGGCTGCCTGCAGGGTCGGGATGGAGGCCGTGGGGAAAGCGCCGATAAATGCCAGCGTGACATGCCAGTTACCGCGATAGACCGCGTCTCCCTCGACCTGGCGCGCGACCGGGCTAATGACATTACGCAGCTGGTCGCGTTGCCGGTCGTCCGGCCAGAGCGCGAAGAAGAGCCGCTTGTCAGTCACGCCCTGAACTTGTCGTGAATTGTTCGCAGGGCATGCTCGACGGTCTGTCGACGCACCGCATCTCGACTGCCTTTGAAACGCTTGCGACCCGCCGAAGTAACCAGCCCATTGCTACCCTTCTCGGACCATGCGAAGCACACGGTTCCAACCGGCTTGGTATCCGTGCCGCCGTCCGGACCCGCAATCCCGCTGACGGCCACACCGTGGTCAGCGTTGCTCAGGCGCATGGCACCCTCGACCATTTCGATGACTGTGGCTTCGCTGACCGCGCCAGCCGCCTGCAACGTATTGGCAGTGACGCCCAGCAGCGACTGCTTGGCAGCATTCGAGTAGCTCACAACACCGTATTCGAACACCGCCGAACTGCCGGCAATATCGGTGATCGCCTTGGCGATCCAGCCGCCTGTACAGGACTCGGCAGTCGTTACAGTCTTGTGCGTTGCCGCGAGTTTCTGCACCAGTTCGGCGGCAAGCGCAGCGAGATCCCTGTCATCAATCATGCAAGATCGACTCGTACAACGCGACGTGTTTGTCAGCCATCGTATCGATGGAAAACTCGCTGGCCATGCGTGCGCGGCCCGCTGCGGCAAAGCGCGCGCGCAATGCATCATCATCGAGCAAGCGCTGCATCGCACCAGCGAGCGCATCACTGTCTTCGGCCGGTACCAGCAGCCCCGTCTCTCCATCGGCAACGGCTTCGCGCAGGCCACCGGCTGCAAACGCAACCACCGGCACTCCCGCTGCCTGCGCTTTCAACGTGGCGACGCCGAGCCCCTCGGCCAGGGCCGGGTGCACGAACAAGTCAAAACAACCGATCCAACGGTCGAGGTCGTCGCGATAACCCGGAAACTGCACAAGGTCATCAAGCCCAAGCGACGCTGCCTGCTCACGCAGCGCTTTGTCGAGTTCGCCTTCGCCAAAAATCATCAGCCTGAATGACTTGCCCTCACTTTTTAACTGTGCCGCGGCATCGAGCAGAAAGCGGTGGCCTTTGCGCGGGATCAACTGCCCGGCCGCCGCCAGGGCGGGCACACCTTCCGGAATGTCGAACTCCCGCCGAAACTCCGAACTATCGGCTGTGTGGGCAAATGCGGCCGCATCGACCGCACTGCGGATAACCGTCACCCGATCGCCCTCTATCCCCGCTGCCCGCAAAACGTCGGCGATCGTATTGGAGATAGCAATGACCTTGCGGAACGGCCGATAGCGCAGCGCGGCTATGAGCTGCATTTCAGTATTGTCGACGCGACGCGACACAACCGCCGGCACATCGGCAAAACTGGCAGCGAGACCGCCCAACACATCAGCGCCGCGACGGGAGTGACAGTGCACCAGGTCGGGCCTGGTCTCATTGATGAATTGCGTAAGGCGATAGGCAAACGGCAGGTCGAGGTCGCCGGCGCAGAACAGGTTTTGCACCCTGATCCCCTGCGCCCTGGCCGCCGAATCGATACCGGAGCCCGGCGGGCATACCAGCGTGCAATCGTGCCCGCGTGCGGTCAGTGCCGCGAGCAGGTAGGCAACCTGTTGCGGGCCGCCGTATAAATGACGCCCGGTTTCGACATGCAAAATTTTCATCGCTCAATCATACTGTAGAAACAAGGGGGCCAGACCCCAAAATTCAACGGGGCAAGCCCCTTTCTCCCATCGCTGAACCTGCCTGAACAAAACCAGACTGCAATTCTATGAGCACCGATCCTTCCTCCGTCCACACACCCATGATGCGGCAGTACCTTGCAATTAAGGCCGACTACCCGGACATGCTGGTGTTCTATCGCATGGGCGATTTTTACGAATTATTTTACGACGATGCGAAGCGCGCTGCCTCATTGATGGACATTACCCTGACGTCGCGCGGCAAATCCGGAGGCAACCCGATCCCGATGGCCGGCGTGCCCTACCATGCGGTCGAAGGTTACCTGCAAAAACTGGTGCGCAAAGGCGAGTCGGTCGCCCTGTGCGAGCAGATTGGCGACCCCGCGACTTCAAAGGGGCCTGTCGAACGTCAGGTGACGCGGATCGTAACGCCGGGCACGCTAACGGACGAGGCGCTGCTGTCTGAATACCGGGACAACCTGGTTGCTGCGGTGTATGCCACGCCCGGCGCGACCGGTATCGCCTGGCTGGATCTCGCCGGTGGCCGCTTCCGCCTGACTGAAGTGCCTGACGCTGAGGCGCTCATCGGCGAACTTGAACGCCTGCAACCGGCGGAACTGATTGTCGACGAAGACGCCGCGGCGCTCGAACTGGCTGACAAGCGCATGCGCGTAACACGCCGTCCGCCTTGGCATTTCGAACTCGACAGTGCACGCCGGCAACTCTGCGCACAGTTCGGCACGAAAGACCTGGCAGGCTTTGGTTGCGAGGATTTTCCACACGGACTAGCGGCCGCCGGGGCGCTCTTGCAGTATGTGCACGACACGCAGAAGACGGCGTTGCCGCACCTTACTTCAATTACCGCAGAACGCCGAGACGACGCACTGGTAATGGATGGGCCTACGCGGCGCAACCTGGAGCTTGAACGTTCATTGAGTGGTCATGATGAACACACGCTTGCTGGCGTGCTGGACCAATGCCAGAGCCCGATGGGCAGCCGTCTCTTGCGTCGCTGGATCCAGCGGCCACTGCGCAACCCGGCGACACTCAAAGCTCGCTACCAGGCGATCGAAGCGCTACTGGGTGCCGACCGCGTACCCGTGTTGCAGGCGCAATTGCAGGGTATCGGCGATGTCGAACGCATATTGTCGCGTGTCGCATTACGGTCGGCGCGACCTCGCGACCTGCATCAGCTTGGCAATGCCCTTGCGCGCCTGCCCGAGCTACGCACACTTATTAACGCCGTTGATGCGCCGTTGATGAACACGCTGCACGACCAGATCAATCCGCATACACGGCAACGCGACTTACTTGCCAAAGCCGTCATTGAAAATCCGCCCATGTTGATTCGTGATGGCGGCGTGATCGCCAGCGGCTACGACGACGAACTCGACGACTTGCGCGGGATAGCCGAGAACGCCGACCAGTATCTGATTGACCTTGAGTCGCGCGAAAAACAGCGCACGGGCATCGCCACCCTCAAACTGGGCTACAACCGGGTACACGGCTACTACATCGAGATCAGCAAAGGACAGAGTGCGAAAGCACCCGATGACTATGTGCGTCGCCAGACACTCAAGGGGGCGGAACGTTACATTACGCCGGAGCTGAAAGAGTTTGAGGACAAAGTGCTGAGTGCGCGAGAACGCGCGCTGGCTCGCGAAAAATTTCTCTACGAGGAGTTGCTCGACAAACTTCACGAGGTGCTGGGCGAACTGCAGGCAAGTGCCGCAGCACTTGCCGAACTCGATGTCATCGTGTGCTTTGCTGAACGCGCCGATGAATTGCGGCTGTCCAAACCCGTCATTACAGAGCAGCCCTGTATTGAAATAGAGGGCGGCCGGCACCTTGTGGTCGAACAGGTCATTGATACACCGTTTGTTGCTAATGACCTCGCATTCGACGACCAGCAGCGCCTGCTCGTCATAACGGGTCCGAACATGGGGGGTAAATCGACATATATGCGGCAGACAGCGCTGATTGCGATCATGGCGATGATCGGCAGTTTCGTTCCTGCCGAACGTTTACGCATCGGGCCGATCGATCGTATTTTCACGCGCATTGGCGCATCTGACGACCTGGCCGGTGGGCGCTCAACCTTTATGGTTGAGATGACTGAAACCGCGACTATTCTCAACAACGCCACCGAGCACAGCCTCGTGCTGATGGACGAAATCGGGCGCGGCACCAGCACCTTTGACGGACTGTCCCTGGCCTGGGCAGCCGCCCATTACATGGGCGAGCAAAGCAAAGCATTCACCTTGTTTGCCACTCATTACTTTGAGTTAACCGCACTGGCAGACGACATTAAGGGAGCTGCGAACGTGCACCTGGATGCGACCGAGCACAATGGGCAACTGGTTTTTTTGCACGCAGTAAAACCGGGCCCCGCCAACCAGAGTTATGGCTTACAGGTTGCGGCACTGGCCGGCGTGCCCCCGGTCGTTATTCGGCGCGCCCGCGCGTACCTGAAATCGCTGGAGTCACAGCCGCTTTCGCACCGGGAGAATCCGCAGGTACAGCTTGATCTTGCGATGCCTGAGGAAAAGCCGGACGAACTGCGTAATGCGCTGGCCGAGCTTGACCCCGACAGCCTCTCCCCGCGCGAAGCGCTGGAAATGCTGTACAAGCTCAAGCAGCTTTAGGAATCGGCACGCGGCCCCACGGCCGCGGCCTCTTCAATCAGCTGTCGGCTCGCGGAGTGCGTACCCGAATACCGGTTTCCTTGAGTTGCTGAGCGGACACTTCGCCCGGCGCATTCGTCAACGGGCAATGCGCCGACTGCGTTTTCGGAAACGCAATAACGTCACGAATGCTCTCAGCACCCGCCATCAGCATAACGATACGGTCGAGGCCAAACGCGATGCCGCCGTGTGGCGGACAACCGTATTGCAGCGCGGTTAGCAGGAAGCCGAATTTTTCTTCCGCCTCTTCCTCGCTGATATCGAGCAGGTCGAACACAGCGGCCTGAATATCCTGATTGTGAATACGGATCGAGCCGCCTCCAATCTCGGAACCATTCAGTACCATGTCGTAAGCGCGGGACAATGCGTGCCCGGGATCTGCTTTGAGCGCCTTGGCGTCGTTGATTGACGGCGCTGTGAACGGATGGTGCAAGGCAACCCAGCGGTTCGCGTCTTCGTCTTTTTCAAACATCGGGAAATCGACAACCCAAAGCGGCGCCCATCCATCCGCTACCAGGCCGCGGTCCTGCCCGATCTTGACACGCAAGGCGCCGAGCGCGTCGTTGACCACACGTGCCTTGTCGGCACCGAAGAAGATCAGGTCACCTGTCTTCGCGCCGGTCCGCTCGAGAATGCCGCTCACCGCATCGTCGGGCAGAAACTTGAGGATGGGCGACTGCAAGCCTTCGCGGCCAGCGTCAATATCATTGACCTTGATGTAGGCGAGTCCGCGCGCCCCGTAGCGACCAACAAAGGCCGTGTAGTCATCGATCTCCTTGCGGCTCAGGCTTGATCCGTCCGGCACGCACAGTGCGGCAACGCGCCCCTCGGGGTCGCTCGCCGGCCCGGCGAACACCTTGAATTCTACCGACGACATCAGGTCGGCGACTTCGATCAGTTCGAGGTCGATGCGCAAATCCGGTTTGTCGGAGCCAAAGCGTTGCATTGCCTCGGCATAGGTCATGCGCGGAAACGTTGCGGGCAGTTCGACATCCAGCGCTTCCTGGAACAGGTGCCGCACGAGACCTTCCATCGTCGACATCACGTCTGCCTCGTCAACGAAACTCATCTCGATATCGAGCTGTGTAAATTCCGGCTGCCGGTCGGCACGCAGGTCTTCGTCGCGGAAGCAACGCACGATCTGGTAATAGCGGTCGAGCCCCGACATCATCAGCAATTGCTTGAAGATCTGCGGCGACTGCGGCAACGCAAAAAACTTGCCGGGATGCGTCCGGCTCGGAACGATGTAGTCGCGCGCACCTTCCGGCGTCGCCCGGGTCAGCATCGGGGTTTCTACGTCGATGAAACCGGCCGTATCCAGAAAGTGCCGCATGGCCATCGTGACTTTGTGGCGCAAACGCATGTTGGCCGTCATGTTGTCACGGCGCAGGTCGAGGTAACGGTATTTTAGCCGCAGCTCTTCATTGGCCTGCTCATCGTGATGAAACGGCGGGGTTTCGGCCCGATTCAGCACCGCAAGCTCATGCGCAAGCACTTCTACCTGCCCGGTGTTCATGTTCGGGTTAACCGTGCCAGCCGGACGTTCACGCACGACGCCGGTTACCTTGAGCACATACTCGCTGCGCACACGTTCAGCCGCGCTAAAAATGTCCTTGCGGTCCGGGTCGAATACAACCTGCAGCAATCCTTCACGATCGCGCAAATCCACGAAAATAACCCCGCCATGGTCCCGGCGGCGATGCACCCAGCCACATACCGTGACGGTTTCCCCGATGAGCGCCTGATCGACCTGTCCGCAATAATGACTACGCATACTGTGAGTTTCCGGGGTTCAGCCCTTGAAAAAAGAGGCGGAATGGTAAGGGTTGGGCGCCGCTAGGGCAAGAAGCAGCCACTCGCCTAGCCGGCGTTTCCACCCGATTCGGGCTGATTGGGCGCGGCCGACGACCCGGATTCGAGTTTGCCGTCGGGCTTCTGTTTCCAGTCCGGGACGACAACGCCCAGCGAGATAATCATTTTCAGCGCCTCATCAACTTCCATGTCCAGCACGGTTACGTCTTTTTTCGGCACAATGATGATGAAGCCGGAGGTCGGATTTGGCGTCGTCGGCACAAAACAGCACACGACCGCCTCGCCCGTGCGGCCCTGGACCTCGCCCAGCTGCGTCGCTGTCTGGAATGCGAGGCTATAGAGACCCTTGCGGGGATATTCGACGAGCAGGACATTCTTGAACGACTGGCTGGAATCAGAAAACACGACTTCGGCAAAATTCTTTGCCGCTGAATATATCGAACGCACGACAGGAATCCGGTTCAGCAGCGACTCCCACCCCCCGACAAATGCCCGCCCGACAAAATTCGCAACGAGGAATCCTGTCACGATCAGGATCAATAACGTAAGCAAGACGCCTAAACCTGGCACCGTAAAGCCGAGCAACTGCTCGGGCTTGTAAGCTTCCGGGACCAGCGCCAGCGTCTTGTCCATCAAGCGCACGGCAAGGCTGATTAGCAGGATGGTGACGCCAATCGGTATCCAGACCAGCAGGCCGGCTATGAAATAGCGCCGGAGTCGCTTCACGCCGTGCTGTCAGTCGACGCTTTCGCCGCCGGTGCCGGCTTGCTGGCCGAAGTCTCACTTGCGGACGACGTTTTCTCCGCTGCTTTGGCCGGTGCTTCTGACGCGCTTGCGCCGTTCGTGCCCGTCTTGACCTCGCTATCGCCAGCCAGGTTGCGTTTGTTGTCTTTCTTGAAATCCGTCTCGTACCAACCCTGCCCTTTGAGGCGAAAGCGTGGCGCCGAGAGCTGCCGCTTCAGTGCCGGCTTGCCGCATTCAGGGCAATCGACCAGCGGGTCCTCAGCAATCTTTTGCAAGGCATCAAGCGTATGGCCGCATTCCTTGCAGGCGTATCCGTAGATAGGCATTACTACTTTCTCTCCAAAGCTTCGCCCGCGCGGCGGGCACAAAACACTTCCCGGAATTCAGGCGGCCTGCTGGAAAACCAGCAGGTCGTCTGCGACATCCACGACGATCAGGTCGCCCGGTTTGAACTTGCCAGCCAGGATCTCCTGCGCCAGCGGATTCTCTACCTGTTGCTGAATCGCACGCTTTAATGGTCGAGCACCGTACACCGGATCGAACCCGGCCGCACTCAGCTTGTCGCGTGCCGCATCTGACAGTTCGATGCGCATCTCCCGATCGGCAAGCCGATCGTGCAGATACGTAAGCTGAATGTCGACAATTTTCCGGATATCTTCGCGACTCAGCGGATGGAATACCACCACATCGTCGACCCGATTGATGAATTCAGGGCGGAAATGCGTGCCGACTACCTCCATTATCGCGTCCTTCATCTGCGCGTAATTCTCTTCACCGGACATTTCCTGGATCAGCTGCGAACCGAGATTTGAAGTCATCACGACCACGGTATTGCGAAAATCGACAGTACGACCCTGACCGTCCGTCAGACGACCATCATCGAGCACCTGCAGAAGGACGTTGAATACATCCGGATGGGCCTTCTCGACCTCGTCGAGCAGAATCACCGAATAGGGCCGCCGCCGGATCGCTTCGGTCAGGTAGCCGCCCTCTTCATAGCCGACGTAACCCGGCGGTGCGCCGATAAGCCGGGCCACCGAGTGCTTCTCCATAAATTCCGACATATCGACCCTGACGAGCGCGTCTTCGGTATCGAACATGAAATTGGCTAGCGCCTTCGTCAGTTCGGTCTTGCCGACTCCGGTCGGACCAAGAAACAGGAACGAGCCGATCGGACGTTTTGGATCTGACAAACCAGCCCGTGAACGACGAATGGCATTGGCGACCGCGGTCACGGCTTCGGCCTGGCCCACCACCCGTTCCTGCAGCGCCGATTCCATCTGCAACAGCTTTTCTTTTTCGCCTTCCAGCATCTTCGAAACCGGGATACCGGTCCACTTGGACACAATCTCTGCAACTTCCTCGTCAGTTACATTGTTACGCAGCAGCGTGGTCTCCTGACCTTCCGCCTGCATTGCATTGCTAAGCTGCTTTTCCAGTTCGGGGATCTTCCCGTACTGCAGTTCCGACATGCGCGCGAGGTCATTGGCCCGGTGGGCTGTTTCAAGCTCCAGCCGTGCGCGTTCGAGCTCTTCCTTGATGTGGGTTGTGCCTTGCATCTGGGCCTTTTCGGCTTTCCACACTTCTTCGAGGTCTGAAAACTCTTTCTCAAGTTCCTGCAGCTGTGTCTCGATATCCTGCAGGCGTTTGCGCGACGCATCGTCCGATTCTTTATTCAGCGCTTCGCGCTCAATCTTCAGCTGGATGATGCGCCGTTCGAGGCGGTCCATCGCTTCGGGCTTCGAGTCGATTTCAATACGGATACGCGACGCCGCTTCATCGATAAGATCAATCGCCTTGTCGGGAAGCTGACGGTCCGAAATGTAGCGATGCGACAGGGTTGCGGCAGCCACGATGGCAGGGTCGGTGATCTCGACGCCGTGATGCACTTCGTAGCGCTCTTTGAGGCCTCGCAGGATAGCGATCGTGTCTTCAACACTCGGTTCCTGCACCAGTACTTTCTGGAACCGACGTTCAAGCGCTGCGTCTTTTTCGATGTACTGCCGATACTCATCGAGGGTTGTTGCGCCTACGCAGTGCAGCTCGCCGCGCGCAAGTGCGGGTTTGAGCATGTTCCCCGCATCCATCGAGCCCTCGGCCTTGCCTGCTCCGACCATCGTGTGCAGCTCGTCGATAAACAGGATGATCTGGCCTTCCTGCTTGGAAAGGTCGGCAAGCACGGCCTTGAGCCGTTCCTCGAATTCGCCGCGAAATTTCGCGCCAGCAATCAGTGAACCCATATCGAGCGACAGAATGCGCTTGCCGCGCAGGCCTTCGGGCACCTCGTTATTGACGATGCGCTGTGCAAGGCCCTCGATAATCGCTGTCTTGCCGACACCGGGTTCGCCGATGAGTACGGGGTTGTTCTTGGTACGACGCTGCAGGATCTGGATGGTCCGACGAATTTCGTCATCACGACCAATGATCGGGTCCAGCTTGCCCTGCTCGGCACGCTCGGTCAGATCGATCGTGTACTTTTCCAGCGCCTGCCGGGTCTCCTCCGCATTCGGGTCATTAACCTGTTGCCCGCCGCGCAACTCGTCAACCGCCTTTTCAACGGCACCTTTGACGATGCCGGCCTGGTCGAACACAGCCTTGAGTGGCGACTTGCTATCGAGCGCCGCGAGGACAAACAACTCACTTGAGATGTACTGGTCATTGCGCTGCTGCGCGAGCTTGTCGGTCAGGTTCAGCAGTTTGTTAAGGTCATTACCGAGATGAACCTCGCCGCCGGCACCTTCAACACTCGGCAGGCGGTCAAGGCTCTCACCGAGCTGCGAGCGCAGCAAGTTGACGTTGCCGCCCGCCTTTGTCAGCAAACCGCGAACGCTACCGCCCTGCTGGTCGAGCAAAGCCACCATCAGGTGCGCAGGCTCAATAAACTGGTGATCCTGACCCACAGCCAAAGACTGCGCGTCTGCCAGTGCCATCTGGAATTTACTGGTTAGTTTGTCTAATCGCATCAGAATACCTTCAGCCCCGTCTTGGGGACCTGTAAGCCCCATGGCAAACATGCTTCGGTGCAGCGCCGTGGAGAAGAATCAACTGTCCCCTATTTTGCGGTGCGCAGGCATTTTTCAAGTCACATTGGGCAGCTTGCAGCCAATTTTGACCGTCTAATCGAGCTTGCCCCCGTCCGCTACCCCGTTTGCACGGAAAATGAAGGTCGCCATGCGCCCGCACTGCCCGTCGCGCCGGTAGGAGAAAAATCGCGCGGGGTCGCGATAAGTGCAATATTCGCCACCGTGCACATGCTCAACCCCGGCGGCTGCGAGGTACAGGCGTGCGAGGCCGTAGAGGTCCGCCTGCCAGCGATCGTTTTCATTCGCCGTAAAACAGGTGGCCGCATTCTCGATGCCGGCGAGAAACAGGTCGCGCACATCATCGCCCACCTCGAATGCCGGCTGCGAAATGGCGGGACCCAGCCAGGCCTGCAGTGTCTCCGGGCGAGCGTCGAGTGCCGCCACCGTCGCGCCGACGATGCCGCCGACAAGGCTGCGCCAGCCACAATGGATTGCCGCCAACCCGGGGCTTTGCGTCGAGCAGAGCACAATGGGCAGACAGTCGGCGGTCAGAATAGCGAGCACGTCCGTGCCGTCCTGCGACACAATGGCATCTGCGTCGGGTGGGCCATGCGCAAATTCCGGCGACCGGCTGTCGATGACGCGATTACCATGGACCTGGTTCAGCCAGCGTGGCGCGGCCGGCAGCCCCGCCTGCTCAAGCAAAATTTTCCGATTGGCGCTAACGCAGGCAGGCGCATCGCCAACGTGGGCACCCAGGTTCAGAGAGGCGTAGACGCCCTCGCTGGTACCGCCCAGGCGCGTCGTTGTGCCAGCGTTGACACTGTCGACCCCCCAGTGCGCGCGAATCATGCGCACGCCGCATCCCTGCGTAGCACGTCAAGCAGCGTAACCAGGTCCTCCGGCAGAGGGGCTTCTACGTGCACGGTCTCGCCACTCTCCGGATGCTCAAATTCAAGCGTCGCCGCGTGCAGCGCCTGACGCTTGAATTCCCGCAAGGCGGTAATCAGTTCTTCACTGGCGCCTTTCGGCAAAGCAAGCCGCCCGCCATACACCGGATCGCCGATCAGCGCTCGACGCCTGTGCGCGAAGTGCACGCGAATCTGGTGCGTGCGCCCTGTGTCCAGGGAGACGTCGACACTGGTATGCCCGCGAAAACGCTCGCGCACTGTGTAATGCGTGACAGCCGGTTTGCCGTTTGAATTAACGGCCATTCTGGTCCGATCCGTCGGGTGCCGTCCAATCGGCTCGCGGATCGTACCGCCGCCAGTAAGAACGCCGTGGCAAATCGCCACATAGCGTCGTGATATTTCGCGCTCGGCCAGCGCCCGGACCAGTGCCGTGTGCGCGGGCAATGTCTTCGCAACCAGCAGCAAACCCGTGGTTAGCTTGTCGATGCGATGAATAATCCCCGCCCGTGGCAGCTCTTCAAGCGCCGGCGCATGGTGCAGCAGGCCGTTCATCAGGGTGCCGGACGGGTTGCCAGCGCCAGGATGAACCACCAGACCCGCCGCCTTGTTGATCACCAGCAGGCTCTCATCCTCATACATGACATTGAGCTCGATGGGCTGTGCCACGCTGCTCACCGCCACTTCCGGTGTTGCAGCAAGCTGAACCTCTTCGCCACCGTCCACCTTGTCACGCGGCCTCATCTCAAGGCCATTGACGAGCACCTCGCCCTTCACCAGCCAGGCCTTCAGGCGACTGCGGGAATAATCTGGAAACAAGCGGGCCAGCGCCTGGTCCAAGCGGAGACCTGCCATTTCATCGGGAATCGTCTTTGTGAGCTTTGTGGTCATATTGTCTGCAGCCATCGTCGGACGCCAAGTTTACGGTATACTCGCTGCCCGAACCGGCCCGGTCGCGCCGGCGAAACAACGAATTTTAAGGCAGTCTCGCCGGCGGCGGGACCAAGAAGAATGAACATGACGCACCCCAGCAAACTGCTAACTATACTGCCTCGCGGACTCGCGCTGTCACGAACCTTGTTGTTGATCGGCCTGCTCGGCCTGTTCACCGCCTGCGCCAGCAATGACGAGGCCTACGATGAAGTCCAGAATCTGACCGATGCCTACGAAAAAGCGCGCGAATCGATCGCGCGTGGCAATTTTCGCCGCGGCATCCAGATCTTCGAGGCCATGCAGGCCCGCTACCCGTTCAGTGACCTCAGTCGCCAGGTCCAGCTCGAACTGATGTACGCCTATTACAAGAGCGGCCAGCCCGAGCGCGCCATCGACGCGGCTGATACCTTCATCCGCGAAAACCCGATCAATCCGCGGGTCGACTATGCCTTGTACATCAAGGCGCTGGCCTTTTTCGAAGGTGACCCGGGCTTTCTCGAACGCTGGTTCCGCCGCAACATGGACAAACGTCCGCCAGAAGGTGTCGACCAGTCCTACGCCACCCTGCGCCGGCTCGTGGAACGCTACCCGGCCAGCCCCTACGCCGAAGATGCCGCGCAACGCATGCTCTATCTGAAGAACCGGCTGGCTGAATACGAGAACCACGTTGCCGACTATTATTTGCGGCGCGGCGCCTATGTCGCGGCTATCAATCGGGCCAAGGCGGCGCTTGAGCAATACAATGGCGCAAAAGGCAATGCGCAATCATTGCAGATTCTCGCCAAAGCCTACGATGAGCTCGGCATGAGCGACCTCGCAAATGACGCACGACGTGTGCTGGCCGCTAATTTTCCGGGCGAAAGCTAACCGTCAGACGCGGCTAGCCGCTGCGCAAATTCATGCCCTCAAAGTCGCTCCCCTGCTGCGCTCCTGACGGTGACGCTCAGGACGGGAAGCGATAGCCCGAGGTGATCGGGTAGCGCCAGTCACGGCCGAAAGCACGGCCGCTGATTCTTACCCCCGGTGGTGCCTGGCGTCGTTTGTACTCATTGCGCTTGACCATCTCGAGGATGCGGATCACCGTGCTGCGCTCATAACCACGTTCGACAATTTCATTGACCGACAAGTCGTCTTCGATGAAGGCCTCGAGAATCGGGTCCAGTACATCGTAATCTGGCAGTGAATCGCTGTCTTTCTGATCGGGGCGCAATTCTGCCGATGGCGGCCGTGTAATGACCCGCTCCGGAATGCAGGGGCCCAGCGAATTCCGGTAACGCGCCAACCTGTATACCAGCGTTTTGGAGCAATCCTTGATCGGTGCAAAGCCACCCGCCATGTCCCCGTACAGGGTCGCATAGCCAACGGCCATTTCACTCTTGTTGCCGGTTGTCAGTAGCATGCGCCCAGTCTTGTTGGAGATCGCCATGAGCAAGAGCCCGCGGCTGCGAGCCTGAATATTTTCCTCAGTGACATCGTGCTCTCGACCTTCAAAAACCGGCGCGAGTTGTTTCAGAACCGCGTCGTAAATCGGCGCAATGGATATGACGTCGTACCGCACACCGAGCGTCGTGGCCTGCTTGGCGGCGTCTTCCTGGCTCATGTTCGATGTATAGCGAAACGGCATCATGACGGCCCGCACCATATCCGGCCCCAGCGCATCGTTGGCAATGGCCAGCACCAGCGCCGAATCGATACCACCCGACAGGCCGAGCACCACGCCAGGAAAACGGTGCTTCTGAACATAGTCGCGGGTGCCGGTTACCAGCGCGTTGTAGACACTGGCTTCGGTCGACAGGTAGTCGTCGACTTGCGACGGCAGGCATTTCACGCCCGAGGGCCGGCCTTGCAGCACAACCTTGTGCAGCGACTCGGTAAAAGCCGGGGCCCGAAAGTCGACTTCGCCTTCGGCCGACATGACAAAAGAACCGCCATCGAACACGAGTTCGTCCTGGCCACCGACCATATTGACGTATACAAGCGGTATGCCGACCTCATTGATCCGGCGCCGCACCACGCGCTCACGCTCTTCCTGGCTGTTGAGCTTGTAGGGTGAACCGTTGATAGCCAGCACACATTCGGCACCGGCTGAACGGGCTGCCTGCATCGGTGATGCTTTCCAGACATCCTCGCAAATGTTCAGCCCGAAGCGGATACCGTTAAGCTTGAATACCGCGGCCTCGCGCCCTTCAGTGAAGTAGCGCTTCTCGTCGAACACGCTGTAATTCGGCAGCATATGTTTGCGGTAATGCGCGAGCCGCTTTCCTTCGCGAAAAACGGCGCAACTATTGTAGATATTCTCCTCGGCATACTCGGGAAAACCAAGGATGATGGTAATCCCGCTGACCGTACTGCGAATCTTATCCAGCGCATTCTCTACGTCATGGCGCAATCCCGAGTGGAACAGGAGATCCTCGGGTGGATAGCCACATATACTCAGCTCGGGAAATATAACAATATCGGCACGCAGCTCGTCGCGCGCCCGCGCGGCGTAGTCGAGTATTTTCTCGGTGTTGCCGGCAACGTCGCCGACGGCCAGATCGATCTGGGCAAGAGCCAGGGTTACCTGATCGCTCATTGAGTCTCCATCAACTCAGGCAACGCGCTCGCAATCAGACTGAGCGCGGCCCCTTCCGGTACGCGGCGCTTATTTGCCGAGTACTTCTGCCATCTTGCTACCGAGTTCCGCCGGTGAGCGAACCGTGGCTACGCCAGCCGCTTCGAGTGCTTCGAACTTCGCGTCCGCCGTACCCTTGCCGCCTGCCACAATCGCGCCCGCGTGCCCCATACGCTTACCGGGTGGCGCGGTGACGCCGGCAATGTAAGCAACCACAGGCTTGGACATGTTGTCCTTGATGTAGTCGGCCGCTGCCTCTTCATCCGTTCCACCGATCTCGCCAACCATGATGACACCGTCAGTGTCCGGATCAGCCTGGAACAACTCCAGGCAGTCGATAAAGTTCATGCCGCGGACCGGATCGCCGCCGATTCCCACGCAGGTGCTCTGGCCAAGACCGTTGGTGGTGGTCTGGTATACCGCCTCGTAGGTCAGTGTGCCTGATCGTGAAACCACGCCAATGCGGCCTTTCTGGTGAATAAAGCCGGGCATGATGCCGATTTTGCACTCGTCTGGCGTGATAATGCCGGGGCAGTTGGGGCCGATCAGGCGGCAGTCGTAGTCACGCAGCGCCGACTTGACGCGCACCATGTCGTTGACCGGAATACCTTCGGTGATGCACACCACGAGCCCGACGCCGGAATCAGCGGCTTCGAGGATCGCGTCTGCCGCAAACGGAGCGGGTACGTAGATCATGCTGACATCGGCGCCTGTCTGACTAACGGCGTCGCGCATCGTATTAAAAACCGGAACACCCAGGTGTTCTGCGCCGCCGCGCCCTGGCGTTACACCGCCAACGACCTGGGTGCCGTATTCGATGCATTGCTCCGTATGGAATGAGCCCTGACTGCCGGTGATGCCCTGGCAGATGATCTTGCTGTTCTTGTTTACCAAAATACTCATAAATCCACTCGTCAGGCTACGGCAGCTACGGCTTTCTTCGCAGCATCGGTTAAGTCGTCGGCCGCGATGATATCGAGGCCGCTGTCTGCCAGAAGCTGGCGTCCTTTTTCCACGTTGGTGCCTTCGAGGCGCGCTATCACGGGCACTTCAACGCCCACTTCCTTGACGGCACTGATGATGCCCTCGGCGATCAGGTCGCAACGCACGATGCCGCCAAAAATGTTGACCAGTATCGCCCCAACATTCTCGTTTGACAGAATCAGTTTGAAGGCCGCCGCGACGCGCTCACTGGTCGCGCCGCCGCCTACATCCAGGAAGTTCGCTGGTTCACCGCCGTGCAGCTTGATGAGGTCCATGGTGGCCATGGCCAGCCCGGCACCGTTCACCATGCAGGCAATATTGCCGTCGAGTGAAACGTAATTTAGCTCGTGCTCGGCCGCTTCGCGTTCATTGGCATCTTCCTGCGAGGTGTCGCGCATCTCGACGAGCTTCGCCTGGCGAAACAGGGCATTGCTGTCGATATTGATCTTGGCGTCCAGCGCCAGCACGTCGCCGTCTTTGGTTGTAATCAGTGGGTTAACTTCCACCAGGCTGGCGTCTGTATCAATGTACAGCTTGTACAATTTATGCAGAATGTCGCCAAACTGGCGCATTTGCTTCTTGTCGAGCTCCAGCCCAAAGGCCAGTTGTCGCGCCTGGTAGTCCTGCAGGCCCGCATCGGGCGCCACGGCGACAGAGAAAATCTTCTCCGGCGTTTCCTCGGCAACCTTCTCGATATCCATACCGCCTGCCGCCGACGCAATAAACGCCACGCGGCTGACTTCGCGGTCGACCAGCATCGACAAGTACAGCTCGCGGTCGATACCCGAGCCTTCCTCAACGTATACGACGTTGACCGGCAAACCTTCCGGGCCCGACTGGTGCGTGACAAGCTGCGTACCGAGCATGCCCTTGGCAAACTCGCGGACCTCGTCATGTGTTTTGGCCAGCTTGACGCCACCGGCTTTGCCGCGACCACCCGCATGTACCTGGGCTTTGACGACCCAGAGGTCGCCGCCGAGTGATTCAGCCGCTCTTACCGCTGCATCCGGCGTTTCGGCCGGGATACCGCGCGGAACGGGTATGCCGTAGTCGGCAAACAATCCTTTCGATTGGTATTCGTGAAGATTCATTGGTTTTTATGCGCTTTTGTGTTGCGAAGGGAACAGGGGCCAGTTAGCGGCCGCGAATTTCCGGCGTATTTTGGAGCAAAGACGCCACTTACGCAAAGCAATTGTCGAATCCGGTTCGAGATCACGCGATATTCGCCGGAGTTCGTTTACAATCGTGCACCCTGACACAGTGCATTCAAAAGTTCTGGCGCCGCATTGACTGATCACGAAAAATTCGCAAACACAGGCAAACTCACATTCCGTGGCAGCCGCGACGCCCTGCTCGCCAAGGCAATCGAAGAGCCTGACATAACCTGGCGCGTGCTGACGACGCTGAATTACTTTCGGCTGGCAATCGCCGCCGCACTGCTAGTCCTGTTTTTCAGTCTCGGCGACTCCTCACCGTTTGGTGATCGTCAGCCACCGCTTTTCACGGCAACAGCTGCCGCGTACTTCGTTTTCGCCCTGGTATTCAGCTTCGCCCTGCGTCACCGGCTGGCGCCTGCGGCAATCCTGACCCTGACGCCCATTCTGGTCGACATCGTTGCCGTCTCGACGATGATGTATACCAGCGACGGCGTCTCCGGGGGGCTGGGCGGACTGCTCGTGGTCTTCGTTGGAGCAGGCAGCATCGTGCTGAGAGCGCGCCAGCCCTTGTTCGTAGCGGCACTTGCAACCTTCGCCATTCTCGGCGAGGAACTGCTGGCAGGTCTGACTGGGTTTGAACCGCAGTATCCCGGCGCCGGGCTGCTGGGCGCGATTATTTTTGCGATGGCCCTGACTATACGGCCCCTGACGCGCCGCATTGAAATGAGTGAAGCGCTTGCCCGCCAGCGTGGCGTCGACCTGAAAAACCTGTCGGAGCTTAACGAGTATATCGTCCAGCACCTGCGTGAAAGCATCGTCGTACTCGATTCCGAGAATCGCGTGCGCCTTAGCAATGCCTCGGCTGCACAACTGCTTGGCGCCACAGGCAACATGCAAGAGCAAGCGATCCAGAAGATCTCCGAGCCCCTTGCTGACTACCTGAATAAATGGCGCCTGGATCACGCACTTTCATCGCACCCGGACATCACAGTTGCAAATGCCGGCACCAGTGCACGCATTACCGCACACCTGGCACCGCTGGCGAAAGAAGACGACCGGCTTGGCCCGGTACTTATTTTTCTCGAAGACGCCAGCCTGATGAATGCACGCGTACAGCAATCAAAACTCGCATCGCTGGGACGTCTGAGCGCCAGCATTGCCCATGAAATTCGCAATCCGGTGGGCGCGATGAGTCATGCTGCGCAGTTGCTTGGTGAAGCGAGCGACATTACGGATAACGACAAGCGCCTCACCGAGATAATCCAGACGCATTCGTCGCGCGTCTCGCACATTATCGACAACGTGCTGCAACTGTCGCGCCGTGAAACGTCACGCCCTGAGCGCTTCGAGCTGCGGCCGTGGCTGGAGGAGTTCTCCCGCGAGTTCTCGAAGACCCTGGAGCTGCAGGAAGGTGAACTGTCGATCGAATACGTTCCGGGGCAAATCGACGTGCGTATGGACCCCAGCCACCTGCGCCAGGTGCTCTGGAACCTTTGTGACAATGCGGTCAAGTACGCCAGTGAAACCGGCGGCATTCTGGTGGAGCTGCACGCCGGCGGGTCGGCGGGCCAGGGCCGCCCTTATCTCGAGGTACGCGATCACGGCAACGGCGTGGACCCGGCTACGGCCGACAAGATTTTTGAACCGTTCTACACGGAACGTTCAGGCGGTACAGGGCTCGGCTTGTATATTTCACGGGAATTGTGCGAGCTTAACCGCGCCACGCTGCTGTATCTCGACCGTCCCGGCGGCGGCAGCATTTTCCGGATAGTATTTGCGGACCCGGACCGCTGGGAAACCTGAGGGATGGCGATGCCAGTGAGCAAGGTAGTTATATGAGTCAGGCCAGAGCACTGGTTATCGACGATGAACCCGATATCTGCGAACTCCTCACGCTGACACTCGGGCGCATGGATATAGATACCGAGTCAGCCACCGATGTGAGCAGCGCAAAAGCCAAACTCGGCGCAGGCCACTTTGACCTGTGCCTGACGGACATGCGCTTGCCGGATGGCGACGGACTGGAACTGGTGGAATGGATGCAGTCGCACACGCCGAATGTGCCAGTCGCCGTCATCACCGCTCATGGCAATGTCGAAACGGCAGTGCAGGCCCTGAAACTGGGCGCATTCGACTTCATTTCCAAACCGCTTGATCTCGGTAACCTGCGCAACATTGTCGAAAAAGCCCTCAAGGTGGCGACGGCGCAAGATGACAAGTCACGTCTGCTAGGCGATTCCGTTGCTATGCAAAATCTGCGTGACATGGTCGACAAGGTTTCGCGGTCACAGGCTCCGGTGCACATCTCTGGCGAGTCAGGCACCGGCAAGGAGCTGGTCGCCCGTCTGATTCACGACAGCGGACCGCGCGGTGACGGCCCGTTCGTGCCGGTCAACTGCGGCGCTATTCCTGCCGAACTCATGGAGAGTGAGTTTTTCGGCCATCGCAAAGGCAGCTTTACGGGCGCGGTCAGTGACAAGACCGGCCTCATGCAAAGTGCCGACGACGGTACGCTGTTTCTCGATGAGATTGCAGACTTGCCGCTCGCAATGCAGGTCAAGCTATTACGCGTGATCCAGGAAAAAACCGTGCGGCCCGTCGGTGCCTCAAACGAAGAAAGCGTGAATGCACGCATCCTCTCCGCCACCCACAAGAACCTTGCGGAAATGGTGGCCAGCGGGGAATTTCGTGAGGACCTCTATTACAGGATCAATGTGATCGAAATGCGCGTGCCGGCGCTTCGGGACCGCGAAGATGACGTACTGATTCTTGCACAGCACATACTAAAGAAGCTCAATGCCACGGCAGCGCTGGATGAAAGCGCCCGCCAGGCCCTGCTGGGCTACAAGTTCCCGGGCAATGTGCGCGAGCTGGAAAATATGCTCGAACGGGCTGTCACTTTGTGCACGAGTGGCACAATCTCAGCCGGGGACCTGCACATGCGCCAGACGAGCACGACAACGCCCGGTGCAGAGGTGGTGGGCAACGCCAAGCTCGGCGACCAGGTTGAAGACGTTCAACGCCAGGCGATTGTCGAGGCACTGGAGAAAACGCGTTATAACAAGACAGCGGCCGCCAAGCTGCTCGGATTGTCGTTTCGTCAGCTACGCTATCGCATCAAGAAACTGGGGATCGACGCCTGATTCACTGGCTACCCCGTCGGCCAGTGAAATTTCCATAAGTCCTGTTGGGGATTGCCGACCCGACTGACAATTTTTGTCAGCAACTGACACAAAGTGCCGTTTTGTCGGCGAATTGTCACATCCCGCACCATCAAGCACACAGCCAGATTTAATAAAATAATTATCTAAAACAGCAACTTAAAGCCTGACCAGCAAAGTTGGCACGGGCATTGCTTTTATCCCGGTACAGGCGATATCGCCGTACCTAGAAATACCATTCATTTTCATGGAGAGATACAAAATGAAGAAGATCCAACAAGGTTTTACACTTATCGAACTTATGATCGTTGTTGCGATCATCGGTATTCTGGCGGCCATCGCTATTCCTGCTTACCAGGACTACACGATCCGCGCACAAATTTCGGAAGGCCTGAGCCTGTCAGCCGCTGCCAAAGCTGCTGTCGCTGAGTTCTACCAGGACACCGGTGGCTACCCGACCGACAACAACGACGCTGGCCTTGCAGCCGCAGGGGCAATTCAGGGTAAGTACGTCACACAGGTTGCAGTAGGTAACGCGGACGGAATTATTACAGTTACTTACGGTGGTGACGCAAACTCAAACATAAATGGCGCAACACTGCAGCTGGCCGCAACTGATAACGGCGGCTCAATCGATTGGACCTGCACAGGCGTAAATATTCTCGGTGGAAACCCGAAATGGTTGCCAAACGCTTGTCGCTAAAATAGGCGTTTCCAGAACTTAGCTGGAAGGCGAGGCCCCGGCTTGACCGGGGCCTTTTTGCTTGACCTAAACCTTAGCCAAGTAATTGTCAGATTTATAGAGTGCCTCTCGAACACGATGTCTGTGTCTGATAGCGGAGTCGAAAATGCGAAAACACCAACTCGGTTTCACTTTGATTGAGCTCATGATTGTCGTCGCTATCATAGGCATTCTGGCCTCACTCGCTATTTCCGCCTACCAGACCTACACAATTCGAGCACAGATCAGCGAAGGGCTGAACATGGCTTCCGGGGCAAAAGTCCCGATAACCGATGCCTACACTAACGACGGTACCGCGCCGGTGGACCGAGCGGCGGCAGGGCTGACCCCGAACCCGGCCGACACCCGTGGCAACTACGTAAGCCAGGTTGCGATTAGCAATGGTCGAGTCGACGTGACTTTCGGCGGACCAAAAGCGCACGCCGACATCGTAGGCGATACTCTTTCGCTGACACCTTACGAAACAGCCGGCAATACCATCGTCTGGCGCTGTGGCGCAGCGGGGATCCCCGCCGGTGGCGCGCTACTCAACGGCGGAGACGATCATCTACAGCCGACCCTTGACGTCCGTTACCTGCCTTCAACCTGCCGCCAATAACCGGGCCGGCGGCCATAAACCGCCTTTTTTCACAGTTTTACTTAATGAAATTCCGCATTTGTGATAAGGCGCACATAATGCAGTTGAATCGGGCACTTGGATCAGTGAGACTGTGACGCTTAAGTAAACCCATCCCCAAGCATCACACTTATGGCAGCAACGGCATCACAATCCAACCTGGCAGGCTTGCCACGACGCCTCGTGCAGGACGGGATTATTGCCGAAGAAAAGCTGACCGAAGCGACGGATGCCGCCCGCAAGGACAAGATTCCTCTAATCGCGTACCTTGTAAACCAGGAACTCGCGAACGCCCGGGCCATCGCGATAGCTGCCTCGCACGAGTTTGGCGTACCGCTGCTGGACCTCGATGCGCTTGAGGTCGATCTCGAAGTCGTTCGGTCCGTCGACCAGAAGCTGATCAACAAACACCGGGTGTTGCCGCTGGTCAAGCGCGGCCAGCGCCTGTTTCTCGGCATTTCAGACCCGACCAATCTTGCTGCAATCGATGAGATCAAGTTCCAGACGAGCTTGCGTATTGACCCGGTGGTGGTTGAGCAGGACAAACTCGAAGAAAAGATAACGCGCGCCATCGAGGCGGTCGACACGAGCATGTCGGATCTCGCGGATGATGACTTCGATCTTGAAAACCTGGACGTATCCGGAGACCCGCAGGAAGACGAAGCCGTCACCCGCGACGATGTCGAAGATGCGCCCGTGGTGCGGTTCGTCAACAAGATATTGCTCGACGCGATTAATCGCGGTGCGTCGGACATACATTTCGAGCCTTATGAAAAACTGTTTCGTATTCGTACCCGGCTCGATGGCGTGTTGTCAGAGGTGGCACAACCACCGGTAGCACTGGCGAATAAGCTGTGTGCGCGTCTCAAGGTGATGTCTCGCATGGACATCGCAGAGCGCCGCGTACCCCAGGATGGCCGCATCAAGATGCGCTTGTCGAAGAACCGCGCCATCGACTTTCGCGTCAACACCTGTCCCACGCTGTTTGGTGAAAAAATCGTCTTGCGTATCCTGGATCCGTCGAGCGCCAAGCTCGGTATTGATGCGCTGGGTTACGAACAGCAACAAAAAGATCTGTACCTCAAGCACCTGAACAAGCCTTACGGCATGATCCTGGTCACGGGCCCAACCGGTTCCGGCAAAACCGTATCGCTGTACACGGGCCTGAATATCCTGAACACTGTTGATCGCAACATTTCAACGGCTGAAGACCCGGCGGAAATCAACCTTCCGGGGATCAACCAGGTCAACGTCAACCCCAAAGTTGGCCTCACGTTTGCGTCAGCTTTGAAAGCTTTCCTGCGCCAGGACCCTGACGTCATCATGGTGGGTGAGATTCGAGACCTTGAGACCGCCGAGATCGCCATCAAGGCGGCGCAGACCGGTCACCTTGTTCTCTCGACGCTGCACACCAACGATGCACCAAAGACGCTGACCCGCCTCGTTGACATGGGCGTTAAGCCTTATGCAATTGCAACGTCTGTCAGCCTTATTATCGCCCAGCGTCTGGGGCGCAAATTGTGTGACAACTGCAAGGAAGTTAAAGACATCCCTGAGGAAGCGCTGCTCAAAGAAGGGTTCAGCAAAGAAGAACTCGAAGCTGGCGTTACCATATTCGGCCCCAAGGGCTGCAAACAGTGCAATGAAGGCTACAAGGGCCGCGTCGGTATTTTCCAGGTGATGGAAGTCTCGGAAGCCATGGGACGGATAATCATGGAAGGTGGCAATGCAATGCAGATAGCAGACCAGGCCAACGCTGAGGGCGTGCACGATTTACGTAAGGCAGGATTGAATAAAGTCAAGGAAGGGGTTACCAGCCTTGAAGAGATCAATCGGGTTACAATTGAATGAGTTACGGGCAATCCGTAGACATTTGAACTCGGCTAATGGACGATAGAGATGGCTGAAACAGCAATGATGAAGGTACCTTTCGTCTGGGAAGGCACTGACCGCAAGGGCAAGAAAGTCAAAGGGAAGTCACTGGCCGGTGACGAAGCGGCGGTGCGCGCGGACCTGCGCCGCCAGGGCGTGGTGCCGTCACGAATCCGCAAGCAGCGCAAGAAGCTGTTCTCCGGCAGTGCCAAGATCACCACCGGCGATATCGCATTATTCAGCCGCCAGCTCGCGACGATGCTTGCGGCCGGCATACCACTTGTACAAGCTTTTGAGATTGTCGGTACCGGCCACGAAAACGCCGCAATGCAGAAGCTGATCCTGACGATTAAGGGCGACGTCGAAGGCGGCAGCTCGCTGGCCGAAGCCCTGGCGAAACACCCGCTTTATTTTGACGACCTCTTTGTCAATCTCGTCGAATCGGGTGAGCAGGCCGGCGCTCTTGAAACATTGCTCGACAAGATTGCGACCTACAAGGAAAAAACAGAGGCCATCAAGAAAAAGATCAAGAAGGCACTGACCTACCCGGGCGCCGTGCTCGCCGTCGCATTCATTGTAACGACGATCTTGTTGATTTTCGTAATTCCGGCATTTGAAGACTTGTTCCAGGGTTTCGGTGCCGACCTGCCGAGCTTCACGCGCATGGTCATAGATCTCTCCCAATTCGTGCGGGAAAAGGGTTGGTTTCTCGCAATTATAATAGTTGCCGCAATCTCAGCATTCCTGTATTTCAAGAAGCGCTCGCGCCCTATGCGCCACTTCCTCGACCGCGCGGCGCTAAAAACTCCGGTGATCGGACCGATTCTGCAAAAAGCTGCCATCGCGCGCTATGCGCGGACCCTGTCAACGATGTTCGCCGCTGGCGTGCCCCTGGTGGAAGCACTGGAGTCCGTATCCGGCGCAACGGGTAACATTGTTTACGAAGAGGGCGTCTTGCAGATGCGCGACGAAGTCGCCACTGGCCAGCGGCTGCAGCAGTCGATGGAAAACACCGACCTGTTCCCGAACATGGTTATCCAGATGATTGCCGTTGGTGAAGAATCCGGCTCGCTCGACGAGATGTCGGGCAAGGTGGCCGACTTTTATGAAGAAGATGTGGACAACGCCGTGGACAACCTGAGCTCATTGCTCGAGCCGCTGATCATGGCCATTCTCGGCATACTCGTGGGCGGCCTCGTCGTCGCGATGTACTTGCCGATCTTCAAACTGGGCGCCGTGGTATAACGCCGCGCGGCCAAGGCTTGCTTAACAGCGGCGTTCGGAAAATACTCCGGACGCCGCTTTTTTATTGCCACTAGATTCGCTGACCAGGCAGGAGAACCTGAATGACCGCACTCCTGAGTACTTCACCCGCGCTCTTTATCGGAGTCGTGTTTATCCTTGCGCTGCTTATAGGCAGCTTTCTGAATGTGGTCATCTATAGGCTGCCGGTCATGATGGAGCGGGAATGGCGCGAGCAGTGCGCCGAAATTGAAGGGTCTGCGCCAGCCGAACTGCCTGAGGATAAATTCAACCTTATCGTACCGCGATCACGCTGCCCGAATTGCGGCACCTTGATCAGTGCATGGCAAAACATCCCGGTTCTCAGTTACCTGCTGCTGCGCGGCCGTTGCGGCCACTGCAAAGCGGGGATATCCATTCGCTATCCCCTGGTAGAAGCGGTAACCGCCATTCTCGCCACCCTCGTCGCCTGGCGCTTTGGTTTCGGCTGGGAAGCACTGATGGGCATCGTGCTGACACTGATGCTGGTGCCGATCACGATGATCGATTTCGACCACCAGCTCATCCCCGATTCCATTGTGCTGCCATTGCTCTGGATCGGTCTGAGCATGAGTCTTTTCCACCCACTGCCCGGCAGCGAGACGCTATTTATCAGCAGCCACGATGCCATCGTAGGCGCACTGGTCGGTTACCTTTCACTCTGGTCCTTCTACTGGCTGTTCAAGCTGCTGACCGGCAAAGACGGCATGGGCCACGGCGACTTCAAATTGCTCGCGGCTCTCGGTGCCTGGCTTGGCTACCAATACCTGTTCGCAATAGTCATCATGTCCGCCGTTGTCGGGGCACTGCTTGGCATAGCGCTGATCCTGTTGCGCGGACGGGACCGACAGGTACCGATGCCATTCGGCCCCTTCCTCGCGGCTGCCGGCTGGCTCGTGATGATGTATGGTGACGAGTTGAAAGCGCTCTTACACATTCCTTTCTAGAAACAACCAATGGCACGGCAAGACTCCAACGACATTCACCCCGCCCCAGGTCGGGCATTCAGGGTTGCATTGACCGGCGGCATTGCCAGCGGCAAATCCACGGTTGCCGAAATTTTTCGCGAACTCGGTGCGCAGATCATCGACACGGACATCATCGCACGGGAGATTGTCCAGCCCGGCATGCCCGCGCTGGACCAGATACGGCATGAATTCGGCGACACGGTCTTTCAGGACAACGGTGAACTCGATCGAGCGGCACTGCGTCGCATTGTGTTTGCAGACGACGACGCTCGGCAGCGGCTCGAAGCTATCACGCACCCGCTGATTCAGGACGAGACCGTCAGGCAGGCCGCTCACGCGAGTGGCGACTATCAAATTATCGTGGTGCCCTTGCTGGTCAATTCGTCGCTGCGGGATTTCGTGGACCGTATCCTGGTAGTGGATTGCGACGAACAAACGCAGATCCAGCGTCTGATAGAACGCGACGCAGAGTCGGAAGGCCAGGCACGCCGCATGCTGGCGGCCCAGTCAACGCGCGAAGAGCGACTCGCCATCGCGGACGATGTGGTGCGCAATGAAGGCGGACGGACCGAGACTTTCGAGCAAGTTCAGACCCTGCACCGCAAGTACCTCGCACTGTCGGAAAATAGCGACAATTGAAACGATTTGCCGGATTCCGCGCTGAAGCGCAGAATACGGCCATGGCAAAACCTTCCTGGCATATGGTGGCAGACGTAGCAACGAGCCAATCTTCTTATGAGCAGCCGCTCAGCGAACGCATGCGCACCTTTCTGCGCCTCGAATTCCTGTATCAGCAAATGCTGTACAACAACGATCAGGAAACCGACTGGGGCACACGCGCGACAATTTCCACGCTGCTAGAGATTCTTGCGATTCTCGCGCGCGGCGATATCCGCAGCGAGGTGCACAAGGAGCTCGACTTCCAGCTTGCGACGTTACAGCGCTACCAGGCCATGCCTGGCGTTGACTCAAGCCGCCTGGATCGGCTTGTGCAGAATCTCGCCGAGAACAAGCAACAGGTCTCGGCGATTGGCACCGGGTTTCTGCAATCGCTTAAGGACTCGGATTTCCTGAATGCGATCAAACATCGCAGTGCGATCCCCGGTGGCACCTGCGAGTTCGACCTGCCCGAATACAGTCACTGGTTGCGCCAGCCGATTGAACGGCGCCAGCGTGACCTGCAAGTATGGGTCAACGACATTCGTCCTTTGTGTGATGCGGCGACGGAAGTCCTGTGGCTGATACGCGAGAGTGCGGAGCCCTGCGACAAGCTGGCCATCCATGGCATGTACCAGCACAACATGCAGAAAGACGTTAATTGCCGCTTACTGCGCGTGGGTCTTGCTGACGGTTGTAACCTGTTCCCGGAAATCAGCGGCAGCCAGCACCGCTTCACCGTGCGCTTCCTGGAGTGGACTTCGATCGGTAGCCGTGCCGTACAAACCGGCAAGGACGTGCCGTTCGAACTGAGTATCTGCTAGCGCGAGAGTTGCCTAGCTGCGACAGCTTCGCGCTCCTGCAATGCCGCTATCACCGGCTTGTCAGCGGGCAATAGGTCTGCATCGGCCAGGTCGGTTACCGCGACCCATTTAAGCTGCTGCCCCTCAAGCCCTGCCGGCTCATTGCGCCAGCCAGTCACGAGGTAGAAACGAATAGCGACGTGCTGGTCAGGGTAGTCGTGCTCAAGCCGCATAAAGAGCTCGCTCGCAAGCGGCTGCACCCCGACTTCCTCTTCGAGTTCGCGCAGCAGGGCCGCTTCTGGCGCTTCGCCGGGTGCAATCTTGCCACCAGGGAACTCCCAGAGCCCGTGGAACGGACCATCGTCGACACGCTCTGTAATCAGCACCCTGCCGCTGGCATCGCGCAGAATTCCAGCGACAACGTCGAGTCGAATCAACCCAGCTTGCCGTGGCACTGCTTGAATTTTTTGCCCGACCCGCAGGGGCATGGTTCGTTGCGCCCGACTTTGCGGGAATCACGCACAAACGTTTCTACCGCCTCAGGTGCCTGCCGCGCGGGAGCTCGTGTGCCTTGCGTCGCGGTATCGCCAGCCGGTTGCTGCCCCAACGCCGTAGCCTCCGCATGCTTGTACTGCAATGCCTGCTCCTTGCGGCGTTGCTCTGCCATTTCTGCGAGCTCCTGCTCACTCTGGATGCGAATGCGGGCAAGGATACTGATGGTGTCATGCTTAACGAGCTCCAGCATCGCGCCAAACATTTCGAACGCCTCGCGCTTGTATTCCTGCTTGGGGTTTTTTTGCGCATAACTGCGCAGGCCAATTCCCTGCCGCAGGTGGTCCATACCCGCCAGGTGCTCTTTCCAGTGATGGTCGAGCTGGCGCAACATAATTTGCTTCTCGACGCTGCGCATCAACTCGCTGCCAACCGACTCTTCCTTGGCCGCGTATGCATCGTCAACCGCCTTGATGCAAATGTCCCGAATCCCATCGTCATTCAGCGTCTTGTCCTCGTGCACCAGCTTGCTGATGTCGAGATCAATGCCGAAGTCCGATTCCAGCGCATTTGTCAGCCCTTCCGTGTCCCACTGCTCTTCGAGGCTTCCCGGCGGAATATGCTGAGCAACGATATCCGCCACGACCTCTTCACGGATCGCCGCAACCGAGTCCTTGATATCGTCCGCATCCATGAGTTCGGCGCGTTGGTGATAGACGACCTTGCGCTGATCGTTAGCGACATCGTCGTATTCAAGCAGGTTTTTGCGAATATCAAAGTTGTGCGCTTCAACCTTGCGCTGCGCGCGTTCGATCTGGCGCGACAGCAGCTTGCTCTCAATCGCCTCGCCTTCGCGCATTCCCGCGCGTGACAGCAGCGCCTTGGTGCGTTCCGGGTCACCGAAAATGCGCATCAACGTGTCTTCCATCGAGAGATAGAAGCGACTCGAGCCTGCGTCACCCTGGCGGCCGGAACGGCCACGCAACTGGTTATCGATACGGCGCGACTCATGACGCTCTGTGCCAATGATGTGCAAGCCGCCCGCTGCAAGTACAGCGTCGTGACGCTTCTGCCACTCCGCGCGAATTTCGGCTTCATCGGCCCCCTCGCCGGCTTCGGCTATAGCGGCCTCAAGATTGCCGCCCAGCACGATATCGGTACCGCGGCCGGCCATATTCGTTGCAATAGTGATGGCGCCAGGGAGACCGGCATTTTGCACGATCTGCGCTTCGCGTTCGTGCTGCTTTGCATTCAAAACACTGTGTTCGATATTGTGCTTTTTGAGGATGCCAGACAAAATCTCCGACGTTTCGATCGATGTGGTACCGACCAGTACCGGCTGACCGCGTTCGCGGCAGGCTGTGATGTCTTCAATGATTGCTTCGAACTTGTCTGCCTGCGTAAGGTAGACAAGGTCCGCTTCGTCCTTGCGCAGCATCGGCTTGTGGGTCGGTATGACAACAACTTCAAGGCCGTAAATTGACTGAAACTCGAACGCTTCAGTATCGGCGGTGCCGGTCATGCCGGACAGGTTATTGTAGAGCCTGAAATAGTTCTGGAAGGTGATTGACGCGATCGTCTGGTTTTCCTGTTTGATCGCAACCCCTTCCTTCGCTTCGATCGCCTGGTGCAAACCATCCGACCAGCGACGCCCGGGCATGGTGCGGCCCGTGAACTCGTCAACGATGACAATTTCGCCGTCTTTAACGATGTAGTCGACATCACGTTGGTAAATCGCGTGCGCCCGCAAGGCCGCGTTCAGGTGATGCACAAGCCGAATGTTCGTTGCATCGTAGAGGCCCTCGCCTTCCTGCAACAACCCGGCTTGCGTCATCAGTTGCTCTACTTTCTCGTTACCTTCTTCGGTGACGTGCGCCTGCTTGGCTTTCTCATCAATGGTGTAGTCGCCGCGCGGCACCAGCTTGCAGACAGCAACCTTGCCGCTGCTGTCTTTTTGCACGACGTCTGCCTGTTGTGAATCGGCAAAATCAATCGCCGCCTCCAGCGCAACCTCGTTGCCTTCCACACCCGGTATGGACACGGGCTTGCCGGACGCATCGAGGAGCTGTACACGACGCGCTGAAATATCGTAGTTGGTGGGATCTTCAGTTTCTTCGTGCGGCTTGAGCTTCGGAATCAGTTTGTTGATCTGCATGTACAGATCCGTGGTGGATTCCGCCGGCCCCGAGATAATGAGCGGTGTGCGTGCTTCGTCGATGAGAATTGAGTCAACCTCATCCACAATCGCGAAATTCAAGTCGCGCTGCGCCTTGTCGGCGGTCGCAAAGGCCAGGTTGTCACGCAGATAGTCGAAGCCGAGCTCGTTGTTTGTCGCGTAGGTGATATCACTTTGATAAGCCGCGCGCTTTTCCTGCGGTGACTGACCGCTTTTCGTCACGCCAACCGTCAAACCGAGGAATTCATAGACCGGTCGCATCCAGTCGGCGTCACGCTGGGCCAGGTATTCGTTCACGGTTACTACGTGCACACCCTTGCCACTAAGCGCGTTGAGATAAGCGGGCAACGTGGCTACCAGGGTTTTACCTTCGCCGGTTCGCATTTCGGCGATATTGCCGTCGTGCAGTACCATGCCACCAATCAGCTGGACGTCGAATGGCCGCATACCGAGTGCCCTGACGGCTGCCTCGCGGGCAACGGCGAACGCCTCCGGCAGCAGCTTGTCCAGCGACTCCCCGTCTGCCACCCGCGCACGAAACTCGTCCGTCTTGGCGCGCAAGGCCTCATCGCTGAGCGCCTTGGTAGCTTCCTCCAGCCCGTTTATCTTATCGACGACCTTTTCGTACTGGCGCAGCAGCCGTTGATTACGACTACCAAAGAGACGGGTCAAAAAGTTTGCCACAGGGGACTCCTGGAATATGGGTGGTTCGGCCGAAATTCGGCCAACCGGACAAAGCCGCTTATTTTAGGGTTTTGGCGTTGCGAATAGAACGCTAATTTGCCCGAAATTCGCTATCAAACCAGCATTTATGGGCAGAATGGACGATCACAAGGGAATTGGACAATAAAGCGCAGTATTTTGCGCTTGTCGGGCCTAGTTCGACGCGTCGCGAATGAAATTTAGCGGATTGACGCGCTGGCCGTTGCGCAACACTTCAAAATGCAGATTGGGCCCGGTTGCGCGACCGGACTTGCCCATCAAGGCGATAACCTGCCCTTTGCGGACCTCATCGCCCACCTCTACAAGGTTCTCGGAATTGTGCGCGTAGCGAGTCGAGTAGCCATTGCCATGATTTATTTCCACCATGGCACCGAAGCCATACCGGTCACCCGACCAGGTCACCACGCCGTCTGCAACGGCTGTAATATCGGCGCCCATCTTGCCGGCGAAATCGATACCGAGGTGATTGGCTGGCTTACCCGTGAAAGGGTCGGTGCGCTTGCCAAAGTATGACGACAACCAGCCCGCATTGACGGGACGGCCCTGCGGATAAACGCGGTCTTCAAGATTCTCGTTCATCAGGACATTCTCGAGGACCCAAAGCTGCGCCTCGCGATCGGCCAGTTGCACGTCAAGACTGGTCATGGCGTCGACCACGTCGGGAATCGCAACATTGGAGCCCGCCGCAACAGGCTCTTCCGGGCCACCCACCGCGGGCTCTGAATCGAAATCGAATTCGCCGTCGTCAATATCGGCCATTTCGGTCAGGCGACGACCAAGCGCATCGAGTCGTATGACCCGCGCATTCATTTGTGCGATGCGAATTGCCAGCGCATCGAGTGTGTCTTCGTTCTGCTGCCGTATGGCGGCAATGTGGTCCTGCTGGCTTTTGAGCTCGTCGCCAAGCACTGCGAACTCATTCTGACTGACGCCAGAACCCGTGCTGGATGAGTAAAGGTATCCACCGGCAAAACTCAGGGTTCCGATGACGGCCACCACGGCGATTCCCAACAGCCCGATCGTCAAACCGGACAAATTCAGTTGGCGGGGCCCGCGAAGCCCCGAGCCGAAAATGACAACATTCATCGATAACGCCTCGAATGCGCTGGGTTAAAAGACAAAATTCTGGTGCTGCGGACCGCAATAGCACAGACTTTAAGCGTCGCAAGACGTCTGCTTGGAATTATTAAGCCGCAGTCAATCATCGTTCCGGTAGCCCCGCTGTCGTAGGGTCATACCCCTTAGACCGGTGGTTTTGCGTCGCCGCTTTTCAGCGGGTATGCCCTTGTCGTGCGGGAAACTATGCATAATGTCGGTTTTTATTACAAGATTTTAAAATTTGAAGGGTGACGCGGGTCACCTCACTGACGCTCAATTCGCTAACCACGTCACACTTCTATGGCCACCAACAAGCTCGAGAATTTGTTAAAAAGCAATGGGAACGGGGAGTTACGAGCCCTCGTCAAACGTGCGCAGAGCATGTGCGCGCTGACAGCGGCCCTGTCGGCTGCGTTGCCGGGCGAATTTGCCGACAGTATCGTTGCCGCCAATATCCGGGAGAACGGCGAGCTAATTGTCATCGCCCGCTCCTCCGCCTGGGCCGCCCGGTTGCGGTTCGAAGCCGACACCCTGAACCGCGCCGCCCGTTCCACGGGTGCCAGCGTGACCGGTGTCTCTGTCCGCGTGACGCAGTCCAGCACCTGAGGCCACTGTCCCGGCCTGGCTGGCGGTGCCGAGAGGTGTCAATCATCAATTAAACAGGAATTTTCTCTATGCTACTTTTGGCAACCGCCGTAATGATTGTTCTGGTCGTTTCGTTTCTGTGCTCGATCTTCGAATCCGTACTTCTCTCCGTGCGGCGTCCGCACATCGAAATGATGCGCCGCAACGGCCAGCAGGCCGGCGAGCTACTCGCAAAATTCCGGCAGAACATGGACCGGCCAATCGCCGCTATCTTGATCCTGAACACTGCCGCACACACGGTCGGTGCGTCGGTCGCCGGCGCCAGTTATACAGACGCGTTCAGCGGTGACACGCTCTGGCTGTTTTCACTCATCTTTACGATTGCTGTCCTCTTGTTTACGGAAATCATCCCAAAGACACTCGGCGTGAACTATTCGTCGAGACTCGCCGAGCCCGTGGCTTACGGCATCCAGGGACTGACGATCCTGTTGCAGCCGCTGGTCAGGCTAAGTGAAAAAATATCCGGCCTGATGCGTCGCGACAAGCCACAGCCCGTCACATCTGCCGACGAAATACGCCTGCTTGCGTTTCTCGGCGGGAATGAAGGCGCGGTTGGCCGCAACACGGCCAGCATGGTCGTCGGGGCCACCCAGCTTCGCCATTTGCAGGCGCGCGATGTCATGCTGCCACGTGACGAGATCAGCTTTCTTTCCGTTGACATGGATCGACACGATGTCGTTGCGCGCATACGCGATTCGGGCCACAGCCGGTTTCCTTTCTCGGCTACCGGCGAACTCAACGATATCAATGGCGTTGTATTTGCGAAGGAACTACTTAGCTGGCTGCTTGAAAACGACGGTATCGACATCGACTGGGATGCCCTGTGCCACGAATCGCTGGTTGTTCCTGAAAGCGCCGCGCTGCCCAGCCTCCTGAATAATTTTCAATCGTCCCGCCGTCACCTCGCACTGGTCGTCGATGAATACGGCAGTGTGCGCGGGTTGGTGACGCTTGAGGACGTGCTGGAAGAAATTGTCGGCGATATCCTCGACGAACACGACCTCTTCGCCGACGACTACACAGAGCACGACGATGGCACCCATATTGTCAGAGCGTCCGTCGACCTTCGAAAACTTTCCGCAAAGCTCGGTATTCCGTGGAATCCGGAGCTTGAGGTAGCCAGTGTGGGCGGACTGGTTACGGAAACACTGGAACGCATACCCAAAGCCGGCGACAGCATCGACTGGAATGGTTTCAGGATTGAGGTCCTCAGAGCCGACCGGCGCCGCGCACGCGTGTTACGGGTAAGCCCGATTAAAGAACCAGCCGGCACATGAGGGCTGACGGCCGTGCGGGATCTTGCAAAGCACGGATGTCGTCGCTGAGCCTCTGGCTCAGGCGTAGGAAGGTGTCGCGTACGAAATAGGTGCCTTGCGCGAGTCTTCGAACGTAACCTCTTCCCATGCTTCTTCATTCAGGAGCAATGCGCGCAGTAGCTTGTTGTTCAGGTCATGGCCCGACTTGTAGGCTCTGAGTTCGCCGATCAGGCTGTGGCCCAGCAGGTAAGCATCGCCGATGGCATCGAGAATTTTGTGGATCACGAATTCGTTGGAATAACGCAAGCCGTCTTCGTTGAGGATTCGATAGTCGTCGAGAACGATCGCATTGTCCATGCTACCGCCCAGTGTCAGGTTGCGTTCGCGCAATGCCTCGACGTCGCGCAGGAAGCAGAATGTGCGTGCACGGCTGACTTCTTTCAAAAAGGACGTGGATGAAAAATCAATCGTCGCCTGCTGGTTAATTTTGTTGAACACCGGGTGATTGAAATACACCTCAAAATTAACCTTGAAACCATTAAACGGGCGCAGCTCGGCCCATTTGTCGCCGTCTTCCACCCGCACCGTCTTCTTGATGCGCACAAATCGCTTTGCGGCATTCTGTTCTTCAATGCCGGCTGACTGCAACAGGTACACAAACGGGCCTGCGCTGCCATCCATGATCGGCACTTCGGCAGCCGACAAATCCACATTCACATTGTCAATACCGAGGCCGGCAAGCGCTGACATCAGATGCTCAACGGTCGAAACCTTTACGCCATCCTTAACCAGTGTTGTGCCCAGCATCGTCTCGCCAACAAGGGTAGCGTCGGCCGGAATATCGACTGGTACATCGAGGTCCATCCGGTGGAAGGTAATGCCGGTGTTCTCGGCTGCCGGGCGAAGCGTCATATAGACCTTTTCGCCATTGTGCAGGCCCACGCCAGTGGCGCGGATCGCTGTCTTGAGGGTTCGTTGTCGCAACATCGCTTCAGCTTAATGTGTGAGGTGTATCGGAGGGCATCGTAACGCAGGCTTCCTCAACACAGAGTGAATGCAGAGATTGCGCTTTGCCGGCATTTTTCAAACTTTTGCAAGCCTATCACATGAAATTTTATCTTCTCAAGGTTTTCAGCAAGTTAGAGATCATCCCTGAGATCTGAAGCGAACTGATCAACCCGGTTGGCAGGGAATCGGCCGGCCCGGTCAAACCGGGCCGGCACAGCGGAGGCATTGCTGCCGACACGAGTGAGTAGCGTGCCGGCGTTCCCTGGCGTCGTTCTAGTCGGCCTGTCGGCGCAGGAATGCAGGAATATCCAGCAACTCTTCCTGCAAACCACCGTGCTCGAGCCCATCGCCTACGGCACGCTTACGCTGTACCGTCGGCTTGTCGAGACCGTGGTAATTCGGTTCGGTGCTGGCCGCGGGCTTGCGCACAATCCGCATGGGCGATTCCGCGTTACTCGCACTCTGGCCGAGACCCGTCGCAACGACCGTAACGCGAATGCGATCTGTCATATCCGGGTCAATAACCGTACCCATGACAACGGTCGCATCGTCAGATGCGAATTCCTTGATCGTGTTACCAACTTCCTGGAACTCGCCAATCGAGAGATCCATACCGGCCGTCACATTAACCAGAATGCCGTTCGCGCCGGCAAGGTTAATATCCTCGAGCAACGGACTCGAGATTGCGGCCTCGGCCGCTTCGCGTGCGCGATCCTCACCTGACGACGAGCCGGAACCCATCATCGCCATACCCATTTCCGCCATTACGGTCTTAACGTCTGCAAAGTCGACGTTAATAAGGCCGGGTCGCGTGATGAGTTCGGCGATGCCCTGTACCGCGCCCTGCAGCACCTGGTTGGCAGAACGGAAAGCATCGAGCAGCGTGGTTTCGCCGCCAAGCACTGTCAGCAGTTTCTCGTTCGGAATCGTAATCAGCGAATCCACGTATTTGCCAAGTTCCGCAATGCCATGGTCCGCAATCGCACGGCGCTTGCCGCCTTCCATCGAAAATGGCTTGGTCACTACCGCCACAGTCAGGATGCCCATTTCTTTCGCAACCTGAGCCACGATCGGCGCTGCACCGGTTCCCGTGCCGCCGCCCATGCCGGCCGTAATAAACAGCATGTCCGCACCCTCGATGCACTCAAGAATCCGGTCGCGGTCTTCCATGGCCGCCTGTCGTCCAATTTCGGGATTGGCGCCTGCCCCAAGTCCCTTGGTGATATTGCAGCCAATCTGCAACGAGGTTCTAACACGCGAGCCTTTAAGCGCCTGCGCGTCTGTATTGGCACAAATAAACTCGACACCTTCAATCCCGGCATCGACCATGTGTGCGACGGCGTTTCCGCCGCCACCGCCAACTCCGATCACCTTGATGACCGCGCTCTGGCTGTGCGCATCCATTAATTCAAACATCCGTATAACCTCCGCTAAAACTTTCCAATCTATCGCTACAAAGTGGGGCTACTCACAACACCCCGTATTTTCCAACCCCGGCATCAAGCCGCTTTTTGAAACTGTTTAGAACTGCCCCTGAAACCAGGACTTCATTCGGTCCCACACATCGCCGATGCTGCTGCTGACCGGCGTCGAGCGGCGGCCACGCCGCGACTGACTCTCGTAGCCGTACAACAAAAGCCCGACGCCCGTCGCATGGATCGGGTTGCGCAGAACTTCTTTCAAACCTTCTACGTACTGTGGCGCACCGAGTCTTACCGGCATATGGAAGACTTCTTCCGCCAGCTCCACCGCACCTTCCATCTTGGCGCTGCCGCCTGTAATAACGATGCCTGCCGCGATCAACTCTTCGAAACCACTGCGCCGTAACTCGTCACGAATCAGTCCGAATAATTCCTCGTAGCGTGGCTCGACAATTTCGGCGAGCGTCTGTCGAGCGAGGCGGCGTGGCGGCCGGTCACCGACACTCGGCACTTCAATGGTTTCGTCTGGATTCGCGAGCTGCGACAGCGCGCAGGCGTACTTGATCTTTATCTCTTCGGCATATTGCGTCGGTGTGCGCATGGATACCGCGATGTCATTGGTGACCTGATCGCCGGCAATCGGTATAACCGCTGTATGCTGAATAGCGCCGCCGAGAAACACTGCGATATCTGTGGTGCCGCCGCCAATATCAACGATGCACGAGCCTAGTTCCTTCTCATCTTCGGTAAGCACCGCGTAACTCGACGCAAGTTGTTCGAGTACGATGTCGTCAACTTCAAGACCACAGCGCTGTACGCATTTCACAATGTTCTGCGCGGCACTTTCAGCGCCCGTTACCATGTGCACTTTCGCCTCGAGACGTACGCCGGACATACCGACGGGCTCCCGAATACCTTCCTGGCCATCGATCACGTATTCCTGCGGCAGGATATGCAAAATTTTCTGGTCCGCCGGAATAGCAACGGCACGGGCCGCATCGATGACACGGTCAACGTCGCCGGCGCTCACTTCCGAGTCACGAATACCGACAATGCCGTGCGAGTTCAGACTGCGTACATGACTGCCCGCGATGCCGGTATAGACCGAATGAATGTCGCAACCGGCCATCAATTCGGCTTCTTCGATAGCGCGTTGAATCGAGTGCACGGTGGACTCGATGTTGACCACCACACCCCGCTTTAGCCCACGCGACGGGTGCGAGCCGATACCGACCACCTCGATCTCGCCGTCATCATTCAACTCGCCCACAATCGCCACGACTTTCGAAGTACCGATATCGAGCCCAACAATCAGATTTTTGTCACCGCGCTTCGACATAGTTTAACGATCATCCCTTAAAGCAAGCATTTCCTGCTGTGTCGAATCCGGTTCACTGACCGGCGACTTCTCATCATTTTTCCAACCCACCGTAAAGCCATTGCTGTAGCGCATATCGACATGTTCGATTTCGCCAGCACGTCCGGTTATCAGGTCAGCAACGATGCCGATAAAAAGATTGGTACGTTCATCTACATTGCGCCGTCCAAGGCGCACCTCGACTCCGTTCGTCAACGTCATGTCCCAGGCGCCACGGTCATCGAGGCGCACACTGCGCACGTCCAGGCCAATGGGAATCAATTGTTCGCGGACACTGAGATAGCGCTTCGCGACATCAGCCGAGCGGTTTTTCGGACCGCTTAGTCGCGGCAGCTCAGCCGGGATATGCCGCGCCGACTCGACGAACAACTCGCCACGAACATTCAGCAAGCCACTGTCACCCCAGATGGCCGCCGGCACCTGCTCACTCACCGTAATCGCAATACGATTCGGCCAGCGACGGGCCACCGCCGCTTCATCTATCCACGGAAGTGCGCGCACCAGGTTGCGGATATGCCCAAGGTCAGCGCCCAGAAACCCTGCTTCCAGTTCCCCGCTAATCGCTTCTTCAATTTGCAGTGCTGAAACGCGCTGGAACGGTCCGCTGAGTTCCAGCGCACCAATTTCGCGGTCCAGCAAACGGGCACTTAACTCGTAGGTGCCGGCAATCAGCAGCAGCGCGAGTACCGGCGTAAACAATGGCCGCAACCTGATCGTTGGCATTTTGAATTTTCGAACCTTCGGCTGCTTGCGCCGACGTGCCTGTTTACGCGCCATTCGCAACCTCCCTGTTGTCGAGTTCTGAGACTTTCTCAGCGCTCGCGAAACTGGTTTCCAGAATGCGCCAGCACAACTCCGCGAAATCGATACCCGCCTTTTTTGCCGCCATCGGTACGAGGCTGTGGCTGGTCATGCCAGGCACGGTATTTACTTCAAGGATCTGCGGTATGCCGTCGCTGCCGGTCATAAAGTCCACGCGCCCCCAGCCGGTGCAGCCAAGGCAATTAAACGCAGCGACGGCCAGCTCGGCATACCGCGCCTCGTCCTCATCGTCGCGAGACCCGGGGCAGTGATAAAGCGTGCGCTCCGATTCATACTTTGCGCGGTAGTCGTAGAAGACCCGCGGTGTCTCGATGCGAATAGTCGGCAGCGCTTCGCCCTGCAGGACACCCACCGTCATTTCATCGCCTACAATGCAACGCTCCGCAAGAAGAACCTCACCAAACTCAAATCCGACCTGCAACGCGTCTTCCAGGTCACCAAGCTCGAATACCTTGCTCATGCCAACACTGGAACCCTGACCAACCGGTTTGATAATGAGTGGCAGGCCAAGCGCTTCGACTGCGAGCCGCGCTTCACCGAGACTGCGCACTTCGCGAAATTCTGGTGTCGGCAAGCCGGCCGCAAGGAAAAGGTGTTTGCTGCGGACCTTATCCATCGCGATCGACGACGCCATAACGCCACTACCTGTGTATGGCAGGTCCAGCCATTCCAGCGCACCTTGAAGCGCGCCGTCTTCGCCACCAGGACCGTGCAGTGCCACCCATACGCGATCGAAACCCGCGCTCAGGAATTCGCGCATCGAGCGTTCCGCCGGATCCCAGGGCTGGGCGTCCACACCTCTTGATGTAAGCGCTTTGAGCACGGCGTTGCCTGTGTCGAGCGACACAGCGCGTTCACTTGAATTACCGCCAAGCATCACAGCGACACGACCGAAATCGGTCGCATTACGGACAGCGCGGCGCAGTGCAGATTGCGGTGCTGCAGCGATCATGCGCTCGCCTCCCCAACGATCCTGACTTCATGCAACAGGCGAACGCCGTGCTTGTCGAATACTGTTTGCTGGATATGGTTGATCAACGCTTCCACATCGCCAGCGGTAGCATCACCGCGGTTGATGATGAAGTTGGCGTGCTTGTCGGATACTTCGGCACCGCCAATCGTGAAGCCTTTAAGTCCGGATGCCTCAATCAGGCGTGCCGCATGGTCGCCCTCGGGGTTACGGAATACCGAACCACAACTCGGCAAGCCCAGTGGCTGAGTGCGCTTGCGGCGGTCAAGCATGGCGTTCAGTGTTTCACTACTTGCGCTCACACCACTCTCGAAACGCATCGTCGCTTCGAGAAACCACTCATTCGCCGGGCCGGTCACATGCCGGTAGCCAACCGTGTACTCCGCCGGGGCGCGTTCGTGAATCTCGCCGCTGCGATCAATCGTACGTACCGACTCGACGCGCTCCCAGGTTTCGCTACCGTGAGCGCCTGCGTTCATTGCCAGCGCACCGCCAACGGTACCCGGAATACCTGCAAAAAACTCTGACGGACCAAGACCCCAGCGGATGCACTGTCGCGCAAGTTGCGTGCAAGGCAGACCTGCACCGGCGCGTACAACATAGTGATCGACACGCTCCAGCTCACGCAGGATTTTCGTTGCCGCGATAACGACGCCCGGCAGTCCGCCATCGCGAACCAGCAGGTTACTGCCAACACCAAACCAGAAAACCGGCACATCCTCATCGAGCTCGTGCAGGAAAGTTTGCAAGTCCTCGATGCTAGCGGGGACAAAATACCAGCGCGCGGGGCCACCCACGCGTAACGATGCGTGCCGGCTCATCGGTTCGTTGCTGCGAAGGTCGCCCTGCACGTGCATTGAATCTGGAGCCGCCACTACGAATGCGCCTTCAGTGCAGGGCTCACGGCCAATCGTTCTGCGAGTCCCGCCGCATAGGAACCGATATCGCCAGCACCCATGGTGAGCAGCAAGTCGCCATCAACCAGCAGGTCACGGAGCACCGGTTCGAGTTCATCGAGCGATTCAACAAATACGGGCTCCGCCGAACCACGGGAGCGAATTGCGCGCGCAATCGCGCGGCCGTCTGCGCCTGCGATCGGTGCTTCGCCGGCCGCGTAGACATCGAGCACGATCAATACATCCGCTTCCGACAGCACGCTCGCGAAATCATCCAGCAAATCGCGAGTTCGTGTATAGCGATGCGGCTGGAAGACCAGCACCACACGTTTCTCGGGCCAGCCACTGCGCGCGGCGGCCAGTGTCGCAGCAACCTCCGTCGGATGGTGGCCGTAGTCGTCGATCAACAGAACCTTGCCAGCGTCGGTTGTGACTTCACCGTGGCTCTGGAAGCGGCGATCAATACCCTCGAACTGATCTAGGGCAGCCACGATGGCATCATCGTTGATCTGTAGTTCGTCCGCAACGGCGATTGCTGCGAGGGCATTCCTGACATTGTGCAAACCGGGCAGGCGCAGCGTGATATCGAGCGGCGGGCGGTCGTCTGCACGCTGCACGCGGAACAATGTTCTGCCGCCGTCGAAGCGGATATTTTCGGCGCGCACATCCGCCTGATCATTCGTGCCATAAGTCAGCACAGTCCGTCCTATGTCGCCGATAACATCCCGGACCCCAGCGTCATCGGTACAAACGACCGCCAGCCCGTAGAATGGCAGGTTGTGCAGGAACTCGATAAAGCCGGCACGCAGACGATTGATATCGCCCTGGTAGGTCGACATATGATCCGCGTCAATATTGGTTACCACCGCTAACATCGGTTTCAGGTGGACGAACGATGCATCGGACTCGTCGGCTTCGGCCACAAGGTATTCGCCCTGCCCGAGCCTTGCGTTCGCATCGGCACTCTTAAGTCGCCCACCGATCACAAAGGTGGGATCGAGTCCGCCTTCAGCCAATACGCTGGCGACCAGACTGGTTGTCGTGGTCTTGCCGTGGGTTCCGGCGACTGCAATCGAGTAACGAAACCGCATGAGCTCGGCGAGCATTTCGGCACGCTGTACAACCGGCATCAGTTGCTCGCGGGCAGCGGCCACTTCGGGGTTGGTTTCATCGACCGCGCTGGACACCACAACGGCATCGGCGTTGTGCAGGTTGCCGGCAGCGTGGCCGATGAAGACGGTGGCACCCAGATTCTCCAGGCGTCTTGTCTGATTGTTTGCACGCAAGTCGGAGCCCTGCACTGCGTAGCCAAGACTGAGCATTACCTCGGCAATGCCGGACATACCCGAGCCGCCGATGCCGACAAAGTGCACGCAATGTATTCTGCGCATCTTGCTGATCATGCGGCTACCCCCGCCTGCTGCAGGCAAATGTCGGTGATGCGACTCAAAGCGTCAGGCGTTGCAAGCGCACGCGCTTTCTCTGCGCGCGCCTGTAACTCAGCGCGATCGCGCAACCAGTGTTTGAGATGCTCAGCCAGCGATTCTTCTGTCAGCCCGGACTCTTCAACTATCAACGCGGCACCTGCGTCGGCCATCGGCCTGGCATTCGCCGTCTGGTGGTCATCGACCGCCGCCGGATACGGCACAAGCAATGCCGGCAAACCAACCGCGCACAGTTCGGCAACCGTGAGGGCACCTGAACGGCACACGACCAGGTCTGCCCAGGCATAGGCTTCGGCCATGTCATCGATGAACGGCAGTAGTTGCACGTCGATACCGCTGTCGGCATATGCTGCACGCGCTTGTGCGAATGTGCGCTCGCCACACTGGTGACGCACGGTAACCGCCATGGATTCCGGCAGCCGTCGAACAGCGGCCGGCACCGTTTTGTTGAGCGACAGTGCGCCCTGGCTGCCGCCCAGAACCAGCAGGCGTAACGGCCCTGTGCGACCCGTATAGCGCTGCGCCGGTGGCGCCACTGCGGCAATGTCTTCGCGCACCGGGTTGCCCACCGTTGTCACTTTAGACGTCTCGTTAAAACTGCCCGGGAAGGCTTGCAGCACAACCCGGGCAAGACGCGCCAGAAGTCGGTTTGTGAGGCCAGCGGCCGCATTTTGTTCGTGAATGATCAGTGGGCACCGCATCAGCCAGGCCGCCAGGCCGCCGGGGCCACTCGCGAAGCCACCCATGCCCAGCACGGCAGCCGGTCGCCGGCGCCGGATTATCGCCAGCGACTCAAGAACGGCGCGGCCGATCTGTAACGGCGCCTTGAGCCTTGCCGCCCAACCTTTGCGACGCAGGCCGGAGACGCTGACCCATTCAATGCTGATGCCTGCTGCAGGCACCAGCCGTGCCTCGATGCCCTGCCGGGTGCCGAGCCAGACGATGTCCTGAGCACGGTCGCGCAATGCCGCCGCGATCGCCAGCGCCGGAAATACGTGTCCGCCTGTGCCGCCAGCCATGATGAGTATCGGTCGCTGAGTCATGCGCGGGACACCTTGCGACGGCCGGTTTTCTTCGCCGTCTTCTTCGCCGCTTTGCGATTGACCGGTTTTGCATCGACCACGAGCTCATGATGAACCCGGAACAACAACGAAATCGCGATCATCGTCATGATCAGGCTGCTGCGACCATAGCTGATGAGAGGCAGCGTGAGGCCTTTCGTTGGCAGCAAACCCATGTTTACACCAAGATTGATAAAGGTTTGCAGCCCAAGCCAGGTTCCGATTCCAATCGCGATATAAGACTCAAAAAAGCGTTCGGCGTTGTAGGCACGAATCGCAAGCTTGAAAATACGCCAGAGAAACGCGAGGAATATGGCAACCAGTGCGAGCGAACCGACAAGGCCAAACTCTTCCGCGAATACTGCAAATACAAAATCCGTATGCGCTTCGGGCAGATAAAACAGTTTCTGCACGCTGTTACCCAGCCCGACACCCAGCCATTCACCTCGACCGATCGCGATCAGTGACTGCGTGAGCTGAAAACCGGATGCGAACGGGTCGGCCCACGGATCGAGAAAGCCGGTCAGCCGCTTGAGGCGATACGGGGACGCGACCGCGAGAATTGCCATACCAACCACGGCGACCGCAAAAAACAGCAGGAAGTCGCGAATTCTTGCTCCGGCCACAAACAACATGGTCAGTGTCGTCGCCAGCAGCACTACCGCCGCGCCGAAATCCGGTTCCGCCAGCAAGGCAATACACGCCAGCATCAGCACCAGCATTGGCCTTAAGAACCCGACAAATTGTTCACGCAGCGACTTGTTACGTCGCACGAGGTAGCCCGCAAGATAGATGATGAAGCACAATCGCGCAGGCTCTGATACCTGCAGGTTCATAATGCCGAACCGTATCCAGCGCCGGCTGCCATTTACTTCGTAACCGACACCGGGCAACAGCACGAGCAGCAGGAGCGCCAGCCCGGCCAGCAGCATCAGCGGCCCAAGCGTCTGCCAGACCGACATCGGCACAAGCAGGCAACAGAAACCGGCAATTGCACCGATTGTCGCGGCCACGAGCTGCCGCTCCAGGTAGTAGAACGGATCGCCCGTCGTATTGTCGGACACGGAAATTGACGCAGAGGCGAGTATGACGAAACCGCCGAACAGCAATGTCAGCACGATCGTCAACAAGACCGGGTCGAACTGCAACGACGTTTTGAGCCGTGCCGGAAACGGGAAGGTTGCGCTCGCAATGCTCATTGCTTGAGGCCCCCTACTGCATTTGCAAATGCATCACCGCGCGCACCGTAGTTGTCGAACTGGTCAAGACTCGCACAAGCCGGTGCGAGCAACACAGTGTCATCGGCCTCTGCAAATGCAGCCGCCTGCTCTACCGCATCCTGCATGTCACGCGCAAAATAGACCGGCATGATGGTATCCACGCCATCCGCAATCTCCTGTGCATCAGCTCCTATTAGGACCAGCGCGCGCAACTTGTTCTCCAGTGGCGCCGCAAGCTCCGAAAAATCGGCCCCTTTGCCGAGACCTCCGGCAATCAAAACCAGCATGCCGTCGACTGATTCAATCGATGCGATTGCCGCCGCAACATTCGTTGCTTTGGAGTCATTCACATACGACACAGAGCCAATACGCCGGACAAACTGCATGCGATGAGGCAAGCCGGGAAACTCGGTCAGAACCTGCAACATCGGGCTCATCTCCAGACCGGCCAGTTCTCCTGCGGCCAACGCAGCCAGCGCATTTGCCTGGTTATGGGTACCAAACAAGGCGAGCTCACGCGCAGCGAGCAACAGCGTTTCGCCCCGCGCCAGGAACTTTTCGCCATCGACCACGCGAATGCCGTACTGGCCTTCTTCCGGCTCGTCGAGTCCGAAGGTAGTGACACGTTCCAGCTTGCTCACAACTTCTATAGCGCGCGGATCAGCGCGATTGATTACCGCGGCCTTCGCCTCGCGGAAGATCCGGTACTTTGTTGCCCGGTATTCTTCTTCGTCTTTGTGCCAGTCCAGGTGGTCGCGGGAAATATTCAGCAACACCGCGACTTCGGCCGGCAGGTTCGCTGTGCGCTGTAGTTGAAAACTGCTTAGTTCCAGCACATAGACATCCGGGACATCGCCAACCAGCAGGTCCAGCGCAGGCTCACCCAAATTACCGCCGGCACGAACTTCCAGGCCTGCTGCGGCGCACATGTGGTAAAGCAATGTCGTTACGGTGCTCTTGCCATTCGAACCTGTCACCGCAACGAAAGGCGCTCGCGCGTCGCGTGCAAACAATTCGATATCGCTGATCACTTCAAGCTTCGCTTTGCGTGCGTTGACGAGGATCGGATGCGACTCAGCAACGCCCGGCGATGCAATGATGCGCGAGATCTTGCTGGGTAGCTCGGCATCGCCCAGCAGTACGCTGGCATCCGGAAACAGCTCCCGCAGCTCGTCGATACCTGGCGGCACTTCGCGCGTATCGAAAAATGTGGCATCAATGTCATTGCGCTGCAAATAGCGCGCAATCGACAAACCGGTTGCCCCAAGCCCGACCACGAAGTCGCGTGCTGCTGTGTCTCTCGTCGCGTTCATCGGATTTTCAAACTCGCGAGACCAACCAACACGAGGATCACGGTGATGATCCAGAAACGAACGATCACTTTAGGTTCCGCCCAACCTTTGAGCTCGAAATGGTGGTGAATTGGCGCCATGCGAAAAACGCGCTTGCCGGTCAGCTTGAAGGAAGCAACCTGAATCATCACCGACAACGTTTCCATTACGAAAACACCGCCCATGATGGCCAACACCAGTTCCTGGCGCACGACAACAGCCACGACGCCCAATGCAGCGCCGAGCGCCAGGGCGCCGATGTCACCCATGAACACCTGTGCGGGGTAGGTGTTGAACCACAGGAAGCCAAGCCCGGCGCCCGACAGGGCGGCGCAGAACACAAGGATTTCGCCTGTTCCGGCAACGTAGGGAATACCGAGGTACTGCGAGAAGTTGACGTTGCCGGTGACGTACGCAAAAACGCCCAGCGCGCCGCCGACCAGCACGGTCGGCATAATGGCAAGGCCATCGAGACCGTCGGTCAAGTTAACCGCGTTCGAGAAACCAACAATAAAGAAGTACGTTACGACGATCTGAAAAACGCCTAACTGGATCGTCAGATCCTTGAAATACGGTATTAGCAACGAGGTTGATATTTCGTCAGCCGCCGTAACGTACAAAGCGATGGCAGCAGTGATTGCCGCTGCCGACTGCCAGAAGATCTTCTGTTTTGCCGAAATGCCCTTCGGGTTCTGCAAAATCAGTTTCTTGTAATCGTCTACATAGCCGATCGCACCAAACGACAGGGTTACGAACAGCACTACCCAGACGAGGTGGTTTTCAAGATCAGCCCACAGCAAGGTACTAACTGCGATTGCAGTCAGTATCAGCGCACCGCCCATCGTCGGTGTACCCGCCTTGGGCAAATGAGTGACCGGACCATCTTCGCGAATTGGCTGCCCGACCTGGTTGACGGACAGGCGCGCAATCATCTTCGGACCAATCACGAATGACAGCACAAGCGCTGTTAGTGCGCCGAGAATGGCGCGCATCGTCAGGTAGTTAAACACGTTGAAACCGGATTCAAACTGGGCAAGGTACTTGGTGAGGTAGAGCAACATGATCAGGCGCTCTCCTGCCGGCTTTCAGGCGCACTGAGCGCAGCAACTACGCGTTCCATGTGCATGAACCGCGAGCCCTTCACAAGCAGGTTTGCGTCGGGCGTAACAATTTTCTGCAATGCGTCGATCAGCGCGTCCACAGTCGCAAACCAGTGTGCGTTTTCGCCGAATGCCTTCACCGTTTGCCGCGACAAGTCACCTGCCGCGAAGAGATGTTCTACACCGGCCTTTTTGGCGGCTGCGCCAACCTGCGCATGCAGTTGTTCACGGTCGTCACCCAGCTCACCCATATCGCCAAGCACCAGGTAACTGCTCCCGCCAAGCGTTGCCAGGAACTCCGCCGCGGCCGCAACGCTCAGTGGGTTCGCGTTGTAACTGTCATCGAACAGCGTTGCCCCATTCATGCCTGTAACAGGGCGCAAGCGACCGCTGACCGGCCGTACCTGCTCGAGCCCCGCCTGAATATGCTCGGCCGCAATGCCAACCGCGTGCGCGATCGCCGCCGCCGCACAGGCATTGCGCACGTTGTGACGGCCGGGGAGCGACAATCGCACTTTGATTGCGCCACCCGGCAGATGCAGCGCGAACGATGAACCCTCGCGGTCAGACTGGATCTTGGAGGCATACACATCAGCGTTGTCCCGCAGACCGAAACTGAGAACGTCGATGTCGCTGGCCAGTTTGCGCCACTGTTCGAAGTAATCGTCATCGGCATTCAGCACGGCGACACCAGGCCGAACACTTCCGCACAGGATTTCACCCTTGGCTTCGGCCACTCCGGCAACAGACCCAAACCCTTCGAGGTGGGAAGCCGCGGCGTTCGTAATAGCAACCACATCGGGCTCGGCAAGCGAGCAAAGGTAAGCAATTTCGCCGGCGTGATTGGCACCCATTTCGAGGACTGCGTATTTATGCTCGGCGTCGATACGCGTCATCATCAGCGGCATGCCAATGTCGTTATTGAGATTCCCTTCTGTTGCGAGCGTTGGTGCGGCAGCCGACAGACAGGCAGCCGTCATTTCCTTAAGCGTCGTCTTGCCATTGCTGCCCGTAATACCGATAACCACCGCCGATTGCTGGCGGCGCCAGCCCGCTGCCAGCCGGCCAAGCGCAACACGAGTATCTTCGACGAGAATCTGCGCAATTGCGGCTGTACTGCGCTGTGCGACCAGCGCCGCCGCCGCACCGGCTGCCAGCGCGTCAACAACGTATTCACCGCCATCGAAATTCGGGCCCTGCAGCGCAACGAACAGTTCACCGTTACGAATCGAACGCGAGTCGGTACTGACGCCGTCGAAGGTCCGGTCGGCGCCGATCAATTTTCCGTCAGCAAACTCGGCAGCAGTGGCGAGCGATGTCTTCATGCTTTCACCCGCTGCGGATCTAGATTCGCGGCCGCCACTTTAAAATCGGAGAAGTCGCGTCGCTCGACACCGATTATCTGGTAATCCTCATGCCCCTTGCCGGCAATCAGCAATGCGTCGTCGGACTTCGCATTGGCAATGGCCCAGCCGATCGCCGAGGCACGGTCTTCGATAATCGTGAAATTTGCGCGTGCCGAGAATCCGCTGACGATATCCGCGACGATGGCTCCCGCATCTTCGCTGCGCGGATTGTCATTGGTAATTACGATCCTGTCGGCCAGTTCTTCGACAACCTGCGCCATCAGCGGGCGTTTGCCAGCATCCCGGTCGCCGCCACAACCGAACACGCACCAGAGCTCGCCGTCCTGATGTTCGCGCAGCGCGGTCAGTGCCACACGCAATGCATCCGGCGTGTGTGCATAGTCGATGTAGACCTGTGGCCCCGAATCTACTGGCACCCGCTGCATGCGGCCCGGCGGTGCGCTAACCATTGCGAGCGCGTCGCATGCGCTGGTCAGGCAAACGCCTTCCGCCAGCAGCAAGCCAAGCACTGTGAGTGCATTGGCCACATTGAACCGCCCTGGTATTGGCAGAATGAATTGCGCCTCGCCCACACTGGTTGTCACAGAAACTGTCGAACCGGCGGGCGTTTGCTGCACGGAAGTAGCACAGACAAAGTTAGTGTGTCCGGCGGGCACAGCAGGCCTCATGCTGACGACCATGGCATCCGCGCCAAGCTGCGCCGCGAGCTGCCCTCCGTACTCCGAATCAATATTGATGACCCGATGCAGTGCTGGGTACTCCGTAAACAGGCGTGCCTTGGCCGCCGCATACGCCCCCATATCGCCGTGATAGTCGAGGTGATCGCGACTGAGATTGGTAAACAACACCGCTCTGAACCGCGTACCGTCGATACGGTGCTGATCCAGCGCGTGCGAAGATATTTCGATCGCAGCGTACTCAGCGTCCCTGTCGCGGAACCCCGCAAGTCGCCGATGATTGGTTACGACATCGGGCGAGGTCATATCGCTATCGCTGTATAACTCATCAACGCCGTAGCCAAGCGTCCCCGCATAAGCACAGCGGTGCTCGAGCATTGAAAGGCACTCTGCCACCAGCCATGCAACGGTTGTTTTGCCGTTCGTGCCGGTTACTCCAACTACTCTTACGGCTTCCGACGGCGCGCCAAAGAACCGATCAGCGATCTCACCCAGCCTGCTTTCAAGATTGCGTACCGGCACCAGGGTGATGTCTGAGTCAGCCCGTTGTGGCTTGGGCAGCTCAGCATTGTAGGCAACAGCGATTGCGCCGTTTGCAATCGCCTGCTCAATAAAATCGAGTCCGTGATTTGTAAGCCCCTGCGTAGCGATAAACAGCGCGCCCTTGCTCACCGCACGGCTATCGACTGCGATGTCGAGTATCGGCAATGCTGGCGCATCGGCGATTCCCACAAGCAACTTGTCGAGCGGGAAGAATGTCGGCAATTGCGTCGCGGGCATACTCATCGACCGTCCGCCTGGCCGGCGCTTGCTCGCGTACTCATTGCCTGCATGGCGCTGCCTGCATCGCGGGCCGGCAGCGCATCCGGCGGCACGGCAAGCAGGCGCAGGGACTCGGCCATGACATCCGCAAACACGGGCGCCGCAACGTCACTACCGTAATACAGCTCGCCGCGCGGCTCATCGATAACAACCACCGTAGCCAGTCGCGGGTTACTGGCTGGCGCGAGGCCAGCGAAAATCGAAAAATACTTGTCCTTCGAATAGCCACCAACGCCCGACTTCCAGGCGGTTCCGGTCTTGCCGGCAATCCTGTAGCCCGTAACGGCCGCCTTTGTACCTGTACCACCAGGGCGCACAACTTCTTCAAGCATGTGCGTAACGGACGTTGCGGTATCGACGCCGATCACCTGCTCGCCATCGCCCGGCTCGTCAAGCGCGACCAGTGATATGGGGTGCATCCGCCCCTTGCTGCCCAGTGCTGCATAGGCCTGCGCCAGCTGCAAAGGCGTTACAGAAATGCCGTAGCCATAGCCCAGCGTGGCCTGATTGATTTTCTTCCAGTGATCGTAGTGTGTCAGCAGCCCAGCCGATTCCCCCGGGAAACCGCTGGCCGTCAGTGCGCCAAAGCCCAGCCTCGTCATCGTGGTCCAAAGCTGGTCCGCTGGCAGCGCCATTGCCAGCTTGGTGGCACCCACGTTTGATGAACGCGCCAGGATAGTTGTCAGGCTGATGCGGCCAAGATTGCGACGGTCTTCAATACGTTTCGGGCCAACCGTGACCGAACCCGGTCCGGTATCGACGATACTGCTCGGACGAAACAGCCCGCTCTCAAGTGCCGCCGCAACGATCAATGGCTTGATACTGGAGCCCGGCTCGAAGATGTCGGTAATCGCCCGATTGCGATAACGCTCGGCAGCGAACTGTGAGCGGTCGTTAGGGTTGTAGGTGGGCTGGTTAACAATTGCCAGCACCTCGCCGGTCTTCACATCGAGCACCACGACCGAGCCGGAAATTGCCTCGTACTGGCGGATCGCGGATTTCAGGGTGCGATAAGCCAGGTACTGGATCCGCAGATCGATACTCGTGCGCAGGTCTTTGCCCTGATGTGGCGGCCGAATACTTTCCACGTTTTCAACGGATCGACCAAGGCGATCCTTGAGCACGCGTTTGGCGCCAGACTCACCGGCAAGCCAGTGGTTAAACGCAAGCTCGAGACCTTCCTGCCCCGCGTCGTCAACATCGGTGAAACCCACCAGGTGACCGGCGACTTCGCCAGCCGGGTAGTAGCGCCGATACTCGCGCTGCACATTCACGCCCGGCAGCTTGAGCGCCAGCACTTCGCGTGCCTTTTCAGGACTCAGGTGACGTCGCAGATACAGGAACTCCTTGTCCATGCTGCGCGTGATGCGCCGGATCAGCAGGTCGGCATCCAGGCCCAGCATGGCAGCCAGCCTGGGCACCCGGTCGACGGCCGGTGCAAGTTCTTTCGGGTTGGCCCAGATGCTATCGACCGGCGTGCTGATCGCCAGCGGCTCGCCGTTACGGTCAGTTATTGTGCCGCGGTGCGCAGAAATTTTTTCGGTACGCAGATGACGCGTATCCGCCTGCTGCGTCAGGAAGTCGGTATCGAGTACCTGCAGATGCACAGCACGCGCGATCAGGGACATCGCGACCAGCCCGAAGAACACCAGTACCAGCGATACTCTGCCGACAAAACGTCTTGCAGTCTGTGATTTTGTTTCTGCGCCGCGTGTCATTGTTTTTCAATTACAAAAATTTCCGTCGCCGCGGGACGCGTCAACTTGAGGTCGTCAATGGCGACCTGTTCAATTCGTGCATGCGTTGCCCAGGTACTCTGCTCGATCTGCAGTTGTCCCCACTCAATGTTCAGTCCATCGCGCTCATCGGTCAGCGCTTCGAGTTCAACAAATAATTTGCGCGCTTCATGCTTGGTATACACAAGACCCATGGCGCTAACGACGCAAACCACGGCAAAGGTAAATACGAGCAAAACGGGCTGCTTTTTCTTGCCTGCGGACATCAGTTGCGCTCCGCAATTCGCAGCCGGGCACTGCGTGAACGAATATTCAGCTCCAGTTCGTCACTGTCAGCGACAACAGCCCTGCCAACCAGCGTCAGTAACGGCTGGAACTCGGGCGGAATGACCGGCATGCCGCGATACTGTTCCGGCTCGCGCGAATGGTCCCGCATAAAGCGCTTGACGATCCGGTCCTCAAGGGAGTGAAACGAAATCACGCACAGGCGCCCGCCTTTTTTCAAGACTCGCAACGACTGTTCGAGCACCGCCTGCAATTGCTCAAGCTCAGCGTTCACGACAATGCGAATCGCCTGGAAAGTCTTGGTCGCCGGGTGTTTGCGCTGCGCACGCATCTTCGCCGGTACTGCGCCAGCAACAAGCTCCGCGAGTTGCAGCGTGCGAGTCAACGGAGCACGCTCACGTGCCCGTACGATGGTGCGCGCAATGCGCGACGCCATCTTTTCTTCACCGAATTGTTGTAGCGCGCGCCTCAAGTCTGACTCGCTGACTTCTGCAAGCCATGCGGCCGCACTGATTCCGCGGTCCGGGTCCATACGCATGTCGAGCGGTCCGTCACGCAGGAAGCTGAAGCCACGTTCGGCTTCATCCAACTGCGGCGAGGAAACGCCGAGGTCCAGCAAGATGCCGTCCACTTTGCCCGCAAGCGCGCGTTCGTCCATGTAGTCTTCAAGTTCTGCACACTCGCCTCTGATCAATTCAAACCGTGTGTCTTGTCGTAATATTTCCGGGGCTGCCGCGATGGCGGCCGGATCGCGATCGATTGCAATCAGGCGCCCTCCCTTGCCCAGCGCCTGCAAAATTGCGCTTGAGTGGCCACCGCGTCCGAAGGTCCCGTCAACGTACGTGCCGTCTTTGCTAATTCGCAGCCCTTTGAGGACCGGCTCCAGCAACACCGGCACATGCGCGTCGCTGTTCAATTAACTGCGACGCAAACTAGAACGAGATGGACTCGAGGTCGGCCGGCAATTCGCCGTCATCTTCCTCGCTGAGCCACGCATCGCGTTTTTCGTTCCAGGTTGCCTCGTCCCATAATTCAAATTTGTTGCCTTGCCCGATCAGCATTCCGCTCTTTTCCAGGCTCGCGAAATCGCGCAGCTCTCGAGAAACAAGAATCCGACCATTAGCGTCCATATCGACCTCAGTCGCATAACCGACCATAATCCGTACGATTCGGCGCGCCGACTTGTTCATGCTGGGAAGCTTGACGAGTTTGCGCTCGAGTTCTTCCCAGTCAGGTAGCGGGTACACGAGGAGGCAGTGATCTCTATCCACCGTCACAACAATCTGGCCATTGCAACGCGCGGACAGCCGCTCCCGATACCGGGTCGGTATGGCCATGCGCCCCTTGGCGTCCAGCGAAACTTTTGTTGCCCCTCGAAACACGTTGAATTGGGCTGGCCGCCAATCGCCACTAGAGCGCGAATACCGGGTCCAACACCCATTTCCTCCCACATTTTTCCACTTTTCGACACTATAGGACCGGCTCCGTTGAGCGTCAACATCGTCCACAATTAGTTCTTGTTCTACAGGGACTTAAGTACGATCCGGTGGCGAAATTCGGGCGAATTGTGGCACCCGTGGCGCCATAGAAATCAAGCCGTTAGCCGCGCTTCTTCGACAGGGCGTGAAACATCGGTCGGGAAACGGCGACAGGCACTGATTTGGGGCGCAGCGGGGCCAAGTTGCGCGGAATGCGACAGACGGTCTCGCCGGCACCCGGCGCTGCGGCAAGAGGAGCCGCGCAGCAGCACCGTCAGATCCTAATAAATATCTTTATAAACAAGACCTTAGGAATTTACTCAGGCGCTTTGAGGGTACCCGGCAGCGCTGACACAGCGGCTGCCAGACCGGGCGCACAGCGCGGGATCACTATTACAGGAGCACGGGCCGATTCGGTCGCTCGTCAACGTCGTCCGGCGTACCTGGAAAATGTGCTTCGATCAGCGTTGAGATGGCCTCCACGGCCTCGATGGCGCCATTCGCGAAGCGGCCCTCGGCGAAAGCGCGCTGCATGTCCGCACAGACTATTTGCCACTGCTGGTCACTCACACGCCCGGCGTAGCCCCGATCCGCAACGATCTCGATGCGCTGCTCAGCCAGCAACACGTAGACCAGTACACCGCTGTTTTGTTCGGTATCCCAGACCTTGAGGTCCGCGAAGGCCCGCACCGCCTGCTCACGCGCCGTTACACCGCCTAACAACGCCTTGAGCCCCAGCGAGCTTTCAATGGCAAACTGAATTTCGCCGCCGTGCCGGGTTTCGGAGCTGGCAATTGCCGCCTCGACCTGATCAAGCACTGCCGGCGGAAAAGTCCGCCGCAGGGCGCGCGCTGTCGTAAACAGATGTTTGAGAATACGGTGCATAAGCTACCAGCGCCCCGACGCGCCACCGCCGCCGAATCCGCCACCGCCACCGCGAAAACCACCGCCGCTGCGACCGCCGAATCCGCCACCAAAGCCTCCGCCATAGCCTCGGCCGCTCGACCAGGCACCGGGCCCGGCCCCCATGAACAGGCTGATCAGAAACGCGATGAACCCGGCCAGTAACGCCGTGCCTAGTATTCCGACAATTAACCACGCGATGAAACCGACGATCGTGCCGGTCAGCGCCGCGCCCGGAAAAGAGCCTACGACGCGCTTCAGAATCCCACCAATCGAAACCGCGAGGACCAGCAGGACCGGCAGCATGCCACGCACATCAAGATCACTGCCGGGTGCGCGCACCGGCGCTGGCAGCTCTTCACCTTCAATCAGGGCCGCGATGGCGCCTACGCCGCTGGCGATGCCCGAGGCGAAATCACCGTCGGCAAAGTGTGGCGTAATATAAGCATCGATAATGCGATTGGCGCGGGCATCGGGAATAGCACCTTCAAGTCCGTAACCAACTTCTATCCGTAACGCCCTGTCCTGCGTGGCTATCAGCAACAGCACGCCGTCATCGACGCCTTTACGCCCGAGCTGCCAGGCCTCAGCCACACGCACGGAATACTGCTCGATGGTTTCCGGCGCTGTTGAGTTGACGATCAGCACCGCCACCTGGCTGCCAGTTTCCTGTTCAAGTTGTGTGAGTTGTGCCTCAAGGCTCGCTTGCTGTGCGGCGCTCAAAGTCGCCGCAAGGTCCGTTACTCTCGCCTGCAGTTCCGGGACCGGTGCCAGCCCCGCCTGCGCCAGGCACAGGTTCGCCGCCACCAGCAGCCCGAGAAGCCAGCCGCCGCGCGATGAACACACCAGCCGGTGGACAGCGCTCACAGTACTGCGCAGGCCCGCTCTAGTTCTGATCGCCGAAACTGACTTCAGGTGGTTCGGCAATCTCCGCCTCATTCTCAACCGTAAATGTCGGCTTCACATCGAAGCCAAACATCATGGCGGTCAGGTTGGTCGGAAACGAGCGAACCGTGGTGTTGTACTCGCGCACAGCCTCGATGAAACGGTTGCGCGCGACCGTTATGCGGTTCTCAGTCCCTTCAAGTTGCGCCTGCAGGTCGCGGAAGTTCTGATCGGACTTCAGCTCGGGATAGCGCTCAACAGTGACGAGCAAGCGCGACAAGGCCCCGGACAACTCGCCTTGCGCCGCCTGGAATTGCTGCAACGCCGCCGGATCATTGACCATCTCGGGCGTTACCTGGATCGAACTGACTTTCGATCGGGCTTCGGTTACGCCGATCAGCACGTCACGTTCCTGCTGGGCAAAGCCTTCCACGGTCCTGACAAGATTGGGGATCAGGTCGGCGCGCCGCTTGTACTGGTTGACGACCTCGGCCCATGCCGCCGTAATGGTCTCGTCGCTTGCATTCAGCGTGTTGTAGCCGCAACCGGACAGGAACAGCAACATGGCCACCGCTGCCACTATCGATCTGAAAGATTTCATCACCTGACCCTCCAATGGGTTTAGTTTCTTCTGTGGCCATCTTGGCCGATTGCGTAAAAGTCCTGCAACAGGTGGAAATGCCGGAGCCAGCCGTAAGCCGGGTTCTGTCGGGGACAATCATTCATCTGGGATGGCCGTCGCCGACCACCTCAAGCAACCTACCCGGGAGTCCGCTCGGGACCGGCGGTGTGGACAAGTCCACGCACTCCCCTATTTGGTCTTGCTCCGGGCGGGGTTTACCGTGCCGCGAACTGTTGCCAGTCGCGCGGTGCGCTCTTACCGCACCTTTTCACCCTTACCCGGCAACTCAAAAGAGTCACCTGGCGGTATATTTTCTGTGGCACTTTCCGTGGGTTTGCACCCCCCAGGCGTTACCTGGCGCCCTGTCCGAAGGAGCCCGGACTTTCCTCCACGACTCTTGCGAGTTGCAGCGATTGCCTGGCCGACTCCGGCATTTCCGCGCACAAGTCTACGCGAATTCCGGCAACCCGGCCCGCTCGTCGCCTGTCAGCCATTGAATTTCTCAGCGCTCGCCCGGTGTCTGCTCGGCGCCGAGCGCCAGCATGCGCGCATACACCTCGTTGCGCTTTTCGCCAGTAACACGTGCTGCAAGGGCCGCCGCCTGTTTGCCGGGCATCACCGCCACGAGCTCCCGCAACAGCCTGTCCAGGTCAATGTCACTGCCAGCCGCTGCCTTACAGCCTTCGACCACGATCACAAATTCACCCTTCTTGACGATGTTGCCGGCAGCGAGTTCCTGCTGCAGTGTCGCAAGATCCGCCCGCCGGCACTGTTCATGCAGCTTGCTCAATTCCCTGCCGATGAAAGCCGCGCGCGACGGCCCGAACGCCGCAACAAGATCCTGCAGGCTGTCTTCAATACGATGCACGGACTCGTAGAAAACCAGGGTGCGCGTCTCATTGCCAAGCGCCTCCAGCGCCGCTTTGCGCGCCGCCGATTTAGCCGGCAAAAAACCCTCGAAGCTGAACCGGTCCGTTGCCAGCCCACAGACTGACAGTGCCGCCGTTACGGCGCTGGGCCCGGGAACAGGCGATACGACAATTCCATTGGCGTGCGCCGCAGCGACAACGCGGTAGCCAGGGTCGCTCACGAGCGGCGTGCCTGCGTCCGAGACCAGTGCCACATCATTGCCATTTTGCAGCAGCACAATGAGGGCGTTGGCGACATCCGCTTCGTTGTGGTCATGCACGGCTTTAAGTGGCGTTTTCACGCCGATATGCGATAGCAATCGGCCCGTGTGGCGGGTATCCTCAGCGGCAATCAGCGCAACGTTTGCCAGTGTCTGGCGCGCTCGCGGCGTCAAGTCCTCAAGATTGCCGATTGGTGTCGCCACGATGAAAAGTGTGCCACTCACAGGTAGATATCCAACAGTGTATTGCCAATGAAGAACAGATCGAGACATCCTGCCCGCATTGCAGCCCGACTAGCAAGCCTCGCCCTTGCCTTATGCACCCTGTCAGCGTGCGGCACCAGCGGACTCGGCGGACTGCCAAGCATGGGCGTCGAAGGCCGCGCGGAACGTGCCGCCGATAACGAAGACCATGCTGACGCGGCCAGTATCTATATCGGGCTTGCTGGCGAAGCGTCCGGCACAGAACGTGATCGGCTCACGTTGCTCGCGGTCGAACAGTGGCTCATGGCAAACGACATGACTCGCGCGCGCAGCGCCTTCAATACGCTTGGCAAGCCCGCGGCGGGTGAAAATTTGTGGCTCTGGAGCGCCAATCGTGCAGCCTTTTCATTGCATGACAACGACGCCGACGCGGCGCTCGCAATAATCGAACCCTTGAGTCGCGAGCCGCTACCGCTCGAACACCGCCTCCGGGTAGAAGCATTGCGTGCCGACGCCTGGTTCTTGCAGGGTGACCCGGCCCGCGCCGTCGAATTGCTCGTGCAGCGTGAGAGCTGGCTGACGAGAAAGCGCGATCGCGAACGAAACCAGCAACGTTTGTGGCGCGGTCTGCTGGCGAGCAATCCGCAGAACCTGCGCACGGCCGCGGACGTCGCCAGCAACCCTGAAGTTCGCGGCTGGCTGACACTCGGCTCGCTCGCGGCCTCTACGGGGCAACAGGGCATGGGCTGGTCCAACGGTGTGCAACGCTGGCAGTCAGCTTACCCGGCGCATCCGGGCAATACGGTACTCGGCGACCTTGAAATCCCGTCCGGGCGCGCGCTGGACTACCCGCGCCAAATCGCCCTGCTGCTGCCGCTGAGCGGCTCGGCGGCCAGCGCGGGCGAAGCAATCCAGAATGGCTTCTTCGGTGCCTATTTCGCCGCTGCCGGCGGTCTCGACGACAGGCAGTCAATTCGTGTTTACGACGTCGTCAGCGAAGGCAGCGCGAGCGCCGCCTACGCTACAGCCGTTGCGGATGGCGCAGAGTTCGTTGTCGGGCCGTTGTTGCGCCAGAACGTGACGGAACTGGCAAACGATATTCTGGTGCCGGTTCCTGTGCTCACGCTGAACTACCTTGCAGACGATGCACTTGCGCCACCCGGTCTGTACCAGTTCTCCCTCGCGCCGGAAGACGAAGCGGCAGCGGTGGCGCAGCGCGCCATTCTCGACGGCCACACACGCGCACTGGCGCTGGTGCCGAGCAACACGCTTGGCCGGCGCTTGTTCGCAAGCTTTGCAACCGCATTTGAGGCGCTGGGCGGCACCGTGCTCGATAGCCGCAGTTACACGACCGAGAACCCCGATTACTCAAACACAATTGAAGACCTGATGGCCCTCTCAGGCAGCGTCAAACGCTATCAGCGATTGCGCGCCAACATCGGCGGGCCTTTGCAGTTTGACCCACGCCGGCGGCAGGATGCCGAGTTCATCTTTCTCGCTGCCGATGCGCCATCCGGGCGCCTTATCAAGTCACAGCTGAAGTTCCACTATTCCGGTGACCTGCCGGTGTACTCGACCTCTTCCATTTATGCGATGGACGGACGATCGGACAGCGACCTTAACGGCGTCATGTTCGCGGACGCCCCTTGGCTCATCGATCCGCAGCCCTGGATCAGTGAGCTACCTGCCATGTACGCAGAACACTGGCCACAGCATCGGCGCCTCGGTCGCCTGCATGCGATGGGTTACGACGCCTACCACCTGGTCGGACTGCTGTTCTCCTCGGACGGCCATTCGATGCGCGAGTATGACGGTGCAACAGGTCGCCTGTATCTCGACAACGATGGCCGGGTCCACCGCTACCTGGCCTGGGCGCAGTTTCTGCGCGGTGTGCCAACGCCGCTGCGCGAGCCCGCAGCCGCGCCTGATGATGAATCACCGTTTGACGAAGCCGATAATGGCCTGACCGATGTAAGTAGTGGCACGGAAGCCGACACATGGACGAGGAGTCAACAGGCGCTTTAGGCCAGCGCGCCGAACAATACGCGTTCCGTTACCTGATTCGACGTGGCCTCATTCCCGTAGCGCGCAATTTCCGTACCCGCCGCGGCGAGATCGATCTGATCATGCGCGAGGCCCGCTGTATTATCTGCGTTGAAGTGCGCTATCGCGCAAGCGGCAGTTTTGTAAATGCCCGGCTGAGCGTGGATCGGCATAAACAGGCAAAGCTGGGGAAGACAGCAGCCGTATTTCTGGCGCGCAATCCCGTCTTTCGCAATTATTGCTTTCGCTTTGATGTTCTGGGCATTAACAGGGACGCATCGGGCCAACTGTCGGTGGATTGGTTGCAGGATGCATTCCGGCCCAACATCTAGGACTCTCCACCTGCCATGCCCGCAGAAGCTTCTGCTAGAATTGATCATTGTCAGGGCATCCCGGATGCTGCAAACCACAGCCCAGAATCAACCGAGGTAGACATGGATACAGTCACACGCGTCCGAGAGCATTTCGCCGAAAGCATTGCGACGAAGCAAAGCGCCGTAGACGTCATCAGTGAAAGCATTGCCGCTGCCGGTTTGTTGCTTGCCGAGTCACTACTCGACGACGGAAAGATCCTTAGCTGTGGCAATGGCGGTTCGGCTGGCGACGCACAGCATTTCTCCTCCGAACTTCTCAACCGCTTCGAGATGGAACGCCCGGGCCTGCCCGCGATGGCGTTAACGACCGACAGCTCCACCCTGACCTCAATCAGCAATGATTACGCGTACGAAGAGATTTTCTCCAAACAGGTACGCGCGCTGGGCAAAGCACAGGATGTCCTGCTCGCAATCTCAACCTCCGGCAACTCCGAAAACGTCTGCCGGGCAATATCTGCCGCACACGAACGTGGCATGAAAATCGTCGCGCTGACCGGCCGCGATGGCGGCAAAATGGCTGGCATGTACGGAGAGGGAGACGTTGAAATCCGCGTACCCGCAACGCGCACCGCGCGCATCCAGGAAGTTCACCTGCTCATCATCCACTGCCTGTGCGACATCATAGACACCACCCTGCTCGGCGACCCCGGGTAAGCGCGAAACACCCCGCTCGTTAATGTAAGCGCAACAACGTCACCAGGTGGTTGCAAGGTGCGGTGCCCTCGGGGCGTTGGATCTTGCGCACGGCGGCCGCGCTCCGGTGATTCCTCGGCCGAATGGCTCACAAACCGGGCAGTGCCCGGTTTGCTCCGCTTTATTTCGGCCGAGGAACCCCCCTCACC
>JAUHZT010000230.1 GCA_030425905.1 Gammaproteobacteria bacterium
CTGCCGACATGATTTACGAGAAACTGACGGGCATTAAAGGGGTGTTTGCCACCCAGGTGGCCTTTGTCACAGCGCTGAAACAGGCATCCGGGACGCGCTACCGGCTCGTAGTTGCCGACTATGACGGTGAGTCCGAACACGTCATCATGGAGAGCCCGGACCCGATAATGTCGCCCGCGTGGTCGCCAGACAGCCGGCGGCTCGCCTATGTCTCGTTCGAAGGCAGCAAGTCGTCGATCTACGTGCAGCAACTTCGCACCGGCAGCCGGATCAAGGTTTCCAGTGAACCGGGCATCAACGGTGCGCCTTCATTCTCGCCGGACGGCAAGCAACTGGTCATGACGCTGGGCGGTGTGGATGGCAACCTGGACATCTACACGATCGATCTCGCGAGCAAAGAAAGGAAACGCCTGACGAATCATCGGGCGATTGACACCGAGGGCAGCTGGTCACCGGACGGCAAGCACATCTATTTCACCTCGGATCGCGCGGGCGGGCCGCAGATCTATCGCGTGGCTGCCAATGGCGGCAACCCCGAACGGGTGACATTCGAGGGCAGTTATAATGCACGGCCGAGGTTATCGCCGGACGGTAAAAAACTGGCACTGTTGCACAACGATCGTGGTAATTTCCGCATCGGCATCCTGGACCTCAAGCGCAAGGACCTGTTGATTCTCTCTACCGGTCGTCAGGATGAGAGTCCAAGTTTTGCGCCGAACAGCGATATTCTGATTTATGCTACGCGGCAGTCGGGTAACGGAGTACTGGAGACCGTGACGGCTGATGGCCTGATCCGCCAGCGACTCGCGTCAGGTGAAGGGGATGTGCGTGAGCCGGTGTGGTCACCGTTCGCGCGTTTTTAATGACTTTTTAGATTAAGTAACTGATTTAATTTATTGTTTTATATAAGGTTATTGAGCAGTAAATGAGTCTTATTTTGGGCGTTTTCCGTAAGGATAGTGACATGTCACAGTACAAAGTTCTTTTTCTGATTCTTGCCGTCGTGATGCTTTCGGCGTGCACCAAAAACACGGTGCCGGACCCGGATCCCACGGACTCGGTGTATGGCGACTCGAGCGGTAGCGCGGGCAGCACGGGCGGCTATAACGATATCGACGGTATGGGCGGCGAGGCCATTGACGACCCGTTCGGCGGCGGCGAACTCGGTAGTGTTATCTATTTCGACTACGACTCCTCTGAAGTTCGTCCCGAGGATACCGATCTTGTGTCGCGCCACGCACTGCAACTGGCGGATAATCCGGGTGCGCGCTTGCGCCTCGAAGGGCACGCCGACGAGCGTGGCTCGCGCGAGTACAACATTGGTCTCGGCGAACGCCGCGCCCAGGCTGTACGCCGGCTATTGTTGATCCAGGGCGCCACAGCGGCCCAGATCTCAACAGTCAGCTTTGGCGAAGAGCGGCCGGCCGTCGAAGGCAGCGATGAGTCCGCGTACGAGCGCAATCGTCGCGTAGAAATCACCTACCTGAATTGAGCAAAGTGAGTTCGATCCCTGTGAACATCAGCAAACTGACTATCGTATTGGCACCCGCCGTCCTGGCGGGTTGCGCATTGACGGGCCCGAAACCCGACGATCCCGTCATGCTTAAGTTGAATGAGCTGGATCGGCGCATGGCGTCAGTCGAGCGCGTCATGCAGAACCAGAGCCTGGTCGACCTGTCACAGCAGGTTAATTCACTGGAGCGGCGTGCAGCCGAACTGAGTGGGCAGGCCGAAACGCTTGAGTACAACGCGCAGACTACCGCTGAACGGCAGCGCGACCTGTACAACGACCTGGATGCACGCATTCAGGCACTGGAGAGTGCGCTGCAGGCCAACGGTGGCCCGCCGAATGTGCTCGACGGTGGCACCCTGCCTCCGGGCCAGCTACCCGTGCCCGGCGGTTCGGAAGACGACAATTACCGGGCTGCCTTCGAGCTGATCAAGGAACAGCGCTACGACGCGGCTGAAGCGGCATTCCGGGAGTTCCTGGCAACCTATCCCGACAGCACCAACGCCCCTAACGCACAGTACTGGCTTGGCGAGTCGTTCTATGTCCGGCAGCAATACGATGCGGCGCTGCGCTCTTTTCAGGCCGTGGTCGATGATCACCCTCGGTCGCGTAAAGTTGTAGATGCATTGCTGAAGATTGGTTATTGCCACTACGAGCTGCGGAGTTGGGACGCGGCGAAAGTGGCGCTTGCGAAGGTGCGCTCGGACTACCCGGGCACAACAGCCGCAACCCTGGCCGGGCAGCGGCTCAAGCGGATGGAATCCGAGGGCGTCTGAGGCCGCCAGCGCACCGGGCGATACTTGTTATTTTACGTTGATTCGGTATTATGCCGCCCGCAATGCCGCTCGCTGCGCGGGCCCGTTCTCGGCAATTCATAAAGCGAGCATTGCAGGCGGACGCATCACAATGCAGCCTGCCTGGCAGAAAAGCGGGGCGTTAGCTCAGAGGTAGAGCATTCGGCTTTTAACCGACCGGTCGTAGGTTCGATCCCTACACGCCCCACCATTTTCCCGGCTAACCTCGCCAGTCTCCCAGCCAGATATCATAGTGCGTAGGCTATCTTTTGACTCGCCCTGAGCATCCACCGCGGGCGGCGTAGGTTGCTCGAAATTGGTTTCCAATAAAACAGGCGACGGGCGCCCGC
>JAUHZT010000094.1 GCA_030425905.1 Gammaproteobacteria bacterium
CCAGTTCGCTGTCTCGCTGCAATACGGCCAGCGCCGCCTTGTGCGTCGTTTCCTGGTGCGGGGCCGTTGGCTGTTCACCGGCCTGCGCAGAACGCAGCGCGCCAAGAACGCGCAAACGCATCTCCGCCGCCGCCTTGCGGGTGAAGGTGATAGCCAGTATCTCTTCCGGGTTGTCGACCGTCGCCAGCAAACAAAGGTAGCGCTGGATCAACAGCTCCGTCTTACCGGAACCCGCGGGCGCCTGCACGATGAACGAACGTGACACATCAAGCGCGCAGCGCCGTGCGTTGCGATCGGCTTCCAGTAGCTGTGCCTCAGTTGTCACGATCAAGCTCCGCGATGCGACTCAGCAACGCCAGCGGCGCGGCGTCGCGACTGCTCAGTCTCCCGTTCAACCGCACATCCCCGCGCGCTATCTGCGTTGCGAGATCAAGCACTGTCGCCTTCCATTCCTGTAAGCGAACGTCCCAGTCCTGCGTCTCCTGCAGTGCAGGTCCCGCGCCATCAATAAAGGTTTCGCGACTGTCAACATTGAATAATGCGAGCGCCCCGACGGCTTCCTGCGGCAAGGTTGCGTAAACGACAAGTTGCCACTCTCGCGGCATGTCCCTCGTCAAAAACTTCTTCTTCACTCCGGTTTTGTAATCAAGAATTATCAGGCTGCCGTCTGCCGCACGGTCAATGCGATCGCAGCGCAAATGCAGCTGAATGTCGCCGACCCGCGCTTGCGTTGAAGCCTCGACGCTCGCCACCGTAAACGGCGGTCGCTCGGCATCGATCTGCAGTACCCTGCGCAACAATTGTGCTGTGCGCGCCTCCTCAAGTGCGAGCAAATTGAACAGCAATGCGTCGGCATGCCGCTCATAGCGCTGAAATGCCTGCCTGAGCGCCTTCTTAATGCGGGTCTCTCGCTCTGCCTCAGTCCAGCTCAGTAGATCGCGTTGTGACGGTTTGCCTGTGTAGAGATGAAACAGTGCATCGTGCACCAGGTTGCCACGCACATTGGCGGCGATACCGGTGGTAAACGGCGCAATCGAGCGTACGCCGAGGCGCCCGAATGCAAAGGCAGAAAACGGCTCGCTGGACTGTCGCTGTATGGTGCCAGCACCGCCGGTAAGCTGTTCATCGGGCGCAACGGCCGGTACCCGGTCACTAGCCTCTACAACACTCATGCGCTCTCGCAGCGACATCGCATGCCAGCCAGGGTCACCATCGCGTGTGCAGTCCCGCTCACTCACTCGCAGATCATCAACCAGCGCCGACGGTACCTGCTCTGCGTCACCTATTGTTGACGGGTAGCTGATCACGCACTGACTCGCACTGCTTCGGACCCGATCGAACACACGCCGCGCGAAGCGCGCCGTTTCATCCGGCGTCGCGTCAGGCATGTCATGGGTCACCTGTAGCTCGCGCGCGAGCAATGGCAATGGCCGACTCGATGCGGGCCACTCTTCGGCCGTGAGACCGGTCATCCACACCTTGTCGAACTCAAGCCCGGCTGCCTCGAGCGGCCCGAGCACACTAACTGCCGCACCTTCTGATTCGGGCTGGAACAACGCTTCGGCTGCCATTGACGCCAAGCGGGCAACGGCCTCGGCGCCGCCCATTTGCGGACTGACCAGTTCCAGCCTGGAAAACTCATTGAGTAAGTCGCGCCAGCGGTTGTCGAGCTGAAAATCGGCGCTGCCGAGTGGCGTGTCGCCAGGCCAGTTGAGCGTGCGCAAGACTGTGTCCAGCAACTCGGCCCACCGCGATGGCTGCATACGGTTGGCGGCGGCGGACAGGGAATCACGCAAGCGACCAAAGCGCGCGAGCCAGTCTTCTGCCTCGGCTGCGAGCTCTCGCCGTTGCAAGGCGAATACGAGTTGTTCCGGTGTCCAGAATTGATCGGGCAACTCGCGTAACTTCAATTCCAGCAGGCTGCGCCCTGTCGTCGGTGTCATACCCAGATACGGGCTACGCAACAGCAAGCTGATATCAGCACTGCGCAAGTCGCTGTACAGCCAACGCAGCGCCAGCAAGGCAATCGACACCGCGGGGTAATCGGCAAGCCTTGCCCCATAGGACACATTCAGCGCGGCAGCGATGCGCGGCGGTGCGTATTGCCAGCCGGGAGAAAAGCCTTCGCGTAACAGCGCTCCGCTGCGTTCAGCACTCTGCTCCAGCTGGCCGACCACGATTGCTATCTGCTGGCTTGAATCTTCGCTCAATTGTGCCCTTGCCCAGGCACCGGCGGCGCGTAGTTCCGCATCCGGTGACTCGAACCTGCGCAACTCTGCTACGCCTCGTCGAGCTGCCTGGTGCCGCACGATCCTGGTGCCTTTGCTTTTCAAGGCGGCACATAACTCTTCAACCTGCGGCGAGAGCCGATCAAAACCGGCCAGGGTTACCTGCCTGGGTGCCTTCAGTAAGCCCTGTTGTGCGAATTGAATCAGCAGGTTCGGCAACGTTGCATTGTCTACCCACTGCCTGGCATTCAGGTACTCTTCATATTGGGACGCGGCGCGCACAAACAGCCCCTGGTCCGGCCCTTTTGCCGCATCCTCGGCGTGCTTGAGTGGCACACACCATTCGTGCAGGCGTTGCCAGGTGTCCCGGCACTGGCGTGCAAGGTTTCCATAGTTGAGGAACGGATCATCAATGACGTCCTTGAGACAGCGCTCCCATAGAACGCGTGCCTGGTAATCACTGATTCGCGCCGGCAGTGTGTCGTCGACATCAACGCTGTCGAGCAACGCACTCTGCCAGTCGCGCCACGCAAATATGAGCGGACTTCGCCAGGCCAGTATGCCGCTGGCAATCTGTCGTTCCCCGTATGCCACCCCCAGCGTCCGCGCGAGCCGGCGATTGGCTGTGACAACCTGCGCCTCATCATCCGTGAGCGCTTCATTCAGCCAGTCGTACATACCCGACTCATCCCGTCATCAGGCGTGCTGCTCAAGCAACGAGTCAACGCGATCAAAGACCTTGTGCATGGTTTCGTTGTTCGGCAATGTTGTTATCCGGAAGTGGTCATTGTAAGGGGTATTGAAACTGCTGCCGGGCGCGACCAGCACGTGCATGTTCTCGAGTAGTTCCAGCGCAAAGTCCTGATCATTCAGACGGCCGGCAAAGCGTTCGTCAAGCTTTACGAACGCGTACATCGCACCACGCGGCGCGTGCATACTCAAATAGGGGCTCTCGGCTACCCGATCCACAATGACCTGGCGTTGTTCGTACAAGCGACCGCCCGGTCGCACCAATTCGGCCACACTCTGGTAGCCGCCGAGCGCCGTTTGCACAGCCCACTGCCCGGGCACATTGGCACACAAGCGCAGTGCCGACAGCAATTCCATGCCATGGATATAGCTTTGCGCCCGTTCGAGATCGCCGCTGAAAACGCACCAGCCAACGCGGTAACCGCACGCCCGGTAGATCTTCGACAGACCTGAGAACGTCAGGCATACGCCATTCGTCATCAATGTTGCCATCGGTACGAATTCGGCATCGTCATAGACCATCTGGTCATAGATCTCATCCGCCATGAGTACCAGCCCATGCCGCTCGGCAATATCGGCGATACCGGCCAGCACGTCACGATCGTAGACGGCACCGGTCGGGTTGTTGGGATTGATGATAACGATCGCTCGCGTTTGCGGTCCGATCATTGATTCAATTTGTGCAAGATCCGGTATGAAGTTTCGTTCGGGCGCGCAGTCATAGTATCGCGCCACACCCCCATTTAGCGAAACGGCTGCGGACCACAGGGGGTAATCGGGGCTGGGTACAAGTACTTCGTCGCCCGGGTTCAACAGCGCACGCAGTGTCAGGTCGATCAATTCGCTGACGCCGTTGCCTATAAACACTTCCTCGGCGCTGATGCCGCTGATGCCGCGTTCCTGTTGCTGCATCACTACCGCTTCGCGCGCCGGAAAGATGCCTTTCTGGTGGCAATACGGCTCTGCCAGTGCGAGGTTTTCTATCATCGCGAGACGCATTGTCTCAGGCGTCCGGAAACCAAAAAGGCCCGGGTTGCCGATATTCAGCGAGGTAATCTCGTAACCGCGTTTCTCGAGCTCAATGGCGCGATTGGCCAGTTGCCCACGAATTTCATATTTAACATCGTGCAGCGTAGAACTGCACAGAATAGCGTTGTCCATTGTGCTAACGGCCGTCAGATTGCGCCCGCATCCCTGAGTTGCCTAATCGAGTCGGCAGAATAACCCAACCAATCACGCAATACTGCGTCGGAATGCTCACCGAGTAACGGCGGTGCCTGGTCATAGCTAACGGGGGTTTCACTGAAGCGTACCGGGTTGGCGACTGTTGCTAATGCATCGTGCTTTGGATGCACCTGGTGGCGGACCACGCCCTGTTCGTGAACATAAGGGTCGCTGAAAACAGCCTGCAGGTCATTGATCGGCCCGCAAGGCACCTCGGCGGCTCGCAACTGCCGTAGCCAGTCTGCCGTATCCTGCTGTGCGAACCGCTCCGCGAGTACCGCTGTCAGTTCATCCCTGTGCGCTACCCGCGCTGCGTTGTCCGCATACCGGGGCGCCGTAGCGAGATCATCCAGCCCCAGGCAAGCCATGCAGCGACGAAACTGCCCGTCGTTACCAACGGCGAGCATCAGGTGTGAGTCACGCGTTGCGAAAGACTGGTACGGAACGATGTTCGGGTGTGCATTGCCGAGTCGCCCAGGCAACTCACCACCCACCAGGTAGTTCATGGCCTGGTTGGCCAGCCAGGCAACCTGCGCGTCGTATAAGGGCACTTCAATGTACTGTCCTCCGCCATGCTGCGTGCGGTGATGCAGTGCAGCAAGAATAGCCGAACCGGCGTACATCCCGGTCATGATATCGGCTATGGCTACGCCGACCTTTTGCGGGCCACCCCCCTCGCTGTCAGGTGCGCCGGTGATACTCATCAGGCCCGCCGACGCTTGCACCATCGCATCGTAGCCGGGTTGCCCGGCTCTCGAACTCTGGCTGTCGTAAGCAGTAATGGAACAGTAAATCAGTTTCGGATTCAGCGCCGCGAGCGTGGCATGGTCGAGGCCAAAATTCGCCATGGTGCCACTGCGAAAGTTTTCGATCAGCACGTCAGCACTGGCTGCCAGCTCACGAATCAGCGACTGACCGCGCTCGGTACTCAGGTCAACCGTAAGCGAACGCTTGTTGCGGTTGGCTGCCAGAAAATAGGCTGCATCGCCACCGTCGCCGCTTATCCAGGGCGGCCCCCAGTGGCGCGTATCGTCGCCTGCGCCGGGCCGTTCTATTTTAACGACGTCGGCGCCGTAATCGCCTAGCAATTGCGTCGCCCACGGCCCCGCAAGTACCCGGGTCAGATCCAGCACTTTCAGCCCTTGCAGCGATCCATGCACAGTGATGCCTTGATTCCTGCTTCGTGCAGCCAACAAAAACCCGGTCAACCCTTAAGGTTGACCGGGTGGGTCCGCACGGAGATTGCGGATTGCGTGACCGGAGCGCCGCATTGGCATGCTAAGCATTCTAGTCCAGCTCTTCGACCTCCGCCCCTTCAATGTCTTCAGGCGGCGGGATCTTTTGTTTTTCCGGCTCTTTCAATCCAAACCGGATCAGTAAGTTCTCGTACTCGGGCTCATTCAGCGCCCGGATGCTCGAGATCCGTATTTCCTCGGTTTCAAAACTGCCGTTAAAAACGACGCTGCTGAAACCGGAACAGATCTGACTTGTCGGCGACGAAAACCCGATACCCCAGGTGGAGTTCAAACCATAAGCGGGCCGGCTGAGCTGTATATGGTAATTTTTTCGCTGTGCCGCCGTCACGACAAGGTTGCTTTCGTCCAGTACCCGGTAGTCTCGGATAGTCGATTCAAAGATGCAATCCGAACCCCTCGGTTCGCGTTCAGCCGTGGCGTCGTTTTCACTCGAACTTTGACCTGCACAAGCGACTAATCCACTTGAAATAATCGCTATTAACATTTGTTTTAAAAGGTTTTTACTCACTTTTTTCTCACACCCTAGCGGGACCAGGAGCTGCTGAAAACTGGCCTGTCGATAGCCTATCACAGGCGCCCGATTCCGTATTAAGTTGATGAGGGTTCCGCAGTCGCGGGCACCGCGACCGGGTTCGCGGCGCCGCTTGCCACGGGTCGGGAGGGATCTCGAATCCACTCACTCCATGAGCCCGCGTACAGACGGGGCGCCTGGAAGCCCGCTAGCTGCCCTGAGAAGGCAAGGTGGCACGCGGTTACGCCTGAACCACACATGACCGCCCACGGGGCACCTGGGGGCTCTCCGAGCACTGGCAGCCACAGAGCCTGTAGCTCCTCTGCACTTTTCCAGCGCCCGTCGGACTGCAAACTCTGAGCCAGTGGAAAATTCCGGCTGCCAGGAATGTGACCCGCGACCGGATCGATAGGTTCCACCTCGCCGCGAAAACGTGCCGCATCCCGGGCATCGATCAGGTTGCCAAGCGCTCCGCGCTGCAACCTGCCTTGTAACTCGTCAGTTCCGAGCACCCATTCCATTCGTGGGCGCGTATTGAAAGCAGCCCGTGCAACGGCAGTCTCGCCGGTTTCTACCGGCGCATGTTGCGCTGTCCAGCCCGCAAAGCCCTGGTCAAGCAGAGCGACGTCGTCATGCCCCGCCCAACGCAGCATCCACCATGCGCGGGCGGCAATTGCACCACTGCCACCGTCGTATACGACGACGCTTGAATCGTTCCCGATACCCCAGCGGCCCAGCTGCCGCGCGAAATCCTCGACGCCCGGCAATGGGTGTCGCCCTGTATCCGAGCGCACCGGACCCGCCAGTTCCTGGTCGAGATCCGCATACTGGGCGCCGGGTATGTGACCGCCAAGCCAGGCCTGCCGGCCCGCCGCTGGATTCATCAGGTCAAAACGGCAGTCGAGCAAGCGCAAACCAGGCTGTCCCAGCCGTGCCTGCAGCGCCGCAATTGAAATAAGTTTTGCCGGCTCCGTCATGTGCACAATTGTTGCCCGCCAGACCGCACAAGACAACAGCTGCGACGGCGCAGGCGCGCGTTAGCGCCCGTAACGGGCCTTGTATGCCGGGATTTGCTAATGGACAATAGCCGGCCGCGCGGTTCTAGCCGCCCTTTTGCATTTTCGGGAGTTGGACAATTGGACAAGATACTTGTCGGGCTCAAACGTGCCGTTGACTACAACGTGCGCGTCCGGGTCCGAAACGATGGCAGCGGCGTCGAAACAGACGGTGTCAAGATGAGCATCAATCCGTTTGACGAAATTGCGCTCGAGGAAGCGCTCAGAATAAAAGAGCGTGGAGAGGCCTCTGAGGTCATCGTCGTTTCTATCGGCCCGGCGGAGGCACAACAGCAATTACGTACCGGCCTTGCAATGGGCGCAGACCGCGCCATCCTGGTCGAGAGCAGTGAATCAATCGACCCGCTTGATCGCGCACGCGTCTTTCTCGAACTGATCAATCGCGAACAACCGGGACTGGTAATCCTCGGTAAACAAGCAATTGACGACGACAATAACCAGACAGGCCAGATGCTGGCGGCGATCTGGGACCGGCCACAGGCAAGTTTTGCGTCGAAGGTCGAGCTGAACGGTGACAGTGCCAGGGTCACACGCGAAGTCGACGCCGGCCTTGAAACCATTGAAATCGATCTTCCGGCGGTGATCACGACCGATTTGCGTTTAAATGAACCCCGCTATGTGAAATTGCCGGACATCATGAAAGCCAAGAAAAAGCCGCTTGACCAGGTTCCTTTAGCCGAATTCAAAATTGAGCGCAGCCCGGCGCTTGAAGAGACCTTCTTTGAACCACCGTCCGCGCGGCAAAAAGGCGTCATGGTTAACGATGTTGCTGGACTTGTATCGGCACTCAAGGACAAAGGACTGATCTGATGGCTAAAGTATTGATAATCGCCGAGCACGATGGCACCGAACTCAATCCGAGCACGGCCAAGTGCGTAACTTGTGCCGCGCAGCTTCCGGAAGCCGACATTACGATTGCCGTGTTCAGTAACTCGCCCGGCGCGGTCGCAAGCCAGGCTGCAACAATCGAATCGGTAAACCGGGTACTGGCGGTGGCTGATGACAGCAGTGAGCATGCGCTCGCCGCTACGCTGGCACCCCAGATTGTTGCGCTGATGGGCGACTATGATTATGCATTCGGGCCCTCTACAACCTTCGGCAAGGACTTGATGCCACGTGTTGCCGCACTCGCCGGAGTCAACCAGATCAGCGACATTATGAGCGTGGAAGGCAGCCATACTTTCAAGCGCCCGGTCTACGCCGGCAACGCTATCGTTACTGTCAAGGCGCCGGATGGTCACCCGGTGGTTGCGACAGTACGAACGGCGTCCTGGCCCGCGGCGGGCACCGGAAACAGTGCCAGTGTGGAAGAGATAGCGAACAACGCAGCGGTACCGAGCCATACGCGATTCGTTGAGCTGCAGTCAGGCAAGTCAGACCGCCCGGACCTGCAGACTGCCGCACGGGTCGTTTCAGGTGGACGAGCACTCGGCAGTTCCGAGAACTTCGACATCATCTACGCACTAGCCGACAAACTCGACGCGGGCGTCGGTGCGTCGCGTGCTGCCGTTGACGCAGGCTATGTCCCCAATGACATGCAGGTTGGCCAGACAGGCAAGATCATCGCACCTGAACTGTATGTCGCGATTGGTATATCAGGGGCTATCCAGCATCTCACCGGCATTAAGGACGCGGGCACAATTGTCGCCATCAACAAGGACGAGGAAGCACCGATTTTTGATGTCGCGGATATCGGTCTCGTCGGCGACCTGTTCAGTATCGTTCCAGAGCTTACCGACGCGTTATAAGCAGACTGGCAACAAGCCGGCCGTGTGCTCCGGCAAAAAAAATCGCCGCCGGGAAACTATCCCGAGCGGCGATTTTTTCATCGCGCGCTAGCAACGACTAGAGTGCAGCGAGAATGGCTTCTGCCTTGCTGACTTCAAACTTGCCTGGCTCTTCAACGGCGACGTGTTTAGCGACACCGTCGTCAACGACGATCGCAAACCGCTGGCCACGAGTTCCCATGCCGAAGCCCGAGGCATCCATCTCCAGTCCCAGTGCCTTCGCATACTCGCCATTTCCGTCAGCCAGCATAAGCACATCGTCGCCTACGCCACGGTCCTTGCCCCAGGCATTCATCACAAACACATCGTTTACCGCCATGCAGGCAATCGTGTCGACGCCTTTTGCCCGAATGGCATCGGCCTGGTCAACGAAACCCGGCAAGTGATTCATTGAGCAAGTCGGCGTAAAGGCGCCCGGTACTGAGACCAGCACCACCTTCTTGCCTGAAAACAAATCGTCGGTACTCATAGCACCAGGACCCGACTCGGTCATAACACCGAAAGTACCCGACGGCATCTTGTCGCCCGCTTTGATGGACATTCCACTTCTCCTGAAATTCTGCTAACCACTGAAATTTCGCAGCCCCGGGGCCTGCTTTGTATTCGCCAAGCCCGGTGCAACGCAGACTACTAACATATCTGGGGTATGCGCCCCTGATTCGACTGCACGTATAATACCCGACCACTCCGGAGGATTTATGAATTTTGCACTGACAGAAGAACAGCAAATGATTCAGGCTGCCGCCCGCGAGTTCGCGCAGAATGAGATTGCACCGATTGCAGCCAGGTTTGACGAGACCGGCGAATTTCCCGAAGCCAGTATCCGAGCAGCCGGCGAGCTGGGTTTCATGGGTGTCGAAATACCCGAGGAATATGGCGGTGCCGGCCTGGATCCGGTCAGTTACGCGCTGATCATGGCGGAGATTTCAGCCGCTGACGCCTCCCACGGCACAATAGTGTCAGTCAACAATTCCCTGTACGGAGTACCACTGCTCGCCTTTGGCACCGAGCAGCAAAAGCAGCAGTTCCTGACCCCGGTTGCCTCCGGAGAGGTCAACGGCGCCTATGCGCTGACAGAGCCACAATCAGGCTCAGACGCCCGTGCAATGCGTTCACGGGCCGAACTCTCGGCTGATGGCAGTTACTACACGATCAACGCCCGCAAGTCCTGGATAACCTCAGGCCCTGTGGCTCACTATATCGTATTGTTTGCGCAAACCATTCAGCCTGACGGCAGTTCCAGGGGGATCAGCGCCTTCTTGATAGACGCAGAAGCCAAGGGCTTCACGCGCGGCAAGCATGAACCCAAGCTGGGCATTCGGGCATCCGCAACCTGTGAGATAGAACTTGTGGATTACCAATGCCCCGTTGAGAACCGGATCGGCGATGAAGGACAGGGGTTCAAAATTGCCATGACCGTACTGGACTCAGGACGCATCGGGATCGCGGCTCAGTCACTGGGTATTGCACAGGCGGCCTATAGTGCCGCGCTTGAATACTCTCGCGACCGTAAAGCATTCGGCAGTGAGATCGGCAGCTTCCAGTCAATACAAAACAAGCTCGCCGACATGCGTACACGTATAGAAGCCAGCCGTTTGCTCGTTCTGCAGGCCGCCTGGGCAAAATCGCAGGCAGCGAATAACGGCACAAAGAACACGCTGAACGCTTCAATGGCAAAGCTATTCGCTTCAGAGACCTGTATGTTTGTGACCCATCAGGCCGTACAGATACACGGCGGCATGGGTTACAGCAAGGAGCTACCGCTCGAGCGCTATTTTCGCGATGCAAAAATTACGGAAATTTACGAGGGTACATCTGAAATTCAGCGCATGGTGATTGCGCGCCTGGAAACCGGCCTGCGATAAGCTAGTAGTCGTTGTCCGCTACGTGGATAACGATGCCATCAAGCTCATCGGATACTTCGATCTGGCACGTCAGCCGGCTATTGTCCTTGCGCTCAAATGCCGCATCCAGCATTGAGTCTTCCATGTCGTCCATGGGCGGCAGCTTGTCTAGCCAGGCAGGATCTACGTAGCTGTGACACGTCGCGCATGCACAGGCGCCACCACACTCGGCAACGATGCCCTCGATATTATTGTTAACAGCGCCTTCCATAACCGAATAGCCATTCTCGACCTCGGTCTCATGACGCTCGCCATCCGGCGTGATGTAAATTACTTTGGGCATACTTTCGAAAATCCTGTCTGACTGTATTTGGAGCCGCTTAGTTTAAGGGCGTTGATCGATAACGATCAACGCCCCGTTTTACTCTATAGCTAGGGACTAACTACGAAATCAGGCGGCCCTTTCGGCCTTTGCCCGGCGCGCCTCAACTTCAGCCTGCTTCTTGCGAGCCGCTTCCTGTGCCAGTTGAATTTGTCGATTACGCTCAACTTCTGCATCAATAACCTGGATCCACTGGTTGGACATGCGACGTGATTTCTGGACCTTCGCAGCCGCCTGAAAGGCTTTCTTCGCATCGCTGTATTTGCGCAGGTTGTACAGGCACATTCCCAGCGTGATCTGCGCATTATCAGGATTCTTTAACGAGCCCTTGCGCAAGCCGTCATTGGCCGCAGAAACACACTCATCGTATTCACCAATATTCAGGTATGAATTTGCCAGGCGAACATCAAGTTCGCCATCGTTAGCACGGCTGGCGGCCTCTTGGAGCGCCGGAATCGCCTTGTCATCTTCCTGAGCGAGCATCCATGCTTGCGACAGCAGGCGGTAATTCTTCTCGTTCTTGTTGACGACGCCCTTTTCCATTTGCTCTTCAAGCAACTTCGCTGCCTTGTAAGGCACTTCCCGCTGCATATAGAGCTGCGCCATCGTGACGTACTCGTTTTCTTTCTCGAGCAAGCCTTGCGTATAGGCGGCATCATAGGCGGCTATCAGGTTTTGATCTTCGCCCAGTTCCGTGTAGGCGCCGGCCAGGGAGAACCAGTAACGTTTCTTGGGCCAGTTCTGCAGCAACACCTTCTGGATATCCCGGACTTTTGCGTAGTTTTCTTCCTGGAAGTAAGCGAAGTTCAGCAGCACATACCAGTCTTCCTTTGCTTCCTTGTCACGTTCGCGAGCAATCCGCATTGCCGTTTCAATCGGCTCAACCATTTCCTTGTAGCGCTGTAGTTGATAAAAAACCTGCGCTTTAAGAATGTAAGGTTCCGGCGCCGGGTTGCTTTCAAGCGTGAACCAGCGGTTGAGCAAGTCCAGCGTCCGCGGGTAGTTCTCTTCCATCATGTTGAGCTGGGCAAGCGTGTAGGTTGTCTGCTTGGCCAGTTGCGGCTCAAGCCCCGGTATTTGCAGAAGGCGATCATAAATACGAATCGCGTTCTTGGCGTCGTCCATGTTGTAGTACACAAAGCCCATGTAATTGAGCACGTTTGCCTGCTCATACTCGGTGAGCTTGTCGGGATTGTAGAGACGCTCCAGGATGCGCATGGCACCTGGGTAGTCTTTTGCATCCACGAGCTCCTGCGCTTCCTGGATCTTGTCGTAGACTTCCTTGCTGACAGCCTGTGCCTGCTTGGTTTCCTGCGACCTACTCTCTTCTTCCGTCTGCTGCGCGCTGACATTCCCGTGAAGGAAAAGCGCTATTGCGACGGCCGCGACGTAACTAAATCGGTTTTTAATCTGCATGTCGGAATAGTTCCTTTTCGATCAGTATCGATCCCGCCTGGGTCAGGTACCAATTCGAATCTCAATCCTCGATCTTGAATGAAATACGCGTCTTCACGTTCGGTACTGAAACCGGTACACCGTCGACCACACGAGGCTTGTACTTGAACTTCAGTACCGCTCGCTCGGCAGCTCGTTCAAAGAGGCTGCTGGTTGAAAACAGGATTACCGGATCGGCCACGGTTCCCGCCGGCGTCACCGTAAACGAAAGATCAACATAGCCTTCAAGCCCGCGCGACAAAGCACGCGCTGGATAGACTGGCGCTACACGCACGATCGGCAAGTAATCACCTTCCGCGATGTTCATGCCACCCGGTCCACCAATACCAGTATCGGCACTGACTGTCGGCGGTGGTACGTTGATCGACGGCGCGTTCGGGTCAATAGAGTCCATTTCCTGCGGCGGTGCATCAGGCGGAATTTCCGGCGGCGGCGGTGGCTTGTCCGGTGTGAAGTCTTCCGTATTCAGGTTTTCATTGCGTTTCACACGCACGAAATCCAGCTGCGCGCGTTCACGCGGCTCCGTGAGCGCAGCCTTACCGGTCGCGATCAGCAATTGCATGATGAACAGCAGACTCAGTGTTACTACAACACCGATTGCG
>JAUHZT010000095.1 GCA_030425905.1 Gammaproteobacteria bacterium
GAAAGGCGATTCGGCGGTACTCAAAGACTCAATGACCAAGTCATTCCTGAGCGGCCTGCTGGCCCGGCACCTGGCGCAGCGCGAGAAGCTGCCTGCGGCTGAGGAAGCGTTTATCTGCGGCATGTGCCAGAACCTCGGCGAAAATCTCGTGGTCTTCTACTTTCCTGAAGAATACGAAGACATTGGCAATCTGCAGGCTGCCAAGCAACTCGACAAGTACGCGGCCGCGCGCGGCGTGCTCGGTGTCAGCTACGCGGAACTGGGTGTCGCTGTTGCCAGGACCTGGAACCTGCCGCGTTCAATAATCGATGCTATTCGAGGCGTACCGCCGGGCAGGCTGCGGGCGCCCGAAAATGATGCGGAGCGTCTGCGCGACATTGCCGTCTTTACCAACGAACTTTGCGATCTATTCCTGTTTTGCGATGGCGATGAGATATCCGAAAGAATTAACGAACTCCTGGAGCGCTTTAAAGCAAGCGTTTCGATCGACGAGCAATACTGCAATCAACTGCTGTTCGCCGGCCTGGAGAAACTGAAACAATATGCGCCCATCTTTGAGATCAATGTCGCGACAAGCCAGTATTGCAATGCCGTGCAACGCTGGGTTGATACTGAGCAGGCGGCGGTTGCGGCCTGCTGAGCGCATTTCAAGGCTGCTTGAGCACCCGGGCATTCATGAAGAAAATAAAGGGTGTGATCAAAGCGGTTGGCGCCAGCCAAAGCACCAGCATTGGGCTGAACTGAATATTGACGACGAGAAAGGCTGTAATCGTTGCAATGCTGCCGGCGAGCATCATGGTTAGATGCCGCGCAATGCGCGCGTTCCCTGTAAAACCGCCAGCGCGGAGAATACTGAGGTCCTTGAAGCTCAGAAATCCAGCGAGAATCGCGAACACCAGCAGAGTGATTCCGTCATTGCTGCCGCGATACAGCAAGTAACTGCCATACAGCGCCATGGCGACCGCGCCGGCCAGCATTGTCAGTACCCGGGTCCAGTCCAGCGCAGCAGGTTCGCCTGTGCGATTCCGTGCATAGCTCCAGCCAGACAGCGCCAGGTAAAAGCTGAACACGGCAATGAGCAACAGGAACAGGTTGCGCGTGGCGATAGACAACGGCACCGCGGTTGCGAAGATGGCTGTCATGGCCACGAAAAAGAGGCGCCCGGCCAGTGCATGCCAGCGGTGTGGCCAGTTGGCGAGCTTGTTGATAGCCGCTACCAGGCTTGTGCCGAGCGCTGTAAAGCCGGCCACTATGTGTATGGTCAGCAAGACGTGCAGGATTGGATGCATTGCGGGGTTACCTGCCGGGTGAGCGGCTCTTTCTTGTAAGTGACTGTAAGCTCGTCGGCGCAGGGTCCGCACGCACGATAGTGTTGCAACTAGAAGTCGGCATCTTCCCGAAGTTGCATGTGCAGGTCCAGTACCTGCGTTTCCCCGTTATTTGCTACCGCGCTAACCCATGCAAACTTGCCAGCTTCGCGAGACTTGCGGCGTTGTGCGTCAGTGACCAGCGGATCATCGGCAAGGTAAACCGTGGGCGCCCATTGCCGGCCATAAGCCGTGGACACGAGTGTAAAGTGGATATGGGCTGCTTCGCGACCAAGATGGTCCGGGGCAGGACGGATGCTTGTGAATTCGAAACGGCCGTCGGCATCCGCTTTTGCCCAGCCCTGCAGTCGCCAGGTGCTTAGCGCCGCATCGCCCGGCCCAAAGTCAAAGCCGTCACTATCTCGATGGTAGGCGTGTACGAGCACGCCTGCGGCCGGCGTTCCATCCGGGTCGAATACCTGACCTCGAATTTGCAACGGAATACCCGGCTCGTCGGGTGGCGCAATCGCGCTGCTGGAACCTGGCGTCGCAGGAAGCGTTTTTTGCGCTTCGTTCCAGCTCTTCAACCAGGCAGGATCGGCTTGAGCGTGGGCGCTTGGGCCGACACACGCAATGCTGATGAGGAGAAGGAGGCTTGCAGTGATCGTAGTAGCTGTCTTCATGGCGACATTATAGTACGCAATCGCGTGTGTTCACGTTGCAGTGCGCACCGCGGGCCCGTCACTGCTCAGGGAGCACTAAGAGATCGCGGGTGCTTCTGCCGTGTTTTCCACCACGCAGCCAGTCGGAGTGACAACGCAGCAAGACTGACGAGCATATAAACAATGGCGACAAGGCTTGTGCCCGGTCGACCAAAAATTAACAGGAAAACCCACATCCCACTCCGGTGCAGCCATTTCCAGCGGTGGCCCAGCACTCGCTGAGACGTAGCGTTAGAGGTGAGTACCATAGCCAGCAGCAGTGTGTAAGCCAGCACGCCGGGGCTCAGCAGGCTAGTCGGCGGAAAGTTGTCGATACGCCAGTTGTAGACGCATAGAGCGAATAAATGGATGAAAAAACAGGCAGCGAATCCCAGCCCCCACCAGCGGCGCCGTTGCAGAAGCCGTCGCGTCCAGGGCTTGGGAAAGAGCGTTGCAAGCGACGAGGCGACGAACGTGATAATAAACAGGGGAAAAGAAGCGCGTCCCGTCCAGCGTGCGGCCAGTTGCCATTTTTCGTCGGGCATGCTGCCGCAGAGCAGCCCGAACGACAGGGCAATCAAACCCGTAACAATTCCCAGACCTGTCGGCCAGCGTTTCAGCATGCTCAGTTTCTCCGCAGCTCTGAATTGGACCGCAAACAGAAAGGCTAAGTAGAGTGCCTGACCTCCGGCCTGACTTGCGGGGAATGCATCTGACCTTAAAGTATCCACCCTGGCCAGCAAGCGCTAGTATGCCAAACAGCCGGCAGCAATTGAGTGAGAATCTGATGGTACGAATTCAAGTTAACCTGACGGTGTGTGCTGTCATATTCCTGCACCTGACTGCAGTAGCACTTGCAGCAGAAGTAGAGTCAGAAGATAAATTGCTTGGGCTTTGGGGGGCTGAAAAAGCCTTTCTGCCCGCCGCTGAGGTCTTGGTGCTCGTCGAGCCAGAAGGCGACAGGTTGCTTGCCCGTGTGGCCGGTGAATTTCGGTTTGAGCTGCCGTTCGGTCAAGGGTCTTTTCGTGGCACTCACAACCGTAGTAACGATGAGGTAGTCGGGCACTGGATCAGTGAGCCCGGTGATCTCGTTTATTCGGCGCTTGCTGCACCGTTAACGCTGCATGCGTTGGGTGAACAGCGCTGGCAGGGTGTCGTTCGGCCGTTCGAGCAACGGTTCTCGGTTTATATCCTGATAGAGCGCGATGAGGATGGCGTACTTCGCGCGTTACTGCGCAATCCGGAACGTAACCAGGGGGTGTTCACGCGCGTTCATAACGTGGTGCGCGAAGGGGTGGAAGTTCGCTTTCTGGATGCCGATGCAAATCTGGCACTCGAAGCCAGCTACAACGAAGAACACGGCGTGCTAACCGTTGCAATGCCGTGGCGCGGTGGTAGCTATGATTTAACGCGTCGAGATCGTTCTTCTGCGCCCGGCTTCTACCCGCGCAGGGATACAGATGCTTATCGCTACCAGATGCCGTCAGTGTTGCCGGATGGCTGGCTGGTAGCAACTCCGGATTCAGTTGGCATGGACGAGGCACGTCTCACCGAATTTGTGCAGAGTGTTCTCGATACTCAAACCACGACATTGCGTACGCCCTATATTCACTCCGTTCTTGTAGCGCGCCACGGGAAGCTGGTTCTGGACGAATATTTCTACGGTCACCATTCGGGGCGTACCCACGATCTGCGCTCGGCAAGCAAGAGTGTGACCGGCCTGATGGTAGGCAGAATGCTCAGCGAGTCGCATTCAATCGGCGTCGAGAGCCCTGTATATCCAATGTTTAAGGGTATGAAGATACCGGTAGACGAGCGCACCTCCGGCTTGCATGTAAGCCATTTGCTAAGCATGCGCAGTGGTTTTTCCTGCGACGACAATGACTACGAAACGCCCGGCAATGAAGATCGAATGCAGGAGCAAAGCGAACAGCCGGACTGGTATCGTTATACTTTGACGCTGCCTTTGGTTGCCGAGCCTGGTGAATCGGCTGTGTATTGCAGTGCTGCGATCAACCTGCTGGGCGGTGTCGTGAGCGAAGCCACTGGTATGTGGCTGCCCGAGTTTTTTCGCACCCGGTTTGCTGTGCCAATGCAGATCGAACACTACTATTACAATCTGGATCCGCTGGGTCGCGGTTACGCGGGTGGTGGTATACAGATGCGACCGCGGGACTTTCTCAAGTTTGCTCAAATCATGCTGGATGAAGGCCGGTGGCAAGGTCAGCGGATTATTCCCGGCGACTGGGTTGGTCAGTCGTTTGCGCCACATGCCTCGATTTATTCCGAGAATGACTACGGGTATACGTGGTGGCGTGGGCAGTTGCCATACCGAAAAGGGACGGTGGACATTTATTCTGCGACCGGCAACGGCGGCCAGTTACTCGTTATAGTTCCGGATCTTGACCTGGTCGTAGCGTTTAATGGTGGCAACTACGGCGATTTCAGAACCTGGGTAGCCTGGCGTGACGCACTGCTGCCCGAATACATACTCTGGGCAATCGAGGATTAATGCTCGGGCTTAAGTTCACTCTTCGTTTAAGCCTCTGCTCGCGGCCTGGGCGCTGATGAAATTCACCTGCGCGGAATTTTCGCCGTACTTCTCAACGAAGCGCTGAAAGGTCTTTGGGTAGCCGCGAACCACGCCAGCACACAAATCCTCGCGGGCGATATCCATCGTGGCCTGCTCAGGTATTTCCACATCGTCGCACAAGCGGAGGCGTGCGTACCAGGAATCAACATCGGTACCGAGCCCTGTTGGCTCGCTGGCGCGCAGTGCGGCAAGCGCCTGTTCAAGCGTGAGGCGTTCCGCGAAACAATCGTGGTAACCGCTATACGGAACGATTGAGCGATCTTCTTCGTACAGGCAGATTGTTGCGATAGTGCTGTCACTTTCGGTCTTATCGAGCTCACGCCAGCCGAGCATCTGCATGCTGTTCGTAAACAGAACGGCAACGTGTTCGGCATTTGCATCGAACCAGGGGCGAGCAAAGTCGTGATCTTGTTGAATCCAGTTGAGGAAAGCATCTTCATCGTAGTCTGCCGATGTGAAAACCATAATGATTTCCTCACCCCGTGAGCTCGTGTGTATTGGTCCGCCAATTTTGAACGTTGGCCCACTCATTTGATAATTGGCGACACTTAAGCCAATGACTACGGCAGGCACGAGGGGAAGTGCGAACCATGCGCGTGCTGGTGGCGCGAAGCCCCTCGTTAATGCATAGAATCCGACCCAGAAGGCGTCTGTTGCGACAAACAGAAGCAACGGATTTCCGTCAAGCCGGAACGGCGAGCCAGGCGGCTGGTAATCAGTAAACAACCAGGCATGGAGGCGATCGAACTCAAGCATCAGCGAGAGCGCCACGGCCAGGGTGCTGAAAGCCAGTACAGGCAAATAGCGGAACGCCAGCCCGGTAGAACGTCGGCTGATCAGTATGATTCCAGTGGCTACGACGAAACTAGGGACATGCAGAAAGCCACCGGCAACGGGGACCGGGATAAGGTATTCGACAAGGGCAGATCCTGTCCCCCAGATGCCAGACCAGCCTAATATGCCAGCGATCATAGCGGGCGTTGTCCACGCCAGACACAGGATTAAAACGTGCAAGCTGCCACCCCCGTCATCGCATCAGCACCTGAAACGACCGCTCGTAGCGTTCCCGCCAGCGAGTTGCTTTCAGACCAGTTCGTGGTCGATCCGGTCAAGTGAGCTCTCGCCCATTACAGCGCAAAGTGCGTAACTTCGTCCGGGTCATCAAAGCGCTTAAGGATAACTTCCTTCATAGGTCGGCTCGGTGTTTGTTGTTGTAAGCAGGAGGAGACTGATCTCAGTCTACGGCGGCATCCTTGCGCTGCGTATTCTATAAATTTGCGCTAAAGCCGCCAGCGGTGCAAGGGCACTACGCTGCCTGCGGGAAAGTGTTCCTGCTCCCTGGCGAGTTCCACGTAGCCGTCTGTGCCACTCAGAGCGGTGAAGTCGCCCGAGGTGTTGGTGGGTACGGGCAGCGCCAGTACGCCACCGGCCGCGTTTGAGAGGACGCGGACGGGCAGGAAATTGGTCAGTTGAGGTGCAAAGTTAACTGGCTGCGTGAGCGCTGCAAACTGGGGTGCGGCGGCCGGCAGACCTGACAGGTGGTACAGGGCGGGCACGACATATTGCCGGCAGCACACCAGCGTCGATACCGGGTTGCCGGGTAGCGCGAAAACGGCCTGGCCTTCCGCACCTGTACCGAACCACATCGGTTTGCCAGGTCGCTGGCTGATCTTGTGGAAGTGCACTTCGACGCCAAGTTCCTTCAGCACCCGCGGGACGTAATCGGCCTTGCCCATTGAAACACCGCCACTCAGCACCAGCACGCTGGATTCGTCGAGGTGTTTGGCGATCCGCGTCTTCAATGTCTCGATATCATCAACAAGGTGCTCGTGCTTTGCCTGGTCGAAGCCATGTTCGGCCAGCATTGCGACAATGGCAGGGCCATTTGACAGGCGAACCTGGTGTGGCTCTATCGGCTGGCCTGCCGCAACCAGTTCGTTGCCAGTGGACAATACGCTCACGGCTGGTTTGCAGGCGACAGTAAGTTCAGCAAGTCCGGCAGACGCGATTATCGCGATCTCATTGGCCGAGATACGCTTGCCGGGTTGCAACAGTTCAGTCCCTTGCCGGTGGTCTGAACCGCGCGCATGAATAAACTGACGGGGTTTGGCGGGGTAGTCGTCTGCAATGGTGGCTATACCCTCTGCCACGGTGATGCGTTCCACGGGCACGATGCAATCCGCACCATCCGGCAGGCTTGCACCCGTCATAATCTCAATGGCTTTTCCGGCTTCCAGCGACAGCACTTCGTCGCCGGCGGCCTGCATGCCTTGCAATGGAAATGCACGCTGTCCGCTATCGAACGCTGCGAAGGACAGCGCGATGCCGTCCATCATGACGCGATCGAAGGGCGGCTGGTCTCGCTCGGCGACAACTTTTTGCTGTAACACACGCCCCGTAGCCTGCTCCAGCGTGACTTGCTCAGTGGCGACAGGCCGCACCGCCGCCAGGATGGCTTGCGAGGCTTCGGCCGTCGTTAGCACGTCTACTTGCCTTCGCGAGCTATCGCGCGGTGACCGATGTCGCGACGCACATAAACATCGTCCCAGCTTATCTTGTCGACAGCGGCATAAGCTTGCTGTGCCGCGTCCTTCACGGTCTTGCCCAGGCCTACGACACACAGCACGCGACCGCCGCTTGTAAGCACGATGTTGTCTTTGCTGGTCGTGCCGGCATGAAAAACTTTCTGCGTCTTGCTGTCGGCCTCGGCGAGGCCTGTGATAGCCATGCCTTTCGCGTATTTTTCAGGATAGCCACCAGCAGCCATTACGACACCCAGTGCCGCACGGTCATCCCATTCGGCTGTTTGTTGCCCGAGTGTGCCTTCGAGTGTCGCAAAGCAAATCTTCGCAAGGTCGGACTTCAGGCGCATCAGGATGGGCTGAGTTTCCGGGTCGCCCATCCGGCAGTTGAACTCGATGACCTTGGGTGTTCCATCCGCCATGATCATCAGGCCCGCATACAGAAACCCGAGGTACGGCGTGCCGTCATCCTGCATGCCCTTGAGGGTTGGGCGAATAACCTCGTCCATGATGCGTTCTTCGATTTCAGACGTGACCACAGGTGCCGGCGAGTAGGCGCCCATGCCGCCTGTATTCGGCCCCGTGTCGCCTTCGTCTCGCGCCTTGTGGTCCTGCGAGGTTGCCAGTGGCAGCACTTCCAGACCGTCTGTGACGATCATGAAGCTGGCTTCTTCGCCGTCGAGAAATTCCTCGACCACGATCCGGGCGCCGGCGTCGCCAAACTTGTTGCCGGCAAGCATGTCGGTTGCGGCCTGTTCAGCTTCTTCGAGCGTCATCGCGACAACGACGCCTTTGCCGGCCGCAAGGCCGTCGGCTTTTATAACGATGGGCGCACCCTGTTCGCGAATGTACCTGAGTGCGGCATCGAGTTCGCTGAAGTTGCCATACGCGGCTGTCGGAATTTTGTGCCGCGCCAGAAAATCCTTGGAAAAAGCCTTCGAGCCTTCAAGTTGCGCTGCGGCTGCGGTTGGACCAAAGCAGGGCAGGCCAGCGGCATTGAAACGATCGACGATGCCGGCGACTAACGGTGCCTCCGGTCCGACAATTGTCAGCGCAATGTTTTCCTTGTTTGCAAGATCGATGAGCCCGTCTATATCGTCAGCCGCGACATCACGGTTACGCACCTTGCGCTCCAGTTCCGTACCCGCATTGCCGGGCGCCACAAATACTTCATCAACGTCTTGCGACTGCGCACACTTCCACGCGAGAGCATGTTCCCTGCCGCCAGAGCCGATGATAAGTACATTCATATCTAGTGCCTGAAGTGACGCATACCGGTGAAGACCATCGCGAGGCCGTGCTCGTTCGCCGCCTCAATGACCTCGTCATCGCGCATCGAGCCGCCGGGCTGGATGATGGCGGCAATACCCGTTTCGGCCGCGGCATCAATGCCATCGCGGAACGGGAAGAACGCGTCGGACGCCATGACAGAGCCCTTGATTTCAAGCCCTTCATCGGCGGCCTTGATGGCTGCAATTCTTGTGCTGTAGACGCGGCTCATCTGGCCTGCGCCGACACCCACGGTCATGCGATCCTTGCAGAATATGATGGCATTTGACTTGACGTACTTCACCACGGTCCAGGCAAACAGCATGTCACGGATCTGTTCCGCGGTCGGTGCCTTGCGGGTGACCACTTTAAGGTCAGCCTCAGTGATGCGGCCAAGGTCGGTGTTCTGCACTAGCAGCCCGCCACTCACTTTCTTGAAGTCGAAGCCTTCACCGGATGCAGCCCATTCGCCGGTCTCGAGAACCCGTACGTTCTTCTTGGCGGCCAGCGTGTCACGTGCATCGGCATCGACGGACGGTGCCACGATAACTTCAACAAACTGTCGCTCAACGATGGCCGCCGCCGTGCTGGCGTCGAGCGGGCGATTAAAGGCAATGATGCCGCCGAAGGCCGAGGTTGGGTCAGTCTTGAATGCATTGTCGTAGGCCGACAGAATATTCTCCGCGACCGCTACGCCACAGGGGTTCGCATGTTTAACAATAACGCAGGCAGGTTCGGCAAACTGTTTGACGCATTCGAGTGCGGCATCGCTGTCGGCAATGTTGTTGTAGGAAAGCGCTTTGCCCTGCAACTGCCTTGCTGTTGCGAGTGACCCGGCAGGTGCTCGCTGGTCGATATAAAAGGCTGCTTCCTGGTGCGGGTTCTCGCCATAGCGCATTTTCTCGACCAGTTTGCCTGCGTACAGGAACTGCTCACCGAGTGCGTCGTCACCGAGGGAACTCGCCAGGTACTTCGTGATCGCAGTGTCATAGGCAGCCGTGTGAGCATAGGCCTTGGCTGCGAGTCTCCGACGCGCTTCCAGCGACAGTTCATCGGCCTTGAGCGCTGCCAGTACATTGTCGTAGTCACCCGGGTCGACAACCACTGCCACGCCGTCATGATTCTTGGATGCCGCACGAATCATCGCGGGACCACCAATGTCGATGTTCTCGATTGCATCATCAATCGTCGCATCGTCGCGGGCGATCGTCTGTTCAAACGGGTAGAGGTTTACGACCAGCAGGTCGATTGGTTCGATGCCGTGTTCGGCCATCACACTTTCGTCGGTGCCGCGCCGACCGAGCAGACCGCCATGAATCTTTGGATGCAGGGTTTTTACCCGGCCGTCCATAATCTCGGGAAACCCAGTCTTGTCTGAGACTTCGATAGCCTCGATGCCGGCTTCACGCAGCGCGCGGGCGGTGCCGCCCGTGGAGAGAATTTCCACGCCGAGGTCATTGAGGCCGCTAACAAACGGAATGAGGTCGCTCTTGTCAGAAACACTGACGAGCGCACGGCGTACTTTGAACATCAAGAGTCCTTAGGGTCGGTTAGCTGTCATGAGCGCTGTGCGCGCTATGACTGGATCAGGGCGTAAGTCTTCAGTTTTTTTCTGAGCGTGCCTCGGTTGATGCCGAGTATGCCGGCGGCCTGGCTCTGGTTGCCGTCGGTGTAATCCATTACGGCCTTGAACAAGGGACGTTCCACTTCACCCATCACCAGGTCGTACAAGTCACCCGGGCGGTCGCCATTGAGACTCGCGAAATAAAACTTCAGCGCGTCTTCGGTATGTTTGTGCAGTGGTTTCTTGCTATTGGAGGCCTTCAGTTCTTTGCCGTTCGTTGTATTTGTATGGGCCACGTATGTTGTCCTGAAAACTAATCTCCGGTGCGGTGCACCGAACCCTCTCCCCGCCGCTGAACAAAACGCGCAGCTGTAATACCTTCGTCGGACTCATCAAGGTATTCCCGCGTCAGTCTGATTTGTTCAGAAGCACTATCGACACGCACAACCCGGTGTCTGAACTCGTCTGCGTTTACGAGTTTTTCGCAGTACCAGGTCAGGTGTTTGCGTGCCACTCGAACGCCAGTTTGCTCCCCATAAAACCGGTGCAGTTCGTTCAAGTGGTCGAGCATGATATCACGCAATTCTTTTTTTGCTACCGGCGGAATTTTATTACCACCAGTTAGACGCTGTTTAAGTTCGCGAAAAATCCACGGGCGTCCCTGCGCGCCACGACCGATCATCAAGCCATCGGCATTAGTTAGCTGCAAAACTTCAAGCGACTTCTCGATTGAGGTGATGTCGCCGTTGGCAATGACGGGTATGCCAACCGCTTGTTTGATCTGCGCAATCGTGTCGTACTCCGCGCTGCCGCGGTAACGGCACGCCCGGGTTCGGCCGTGAACGGCCAGCGCGACAATGCCGGCATCCTCGGCAATGCGCGCGATCGTCGGGCCGTTGCGGTGCTCAGGGTCCCAGCCGGTGCGAAACTTCAGTGTGACGGGAACGTCAACCGCCGCGACCACGGCAGTGAGAATTGAGCGGACCAGCGCCTCGTCCTGCAGCAGCGCGGAGCCTGCGAGTTTGCGGCAGACTTTCTTTGCCGGGCAGCCCATGTTGATATCGATAATCTGTGCGCCACGAGCAACGCAGGCCTGTGCGGCTGTTGCCATCTGTGCCGCGTCGGAGCCCGCGATCTGCACGGCGACAGGTTCCGCCTGCAGGTCCAGGTCGAGGCGCTGTCGGGACTTGGCGGTTTGCCAGAGGCTGGTGTCGGCCGTGGTCATTTCGGAGGTGGTCATGCCTGCGCCGAAACGGCGGCACAGGGCGCGAAACGGCTTGTCCGTCACCCCGGCCATCGGTGCCAGCACGAACGGGCTGTCGAGGGTATAGGGGCCAATGCGGAGGGTCGGCAGCTGCATGCGCGCGATTGTACCGCCTGGGTGGCAGAAAATGGGCCTCAGCCCGTCTGATTGGTCGCTGAAACGCTTACTTGAAGTCTTCGAAGGCGCAGCGTAGCTGCCCGTTGCTCTGCCGGTAGCAGGCATTGAGCTTGAAGTTGTCGAGGTTTGCCGACGGCGATGCGATTGCAATAACGGCCTCGAAGTTTTCACCCGCGGCGATCAAGCGGCTCGCGTCGACGTTGCCCTTAAGGTATTCATTCGGCCCGTAGACTTTGCTGCCGACCGGTTCCTCGAAGCGATCGAGCAGGGATACGCTGATCAGCGGGTAGGGCAAGGCAGAGTCTGACTTGTTGCTAAGCAGGGAATAGATGGTCAATACACTGCCGCCGGTGGCAACATCGGCTGCTGCGCCAGTGTCGCTGGCTGGCTCCGGCGTGCCCGCCAGCTTGGCGGCCAGGCCATTCGGGTTAGTGCTGGCCGAGGACTTGTCGAAGCGCCAGCCTTTTACATCCCATTCCGGCGATATCGGTGCGCCGACGGCGCGATACAGCGGGCCGATTGTGTTGCCGACCGCCGGGATAGTCGCCAGCGAGGCGCGCGACTGATGCACAAACTGGCCGGCCAGCAACAGCACAAGCACCACAATGCCGGCCACGATGCCGTAATGCCTTCTCCGGCTTCGTCCACCGCTGTTCTCCTGCGCTGCGGCGGCATTGGCTGCAATCATGGCCGACAGGTCTTCGGCATTGTCACCGCGCGCTTCAGCTTCGGCGGCGAGCCGTTCCTGTTCGAGCTTGGTATGTACGTAATCACCTTCCATGATGATGGATTCGAAACCGGTCGTGTCTGCCGCCGGTTCCACGGACGGCTCCTCGGGCTCGTCCTCAGTCTCGGGTGCCGGATGCTCGCCGCTGTCCTCGCCGCTATCTTCAACTTTCCTGCGGGCACTCTTGCCTTCGAACACAATTGTCGACGCCATGCCGTCATCGTCGGGGATCGCGAGACGCATGAGGTCTTCGTCGATCAGCATATTGACCGTCTGTTCTTCCTCGGTCGGCGGCGGCACTACGTGTTCGATGCCCGGTTCAGCGTCGGACTCAGCCATTTGTTGCGCTTTGACCAGTTCAAACTCGAGTTCGCTGGTCGAACCGGGAATGCCATCCAGTGACTTATCCAGCACGATTGATGGCTCATCGGTGTTATCGAGCGCAAGTTCGGGTTCGGCGTCTTCGGGGTCGTGAATCGCCGTCTCATCCGCCGCAACCGCAGCCCCTTCGGCTTCGTTGGGCGCTGCCTCTTCAGGCTCGCCGGGCGCTTCGCCAGCGGCCGGCTCAGCCTCGACGGCGAGTTCCAGTGGCGTGTCGGGAGTGAGCGCGTAGATGCCGCTAAGGTCGATGCCTGGCACATCCTCGGCGGCCGCTGGTTTGGCTGGCGCAGCCGCCGCGCCGGCGTCGATTGCATCCGGCTCGTCGTCTGCGTCGTCGTAGTCATCCGGCAGGGCCGCGAGTTCTTCGGCCAGGGTCATTGGGCGCTCGTCGGGAATGGCATCGGCAATGGCGGCGACCGGCTCCGGTATTTCTTCACCCTCGTGTGCGTCATCGTCGAGTCCGCCGTCGTCCGTTGCCTCCTCGGTAACGGCGTCTTGCGCAAGGGCTTCACCGGCCTCACCGTCGGGTGCGGCTGGCGTGTCATCCGCAAGCCATTCGGCGGCGCCCGTCGCGTTGAGATCGTCGGCCGCATCGTCACTGACGGGCGCATCGCTTGCCAG
>JAUHZT010000096.1 GCA_030425905.1 Gammaproteobacteria bacterium
CAGCTCGCGAAAATCTGAGGACTCAGTGCTGGGCCTTCGGGTCTGAGCGTTTGCTGGCGCGCGCCGGGTCGACGACGCGCACCAGGCCTTCCTGCGTAGAACTCGCCACCAGCGTGCCCTGCTCGTTGAAAAACTGGCCACGCGAGAAACCCCGAGCACCGGACGCATTGGGGCTGTCTATCGAATACAGCAGCCATTGATCGATGCGAAATTCGCGGTGAAACCACAATGCATGGTCGAGGCTTGCCATGATGACGTTGTCGGCAGCGTAGGAAAGCTCATGCGGTAATGTGCTCGCGCCCAGTAACTCGTAATCGGAGACATAGGCGAGCAAATTCTGATGCAGGCTTGACGTATCCGCGAGCATGTCGACTGCGCGAATCCAGACGTGCGTTACCGGCGGCAGCTTTTCACGATCCTTGAAATTGATCGCACGCACCGGACGAAACTCGAAGGGCCGTTTTTCGGTCAGGAAGCGCCGCAGCTTCATCGGCACACCCGCCGGCAGGTCGCGCGCAAGCTCATGCAATGCGCGCAATTTGTCGGGCCCGGGCACATCGGGCATGTCCGCATGGTGTTCCAGGCCCGTTTCGGGAATTTGGAAAGAAGCCGCCATGTTCAGGATGGGCCGGCCATGCTGAATTGCCACGACGCGACGATTGGAAAAACTGCCACCATCGCGCGCCCTGTCGACTTCATAGACAATGGGCGCTGTGCTGTCACCCCGGCGCAAGAAATAGGCGTGCAGCGAATGCGCGACGCGACCTTCGACCGTGAGTTGCGCCGCCGACAGCGCCTGACCGAGTACCTGCCCGCCAAACACCTGCGGGCTGCCTATATCCCGGCTGTCGCCGCGAAAAATATTGTCCTCAATCTGCTCAAGTGTCAGCAGTTCGATCAGGTCTTTGAGTACCGGATGCATGCAGAAAAAACCTCAGAGGTCGGTTCGACCACCGTCGACGGCGATGCCCGTACCACTGACGAACATGGAATCGTCGCTGGCGAGAAACAACACAACCTTGGCAACGTCTACAGGCTCGCCGAGCCGGCCCGCCGCAGAGTGCGCAATACAGAAATCGCGCAGGTCCTGGTGCTTGCGAAACACGTCGCGACTCGCCGGCGTCATGATGGCGCCGGGCTGAACATAATTCGCGGTAATACCAAACTCGCCCGTCTCAGCCGCGAGCGCACGGGTGATAGCCGCCAGATTCTGCTCCGCAAGCCGGCAGGCCGCATTGGCCCTGGCAGCAAACAGGCTGCGCAAAAAGCCGATGTTAATAATGCGCCCGGACGGGCTCTTTTTCAGGTATGGCAGCGCCGCCCGGCACGCCGCCATCGTTAACTCGGCCCGCTGGCCCAGCAGCCGGTCGAGTACTTCGCCTTCATCCCTGATCGGCTGATCGGGACGCATGGGATACTCGCAAACCAGTATGTCGATACCGCCGAGCTTCTCCGCAGCCGCTTCTATAAGTGCAGGTTGCCGTCCTGGTTCACGCAAATCGGCAAACATGCCATCAATGCCTTTCACCGATTTGTAGTACTGCTCGACACCGCTGATGTCGATATCGACCGCCACCACACTTGCACCGTGTTTGCGCAGCGTGCGCGCAACGGCTTCACCAATACCGTCAGCCGCATTCGTTACCACGGCTTTTAAGCCATAAAGACGCTGGGCGTCGCCCATTTACTTCCCCAATCGAGTTTGCCGCAATTCTGTTGTCAGTCTGACAGCTTAAAGTCCACGAATTGTCGACGCAATTCAACTTTCTTGACCTTGCCTGTCGCCGTATGTGGAAGTTCGTCAACAAACACGACGTCTTGCGGCACCCACCAGCTCGCGACCTTGCCGTCGAAATAGCTGACGAGTTCGGCTTCCGTGACCTCCTCGCCTTCAGCTCGCACGACAACCAGCAATGGCCGTTCGCTCCACTTCGGGTGCGCAACGCCGATCACGGCCGCTTCAGCCACCGCAGGATGGCCCATGATGACATTCTCAAGCTCAATCGAGCTGATCCATTCGCCGCCTGACTTGATTACGTCCTTTGTCCGGTCGGTTATCGTGACATAGCCCTCGCCGTCGATAATTGCGACGTCGCCCGTGTCAAACCATCCATCTACCGTGTGTGCACCCGCTCCGCCATCGAGTTTGAAGTAGTCGCTGCAGACCCACGCACCACGCACCTGCAGGGCGCCATAGGCCTTGCCATCCCAGGGTAATTCATGACCTTCATCGTCAACGATCCGCAGCTCGCAACCGTAAATGCCACGGCCCGCTTTGACGCCCAGGTCGAGTTGTTGCTCCGGCGTCATCGTTTCCATGCCGGGTTTGGGCGTATTGACCGTACCCAACGGGCTCATTTCGGTCATACCCCAGCCCTGCCGCACTTCTACACCATGCCGGTCACGAAATGCCTCGATCATCATGCGTGGCACGGCGGCACCGCCAATGACCGTTCGCTGCAGTTTCTCGAGCCGCTTGCCGGCCTTCTCCGTGTACTGCAGCAGCGCAAGCCACACCGTGGGTACGCCGAGCGAGATACTGACGTCTTCGTCCTGCATCAGGTTGTAGAGCGCTTCGCCGTCGGCCATTTTGGGACCGGGCAGCACGAGCTTGGCGCCGCTGATCGCAGCCGAATACGGTACGCCCCAGGCATTGACGTGAAATAGCGGCACGACCGGCAGGACACTGTCACGTGCCGAAAGGTTCAGCACATCCGGCGCCACCCCCGCATACGCATGCAGGACCGTGGAACGGTGGCTGTACAGCACGCCTTTGGGGTCTCCGGTGGTGCCCGATGTGTAACATAAGGCCGAAGCCGCATTCTCGTCGATTGCTGGCCAGTCAAAATCGCTGCTCTGCGCATTAATGAGTGTCTCGTAGCAGTGCGCGTTGTCGAGACTGCATTTGGGCATGTGCGCCTCGTCCGTCATGATAACGACACCTTCGAGCGAAGCCAGCTGTGATGAAATGCCCTCGAGCAGGGGCACGAACATGGCATCAATGAATAGCCAGCGGTCTTCTGCGTGGTTGATGATGTAAATGATCTGTTCCGCAAACAGGCGCGGATTGACGGTGTGACAGACGAAACCGGCACCGCTGACCCCGTAGTAAATTTCGAGGTGGCGATGATCATTCCATGCCATCGTTGCGACCCGGTCGCCCTGTTTGAGCCCGCATCGTTGCAAGGCATTGGCAAGCCGCCGCGCGCGGCTGATCACCTCTCCCCAGCTGGTTCGGTGCAGCGGGTTATCGCCGGTCACCGACACGATTTCACGATTGCCATGAAACCTCTCCGCGTGCTGTGCAATGCTCGAAATCAACAGCGGCAAATCCATCATCAAGCCATTCATCTCACACTTCTCCCCGCCCAAAGTTCAAGTACCAGCGACACAATTTACCAGAACTGCTGAATGCTTCGTATTTGGGGTTTTCTGCCGAAATTCCATGCTATGCTCGTCGCACTGGACGACGTTGTGGTCATTGCTTTTGCTGCCTGCCACCTCTGGTAGTTGAGATCCGGCAACCGGCCCTGCTTCGTAATCCGTTGCAACATGCTCATACCCGGACTAAGGGGGGGAATATGAAATTTGAACACCTTCTCAAACAGAGAAAAGGACGCACTGCCGTGCTTGCGCTGGTCAGTGTTTTTCTCACCACACCCGTACTGGCTCAGGACGTATTTGAAGAGATCGTCGTAACCGCACAGAAACGCGAGCAGAACATCATGGATGTGCCGGTCGCGGTAACGGCGGTAACGTCAGCAGACCTCGACGCATCCGGTATCAAGGATATGTTCGACCTGCAACAGAATGTGCCGGGGCTGATAGTTGGCCGGAGCCAGACCGCAACCACTTCAAATTTCGCGATTCGCGGAGTTGGCAGCACGTCGAACAACTTTGGCGTTGAATCATCGGTGGGCCTGTACGTCGATGGCGTATACCGCTCTCGGCAGAGCTCGCTGATCAACGAACTGGTCGACGTAGAAGCCGTGGAAGTACTGCGTGGTCCGCAGGGAACCCTGTTCGGCAAGAACACCCCTGCCGGTGCGATTTCGATCCGCACCATTGCGCCAAGCTTTGATGCAACAAAGGGCATGTTTGAAGTAACGGCAGGCGATTTCGGGCTCGTAAAACTGAGCGGTGCCGCGAATATTCCATTGAGCGACACGCTGGCATTCCGCGGTACGATCTTCTCGTCGCAGCGTGACGGTTACGTCAGCGACGACAATTTTGGCAGCGATGTCTACAACGACCGCGATCGATTCGGTTTCCGCGCACAGGTCGCGTACGAACCCAACGATTCATTCAATATGCGCGTCATAGCGGACTACGCCGAGGTTGATGAAATATGCTGCGCAGCCGTGTCCCGTGTAGACGGCATCTATTCGCGCGCCAGCCTGACCAGTGGTACTGGCCCGGTAGTCGGTTCAGACTATGCGCTTCTTGCGCTGGGTGGCACCGTCTATACCGACTACGCCTACCCACAGCCGTTCCTCGATGCACTGGCGCCGCTGCCGGGTACCGTCGTGACTGGCACAAGCTTTGACGACTATCGTGTTTCATATAACCAGATGCCACGATCGCAAAACGAAGATCGTGGTCTTTCTGTGGAGTTCAACAAGACGTTTAGCAATGATGTCACGCTGACCTCTATCACTGCGTATCGGGCCTTCGACACAACCGACGACATTGACGCCGACTTTACCGACACAGACCTGATTCAACGCATCAACGAAGCGCAGCAACAGTCGTTCTCGCAAGAGTTTCGCCTGGCCGGAGAGTTTGGCCGGGCCAACAACTGGGTTGCCGGTGTCTACTATTTCGGTCAGACCATCGAAAGTCAGACAACCACCAACGATGGCGTCCACCTCGCGTCCTACCTGACACTGACACAACCTGACCTGGTCGCGCTGGTGAATGGCCTCAACGCCGTATCGGCAGCCACCGGGGGCGCAATTCCGCCCGCGGCCTCGCCGTTCCCGCTCGGCGTTTTCGCGCGCGATGACATCAAGCAGGACCAGGATGGCTGGGCTGCCTTTACGCAGTTCGATTTCTCCATGTCCGACTGGGCGACCTTAACCCTCGGCGCGCGGTACACGGACGAGAACAAGGAAATCGATGCTCGCTACACGCAGACGGCACAAGGCCCGCAACCGGATTTCGATGCCATCGGCCTGAACCTGTTCCTGGCTTCGCAGGGGCAACCGTTTGACCCGGCGCCGCTGCTCGCTATCGCGCAACCCAATGAGGCCTGGGGCATGTACACGTTCCAGCCGTTCGCACCACGTCCGGACCTGATGGACTCGGTCAGTGACGACCAGATCACTGGCACGGCGAAACTTTCGCTGTTCCCCTGGGACAGCGGCATGGTCTATTTCTCCTACTCAACAGGGTACAAGTCGGGTGGCACCAATACCGAACGCATCAGCCCGGCCTTCAACCCGATCTTCGGGCCGGAAACCTCGACTTCTATCGAAGCTGGCTTCAAGGGCTTCCTGGGGCCCCTGCGTGTTTCCCTGTCGATTTTCGATACCGACTACGAAGACTTCCAGGCACAGGCCTTCACCGGCACCGGATTTAATTTGCAGAATGCCGGTGAGATCGAAACCCAGGGCGTCGAAGTTGAGGTCCTGTGGCGGCCGTTCGACTCGTTTGAAGTTCAGGGTTACTACGCGCGCAACGAGGGCGACTACAAGTCATTCCTGAACGGTACCTGTCGCGACACGGCCGTGTTCCATACCGGCGCCCCCGATCCGGGTGGCAGCGGCAATCTTGGCGCTGAGGTGTGTAACCGCACCGGCGATCCGATTGCTTACAATCCGGAAGACCGAGCCTTTATTGCGATGACCAAGGACTTCGCCGTGGGCAATAACAACCTGTTCATTCGCGGCGAGTACACCTACATGTCCGAGCAGTTTACGGACGGCGATCTCGATCCGTTTACATTGCAGGACGATATCGGCCTGATTAATCTGCGCGCTGGCATGTACATCACAAACTGGGACACGGACATCACGATCTGGGGACGCAATATTACGGATGAGCGCTACTACGCCGGCTCGTTTGACGCCCCGATTCAAAGTGGCCGTATGAATTCCTACCCTGGCGAACCCGCCACTTACGGCATTACGTTGCGCAAGAACTTCGAGTAAATCGACTTCTTAAGTAACGCAAACAGGAGGCGGCAGAGCAATCTGCCGCCTTTTTTTGTTTTTCGGAGAACAGGGTCGGTGCAGCCGAGGCGAGCCGCCGAGTGCAGTACTAGATGCCTTCGCAGAAGTACATGCCCAGCGTCTCCGCAACACAGGCAGGTTTTCGTGCGTTTTCGACTTCGATACGCACTTCTGAAGTCAGCAACAGGGCACCCGCACGACGTCGCGCCTGCAATACAGTTGCTCGCGCACGAACCCTGTCACCTGAATTTACGGGCGTGTAAAAACGCACCTTGTTCACACCGAAATTAATCGCACGTGTCAGGTTTTCGACCCGCACGAAATCACCCGTCAGACCCGGTATCAGGGCCAGCGTCAGGTAGCCGTGCGCTATGGTCTTGCCTTCGGGCATTTCCTTTGCTGCACGCTGGGTGTCAACATGGATCCACTGATGATCAGCGGTTGCTTCGGCAAATTGGTCGATTCGATGCTGATCGATGACGGCCCAATCGGAAAGGCCCACTTCTTTCCCTTCGAGGGCCCGGGCATCATCAATCGTCTTGATTACGTGCAATGTCGCTTCCTTTAACTTGCCGATCCAGGGGCGGCAAGGGCTAGAAAAACACACAAACTGTAGCTGTCGCAAGTGTTAAGTTGCATTGTATGAGTCGCACCTCTGTCAATTCCCTGCCGATTTTCGCTGTCGTGCTTGCTGCGGGCCAGTCACGACGCTATGGATCCGCCAAGCTGCTGGCCGAATTGGACGGTGAGGCGCTCGTTGCGCGCGCAACACGCCTGGCAGCCAGCGTTTGTGCTGACAACAGCCTTTTGGTCGTGGGCCACCGGGCCGACGAGATCAGACGTGCAGCGGTGGCGCATCGTGGCGCTGTCGTCGAGAACCGGCAGTACGCAGCGGGCATCGGCAGTTCGATCAGTCTCGCGGTCCGGACGCTTGCGGATCGCGCCGCCGCGATACTGCTAATGCTTGCTGATCAACCGCTGATCACCGAAACGCATCTGCGCGCGCTCCTTGCGGCCTGGAGCGGCGCTGATCATGAAATCATCGCCAGTGCCTATGCTGGTGTGCAGGGTCCGCCGGTTTTACTGCCCGCCGGCACTTTCGCAGAACTTCAGTTACTCAGCGCGGATCATGGTGCCCAGGCATTACTCAGGAGCCCCCGGTTCACCACCCGCTGTATCGCCTGCGAAGCGGCCGCGACTGATATCGACACACCGGACGACCTGGGCGCACTGCTTCAATCGGCCGATTGAGCGTGGCTCTGGCAGCGTTCGCAATTTACCCAGCCCGAATCCCCGTTCACGTAATATTCCTTCTTCCAGATCGGGAGACGGTGCTTCACCTCGTCAATGATGTAGCGGCAAGCCTGAAATGCTTCGTCACGATGTGCTGACGTCACGCCAACCCAGACAGCGCATTCGCCTATTTCAAGCTTGCCAACGCGGTGCACGCATTGCGCGTGCAAGCCTGGAAACTTCTGCAGTGCCTCGGCGATGACTTTCTTGCCTTCTGTAATTGCGAGCGGCTCGTAAGCCTCGTATTCGAGGCTCAGGACGTCGTGACCTTCATTGCGATTCCGAACCCAGCCTTCGAAACTGCAGTAGGCACCTGCTCTCGGGTCAACCAGTGCGTCACGTAGCTGGTCCGGGTTAATGGTCGTGGATGAAATCGAAATCAAACTAGCCTCCTGCCACCGGCGGAAACAGCAAAATGATGTCGCCGTCGGCAACTGGCGAGTCCCAGCTGGCCATCTCATCGTTGATAGCAACCTTGCAGTGACCGAGAGGCTCCTCGGAGCCGTGCCGGTGGCGTGTCGCCGCAAACACTTCGGCAGCCGTCGAAGCCTCCAGCTCAAGCACTTCTTCGGCCAGACCCGCCCGCTCGCGGAAGACGGCGAAATAACGAACCGTTAGTGTTTTCATCCTGCTGCCTTGAGAATACTGCGCGCCAGGTCGTCTCGCGTATTGATGTTGTCGAGCGCCGCCGGCTGCGGCAAGTCCAGCAAATGCGTATCCGAGCGTAGCAGAACCTTGCGCGGGCAATGAATGCCCTCTTCTACGAAGCGCCGCAGAATGGCGGCACTGTTTGCGCGATACACAGCGCACAGCGGCTCGGGCAAACCGTCACGGCTACTTCGAAACGCTGTGAATGGTTTGTCCGGAGACGCTTTGGACAGCAACTCGCCCAAAGTCGTCTCGTCGAGATTCGGTAAATCACAGGCAACAACGAGCCAGTCGACTTGCGGGTAAGTCTCGAGTGCCGAAAGTATGCCCGCGATCGGGCCAATATCCGCGTAGTGATCGACGATCTGCGGAAACCGTGCCCGCAATGCATCGTCACGTTGTGCCTCATTGGTCGAGACGAACTGTTTGTCGGTTGTACCCGCCAACAGATCAAATGCAAACTCGAGCTGGCTCTTGCCACCGTGCGCCAGTGAAGCCTTATCCTGGCCCATACGGCGGCTCTTGCCGCCTGCCAGTACGAGCCCGTAGCATGCTGCCGCGTCAGTCATTGGAGCTGAAATCCGACTTGCCGCCGGTCTTGGAAACGAGGCGGGTATCCTGGATAACGATATCGTGCGAAAGCGCCTTGCACATGTCGTAGATTGTCAAAGCAGCTATCGAAGCGCCTGTCAGTGCTTCCATTTCCACGCCCGTCTTATGTTGCACCTTGCATCGGCATTCAATGATTGCATCGCTGCCATCGAGCGCAATTGAAACATCACATTTTTCGAGACCCAACGGATGGCAAAAAGGTATTAGCTCATGGGTTTTCTTGGCCGCCATGACTCCTGCGATGATCGCAGTCGCAAAGACCGGCCCCTTCTTGCTCGCAATTTCATCGCCATCGATTGCTGCCAGCACAGGCGCCGGCAGTCGCACGATCGCGCGCGCGACAGCCTCCCGAGCGCTGACACTCTTGTGACTGACATCGACCATGGTCGGACGATTTTTTTCATCAACGTGACTGAGTTTGCTCATGTTCAGCTTAAGGTCCTATCCGCCAATCCGGTACATTTCAACTTTTGTCAGTGGCTGTACGGCGACCTCACCGGGACTCCGCTGTTCACTGTAGCGATCACTGCGCTGCAACCAGACGCGTTTGAGAATCGACTCCAGTTCCGCATCATCCGCGCCCGCGCGCAAAGGTCCGCGCAGGTCCGTTCCCTGGGTCGCAAACAGGCAAGTATAAAGCACACCGTCGGCTGACAAACGTGCGCGTGAACAGCTACCGCAAAACGGTTCCGTTACCGACGAGATAAAGCCAATTTCACCGGCACCATCGACGTAGCGATAACGGCGTGCGACTTCACCGGCGTAATTGCTGCCGACGGGTTCGAGTGGCCAACGCTCCGCTATCATTCGGACGAGTTCACGCGAGGGGACAACCTCCTCCATGCGCCAACCGTTGCGATTGCCAACATCCATAAACTCGATCATCCGCACGATATGCGGCGTACCGCGAAACCGCTCAAGTACATCGAGCACCGTATGGTCGTTGACGCCACGCTGCACCACGACATTGAGCTTGATTGGGGACAAGCCGGCCCGCTCGGCGGCGCTAATGCCCTCCAGAACGCGAGCAAGGTCTCCACGACCGCCGCTCATCTGCGAAAAAACACGCTCGTCGAGACTGTCGAGGCTCACGGTCACACGCTGCAAGCCGGCGTCAGCGAGCTCTTGGGCAACCGGCGCAAGCAGCATGGCATTGGTGGTCAGTGCCAGGTCCTCGACGCCATCAAGTTCCGCGAGTCCGGCAACCAGGGACGACACATGCTTGTCGAGCAACGGCTCCCCCCCCGTTAATCGCAACTTGGAAACACCCAGTCGGGTGGCGATGCCTGCGATGCGCAGAATTTCATCGTGCGTAAGCCGGCTGGCGCGTGTCAGGAACTGGTAATCCTCATTGAATTCGGCTTCCGGCATGCAGTACGGGCAGCGAAAATTACAGCGATCGAGCAAGGATATCCGCAAATCGTGCATGGGCCGGCCCAGCGCGTCCGCCAGGTTTGGCGGTGCCTTGCTGTCCGTCCGTGCTGATTTTGCCGCAGGGGTTCTCATAGGCTCCATTCTGCCCAAATCGGCCTTTATTTTCTCTGCGTTTGTCGGCATGCTGGTTTTCCTCAGCCCCCGCCAGCCGGGCTTTCGGCCGACGGACACGGGGCGCCAAACCGCAACGCCTCTATTGGACAGCCTGCGCGTCGCGCGCCTGCCATTCTGGACAATTTTCGAAGGACCGCCATGGACGTTAGATTTTCCGACTCCGACCTCGCCTTCCGCGATGAAGTGCGAGCATTCTTCCGGGATGAACTTGGGGATGCGCTTCAACGCAAGCTGGAACAGCATGTGCCGCTCACTAAACAAGACCACATTGACTACCAAAAGTTGCTCAACAGCAAGGGTTGGTTTGCTGCCAACTGGCCGGTTGAATACGGTGGCACGGGCTGGACACCGGTCCAGCGCTATATCTTCTCCTATGAAATGGCGCTTGCCGAAGCACCGCCTATCATCCCGTTCGGGGTCAGCATGGTGGGGCCGGTTATCTATACTTTTGGCAACGACGCGCAAAAGAAGCGCTTCCTGCCGGACATCCTGGAAAGCAATGTCTGGTGGTGCCAGGGCTACTCTGAGCCAGGTTCCGGCTCCGACCTGGCGTCCCTGAAGACACGCGCCGACCTCGACGGCGACGCATACATTATCAACGGCACCAAGACCTGGACGACGCTTGGCCAGTATGCCGACTGGATATTTTTGCTGGCACGCACGAATACCGACGTCGCGCGCCGCCAGGAAGGGATCAGCTTCATTCTGGTTGACATGCAAACGCCGGGTATCAGCCTGAAACCGATCATCACGATTGACGGTGAGCATGAAGTTAACGAAGTCCATTTCGAGAACGTGCGTGTGCCGGTGGAAAACCTGGTCGGCGACGAAGGCAAAGGCTGGACTTACGGCAAAGTCCTGCTACAACACGAAAGGACCAACATCACCGGGGTCGCAAACTCCAAGGTTCGCTTGCAAAAGTTACGCAGGAAAACCAGCCAGTCGATTCACGGTGCCGCGCCGCTCGCCGAAGACAACAATTTCATGCGTAGACTGGCCGCGGCCGAAGTCGAGCTCAAAGCGCTGGAATTTACCGAACTGCGCACTCTCGCCGCTGTATCGTCCGGCAAGGCGCCTGGCCCGGAATCATCGATTCTGAAAATCAAGGGCACTGAAATTCAGCAAATGGTGGATACGCTGTACATGGAGGCGGCCGCTTATTACGCGCTACCGTTTGTACCTGATCAATACCGGCTTGAAACAGACCCGGACAGTATCATTGGCCATGACGGTGAAACCCTGACATCGCTGCGCTACTTCAACAATCGCAAGGCTTCGATTTTCGGTGGCTCCAATGAGATCCAGAAAAACATTATTGCCAAACATGTGCTGGGTCTGTGAGGAACTGATATGAACTTCGAACTGAACGAAATTCAAGCGATGCTCGCGGACAGTATCGATAAATTCATCGACAACGAATACGATTTTGAAACCCGGCAAAAATACGCAGCCAGCAAGCAGGGCTACAGTCCCGAGGTTTGGCAGACCTTCGCTGAACTCGGCTGGACAGTTGTGCCCTTTGCCGAGGCCGACGGTGGTTTTGACGGTGGACCGATCGAGATCATGGTGGTCATGGAGAGATTTGGCCGCGGCCTGGTTGTAGAACCGTACGTCGCAAATATCCTGCTGGCTGGCGGCATCCTCAAACGCCTGGCCAACAGTGCGCAAAAGGCACGCTGGTTGCAGCCTTTGATGGGCGGCGAGCAACAGTTCGCACTCGCTTTTATCGAACCGCAGAGTCGCTACGACATCAGCGATGTTGCTTGTGCGGCGACGAAGAAAGGCGACAACTGGGTATTGAATGGGCGCAAGACCTACGTGCTGAATGCGGGCAACGCAGATACGCTGCTCGTTACCGCGAGAACCTCGGGCGCACAGGCAGACGATGATGGCATCAGTGTGTTTGCAGTGGACGCCAGCGCGGACGGCGTCAGTATCGCCGCCTACCCCACCGTTGACGGTCAGCAGGCCGGTGATATGCAGTTGACGGATGTCGCGGTCGATGGCAGCGCGCTGCTCGGCGCAGAAGGTGCGGCTTATGCCGCGTTGGACGCGACTGTTGATGAAGCCACCCTGGGCGTTTGCGCCGAGGCTGTCGGCATAATGCGCCTGCTAACGGACAAGACAGTTGAGTATTCGAAGAGTCGCGTACAGTTCGGCGTTCCCATAGGCAGTTTTCAGGCATTGCAGCACCGCATGGTGGACATGTTGACGGCCTGCGAACAGGCGCGCTCGCTGTTGATGTGGGCCACCATGGTCAACGCTGACGGCGGCGAAGAGGCCAAGCAGGCAGTCAGTTCTATCAAGTACCTGATTGGCACAGCCGGCCGCAAGGTTGGCGAGGAAGCCGTACAGCTGCATGGCGGGATGGGTGTTACCTGGGAACTTGATGTCGCACACTATTTCAAACGCCTGACCACGATAGGCCAGATATTCGGCAACGCGGACTGGCATCTCGACAAACTGGCCCGCTAGACCGCGTCGGCCACGTTGTTTCCCGAAGCCCTCAGCAGCTGGTTTGCCGGACACCAGGAAGCACTGTGGCTTCTGACGCTTGTCGCCGACCTGACTGGCACGATCATTCTCTACCGGCTGTTTGGCAAGTCCGGCCTGATTGTGGCCATTGCAACCGCCATCATTCTTGCAAACCTGCAGGGACCAAAACTGACCATAATTTTTGGCCTGGAAACCAGTCTCGGCGTCATCTTCTATTCGAGTATTTTCTTCGCCACCGACGTCCTGTCTG
>JAUHZT010000231.1 GCA_030425905.1 Gammaproteobacteria bacterium
TTCACGGTCTATCCCGCCGCCCATGCGGCGGGCCCTCATCGCACGCGATGGTGGCTGTCGCTTCCCGGGCTGTACTCATACTCGCTTCGTGCACGGGCACCACATCAAGCACTGGTCGGCGGGTGGCGAGACAAGCCTTAGTAACCTAGTGCTTCTGTGCTCGCATCATCACCACCTTGTTCACGAAGGTGGCTTTGTCTGCGAGAAGGACAACGAAGGCAAGGTGCAGTTTAAGAACCGTCGCAAGGAGCCGCTTCAGCACTGGTCACTCTCGCCGCGTGTTACTACAAGCCATGACATCAAGGGCTGGCTCGACAAGGAATACTTCGAAGAGAACATCGACGCTGATACTTGCGTTTCACAATGGCATGCAGGGGATCGTATGGACTGGGATCTCGCGGTCGCGGGCTTGTTTCAGTTAGCGGCATAGCGACGCCTGAATCGTGTGAGCGCTGCAGCAATCCATGCGCTGGCATGGTCGCACTGCCGCGTTAAGCCCTGGTCATACGGTGCTTGCGTGTGCAGGCAAGCGCTCACCTCAGGCAGAAAGCCCACCGTCAATAGGTATGGCCGTGCCGGTTATCTGTGCTGCGGCATCGCTCGCCAAAAATAGTACCAGCCCCGCAACTTCCTCTGGCGTAGCGATCCGTCCGTTCGGGCTGAATGAGGCCACTGTTTCCAAAAATTTGGCAACGGGTTGTTCGGCTGCTTCGGCGCCGCGTGCGAGCATTGGTGTGTCCACGCCGCCCGGGCAGACCGCGTTCACGCGCACACCGTCGGCCGCGTGATCTTTTGCCATCGTTTTCGTCAGCATGATCAGGCCAGCCTTGCTGCTTGCATACGCGACCGTGCGCTCATCGGCACGCAAACCCCAGAACGATGAGATATTGATAATGCTGCCGCCATCTTCCGAGATGAATGGGATTGCCGCGCGGCTGAGGAAGAAAGGAATGTCGAGGTTAATCGACATTGTAGAGCGCCAGATCTCGTCCGTGGTTTCGATTGCATCACCGCGTAGCAGGATGCCGGCGGAATTTACCAGGCAGTGCAGCCCGCCGTATTCATCAATTGTATCGGCGACGAGTTCATCGCAGTCTTCGCTTCCTTCGAGGTCGCCTGCCCATGTGGCGATGCCGTCGGCAACGTCGGCTACTTCCTCCAGCCTGTCTTCATCCCGACCGGCAGCCATAACTTCCCAGCCGGCCTCGGCAAATGCGATCGCAGTTGCAGCGCCAATTCCAGAGCTGGCACCTGTCACAAGCACAACACTCATGATGTTTCCCCAATAGCCTCGAACGTGGTATCCAGTGTACTCCGCTTGAAGATTCGCGAACATGACAACGCTGCAAAATCTCGGCTGGCGCGATTTTTTCGCCCGGCAAATAAGTGATGATACTCCCGCTTCCCTGCGGCCTGCCCGGGTGATGGCGGTGCATCGCGACCGTCTCGAACTGGCAGGCGAAGGCGTACCTGATAGCCTGCCACTGGCTGGGCGGCAGGATGACAGCGCGGTCACGGTGGGCGACTGGATTATGGTCGATACCGAAGCGCCGAGGCTGCATGCGCTGCTGCAAAGATTCAGTGTCTTCAAGCGGCGCGCCGCGGGGAGTTCTGCTGAGCTGCAACTCATTGCTGCGAATGTCGATACGCTGATCATCGTGACGTCGGCTAATCGCGACTTCAATATTGCGCGGCTCGAACGCTATTTGGCGCTCGCGCATGAGGCCGCGGCCTGGCCGCTGGTAGTGATTAGCAAAGCCGATACGGTGGATAAAGTTGAGAACTATGTTCGGGCGGCGTCGAAGTTGTCCCCGGGCTTGCTGGTCGAAGCATTCGATGCCCGAGACCCCGAGGCGGTAGAAGTGTTACGGCCGTGGTGCGGTCCTGGGCAGACCGTCGCGTTGCTCGGTTCGTCCGGCGTTGGCAAGTCAACGCTAATCAATACCCTGGTTGGCACAGAGCAGCTTACGGCATCGGTACGTGCGGACGATCAACGGGGGCGGCACACGACCACCTGGCGCTCGATGCATCAATTGCCTGCCGGTGGCCTGTTGATCGACACGCCCGGCATGCGGGAATTACAGCTCGTAGATGTTGGAGCTGGGCTGGACGATGTCTTCGCCGAGCTTGCGGCCTACGCAAGGTCTTGCCGATTTTCGGACTGCACTCATCAGCAGGAGCCTGCTTGTGCGGTGCGCGCGGCTGTTGAGAATGGTGAGCTGGATGCCGGCCGCCTCGAGCGCTATCGAAAACTGCTCGCCGAGGAGCGGCGCAATTCCGAAACGCTTGCCGCACGACGTTCGCGTGACAGATCTCAGGGTAAACTGTACAGGCACATTCAGTCGAGTAAGCGCCGGGAGAAAAATGTCGAAGATTGACCTCAATGCCGATCTTGGCGAAGGCGAGTCTACCGATGCCGAGCTGTTAAGCATTGTGACGTCCTGCAATATCGCCTGCGGCGGGCATGCCGGCAACGAGTCCAGCATGCGCGATACCATTGTGATGGCGCTGCAAGCAGGCGTCGCCATCGGCGCGCATCCTTCCTACCCGGATGCGCAGGGTTTTGGCAGGCGGTCC
>JAUHZT010000097.1 GCA_030425905.1 Gammaproteobacteria bacterium
CCAAAGGTATGACCACCTGCGATGAGCGCTGCCGTTTCTTCGTCATTCATTGCCATCCGGCCAAAGGTGTCGCGAATATCCTTGGCAGCGAGTAGCGGATCGGGGTTGCCGTTTGGCCCTTCAGGATTCACATAGATCAGACCCATTTGCACAGCGGCAAGCGGGTTCGCCAGTTCGCGATCACCTGTGTACCGCTCATCGCCCATGAATTCACTCTCTGGGCCCCAGTCAACCAACTCCGCTTCCCAATCGTCTTCGCGCCCACCGGCAAAGCCGAAGGTGTTGAAGCCCATGGATTCGAGTGACACGTTGCCGGTCAACACAATGAGGTCGGCCCAGGAGATGCTGCGGCCATACTTTTGTTTTACAGGCCACAGCAAGCGCCTGGCCTTGTCGAGGTTGATGTTATCTGGCCAGCTATTCAGCGGCTCGAATCGCTGTTGACCGCCGCTCGCACCTCCGCGCCCGTCCTGCAAACGGTAAGTACCGGCACTGTGCCAGGCCATGCGAATAAAGAATGGTCCGTAGTTGCCATAATCGGCCGGCCACCAGTCCTGCGAAGTGGTCAGTATCGCCTCAATGTCCTTTTTAACGGCCTCAATATCCAGACTTGAGAAGGCCTCGGCGTAGTTGAAGTCTTCACCCATGGGGTTGGACGCTGCACCGTGATCACGCAGAGCGCTGAGGCTGACATTTTCTGGCCACCAGAACTGATTCGACCTGGGCTCACCATCCGCGATGGCGGCACCGGACGAAACCATTGCTGATATCGCCACCGAAAATGCGACGAACAAAGATGTGTTTCGTTTATGCACTGTACTTCTCCTTGGAATTAGGATGATTGGTACTGCAAGTGCATTAGAACGAATCTAAGCTATCGTTTTTGTCTTTTATTCAGATTACTATAATCGATAAAACCGATTATTCAGCGAGACCGCTTACGACACGCGGGTTTCGCCGGAAGCCCCGCTTGTCGGGATTCCCGTTGAGCGCACGGTCCGCGCCGACCATTTCACAGACAATGGCTATTTTCTGCGCGGATAATTCCACTCAAAGTAGATATCGTTCAATCGGGCATTGACGCGCAGCAGGTACAGACCCTCGATGATGTGTGCGTAGCGAACCGGTCCGAAGTCTATCGTTTCAAACCCGAGCTCATGGCACAGCCTGGCAACACGCTCGTTTGCGTCAGGGTAGTTCCCGGCCAGAGGAATCGTTAACGGATGTTCGACCAGATCCGGATCCGCCATGGTATCCGCGCTGATCGTGCTAAATGCTTTCACCACCATTGCACGCGGTGCAAGCGCCTGGAGACGCTCGGCATTGGAAACAAGAGTCGGATAGTCGGCGCGACCGTCCTTATCCAGAACACGCGGGTTTACGGGATCGATAATTATTTTTCCCGACACGTCCCCGAGACTCACCAGCACTTCCTCTGCCACGCGCCAGGGTACTGCCAGCAGAATTATGTCGGCGGCTTGCGCTGCCTCTGCCGGCGTTGCGGCCGACGCAGGTCCCGGTGTCACATTTAGCAACGCCTGCACGTCTGAACTGTCCGGCGTACGCGACCCGTACACCACCGTGAGGCCCGCATCAGCAAATCGGGGACCGAGCGCGCTGCCAACTGAACCGGTACCTATCACCGCCACCGTTTCCGCGCTGGACAAAGCGGGCAGCAATGCACAAATACAAAACCCTACTACGCTTGCAAGAAATTTTCTGATCATCATGCGAATCTACTCATCCAGTACTTGTCATTAAGGCCAGCGGCCACTCTGGCATTTCGATGGCGGTCCAGTCCAGTTCAACAACGGCCCGCGGTCGCTATTGACAAGAAACCTAACCGTACGGCAAGGTTAGGAGACCTATATATCTTAGTTATCTTCGAACTGGAGCCCACATTTTTGATGCCAATGCATCGGGAGTCGGAATATGCGAAAGAACCTACTTTGTACGCTGATGCTTCTCCTGTTCAGTGGCATGTCGATAGCCGCCGACAAGAACGCTGTGGCGCCGCCCCCACAGGCGACAAAACCTGTAATCGGCACCCTTGCGCCAGCGCCGGGCTCCTGGGGCCGCATAGAGTTCGTGAATGTTCGCGGCTTCCCGTATGACGGGACACCCGACTCTGTAATTCCTCGCCCTCCGCTTGGACCGACCTCCAAAACCATCTTCCAGAGCCCCGAAGCTGGACCAAACAGTGCTTTGCCGGTAGGCCAACTGATTCACCTCGTGTACCAGCCAACGTTCAACACGAAAATGCCGCCGGCGGGCGGCGTTCCTCACTACCACGAATTTTGGGAATGGGGCTACACACTGAAAGGCGACTCGATCATGCCCGAGCCGGTGCACCCGGACCAACTCAATGGAATGCTGTACCGTAAACGCGAAGGTGGCTGGCTGACTCGTCCACCGCACTCGCTGCACGGGGGCAGCTGGGCCACCGGTGGAATGCGTAACCAGTTGCCCTATCACCTCATTATTTTTGAAGAAGGCGACGGCCACGTCATCAACGTAGGCAGGAACGGCGCGCCCGGCAGTTTTCGCGGACGTGATGGTGGCCCGCCACCACCAGGGCTGGATGCAGACTACCGGAACGTCGATGAGTTCCGGCGCCCGTGGCTTATTGACTCCGCGCGCGATCTCGACTGGGAAGAAGACCCTGAAGTTCCCGGGCGCTTTATCAAACTTCTGGACGACAAGCATGTACCAGGAGTTGCGTTCCCAGTATGAGCGGCGGGTCGACAGTCGTAATGCTAGTTCTATTGAGCCTCGCGATGCCGTCGCCGAGATAGAACAGGACGTAACCTACCGGTTCTTCGCGTGGCTGGAACGCCATCTGCAGCGTATGAAATACTCCTCACGTTACGGCATAGTGCCTTATCACGCAGCGCAACGTGATCGACTAATGCAAGAGGCGGGCTTCGCCCTGAACGACGAATACACGCCGACGGTCGATGACAAGTTTCCGCTACCCAAGTATTACAAGTCCATGGACGTTCACCAGCATGAAGGTGGCCTTTGGTCTGACATGTCAGCGGGTTTTGCGTACGAATATGGCGCGAGAACGACCACACCGTTGATTAGTGATTCTCATGAGGACCTGCACAATCGATTCACCGCGCTGGTTGCGGGCGACAGGGATTTCAAGCAAATTCTTGACCTTGGCTGCGGTTTTGGCAAAAGCACACGGCCTTTCGTAAATCTTTTTCCGGGCGCGCGCGTAGAAGCTGTGGATCTCTCGGCGCCCTGCCTGTACGTCGCATCACACTTCGCGCGCCAGGGCCAGACACCGAATGTCCACTACAGCCAACAGGACGCGCGCGAAACACGTTTCGATGACGAATCTTTCGACCTCGTTACATCGACGATGCTTTTGCATGAACTGCCAGTCAAAAGCATTCTAAGCCTGTTCGAAGAGAGCTTCCGGCTGCTGCAACCGGGAGGCCCCATGGCGCATCTGGATTTCCACATCCTGCCTGACGAATTTGACCGCCTGATGCATTACGGGCACGCCAGGCGAAATAACGAAATCTTCATGCCCGGCATAGTAGAGCTTGATTTGCCGAAGACGCTTACTGAAATCGGATTTCGGGACATCAGCATTGAGCGCTTTAAGGAAAACGAAGATATGGACCTTGAGACGCATGACGCATGGCGGTTCCCCTGGACGACTATTTCCGCAAGCAAGCCCAGCTGAACAATCGGCAGGGCCAACCTGCCCGCCTCACAACTGAACGGGATCCCCGGGGGAACCAGCCATGATTGACTTGCTCGTGATTCTGACTTTCAGCGCGCCCGACCTGGCGCGCGTTGAAGAAGCGTACTCGACCTCGCTGGAATACCACGTAGTAGACAGAGGGCAGGTAGCTGATGACCTGGCAGACGCATGGGACGCTCCACGAATGGAGGGTCGAGACTATATCCTCATGCAGCCCGCCAGCAATGCGCCTTATTACCTTCGATTCGTGCAGAGCGACGCTATCGAAGGCTATGTCCCGATGCAGACGTTTGGCTGGAACGCTGCAGAGCTGCTGGTCAAAGACCCTGACGAACTTGCTCGCCAGTTTCGTTCAAACAACTCTATCTTCCAGATTGTCGGTGAACCGCGGCAACTGTCGGCAACATCACCTATTCGTGCGATGCAAGTCATTGGGCCAGCGAATGAAGTACTGTATCTCACGCGCTTACCGCCAGCAGGGCCCGAACAGGGCGGACCGGTGCGCAGGCCGGCTGAAACTTTCGTTGACAGAACATTCATTGTGATTCTGTCTGGTCCGGATATGAGCGCGCTGCGCAACTTCTGGCAAACGGTATTCGAACTTTCGGTCAGCGAGCCAATAATGGCGCGCATGACCGTACTGAATAAGGCCATGGGTCTCGACATCGACACGACACACCCACTGGCAATTACACGCCTGACTGAAGATTTTTCAATCGAGTTGGACCAGTATCCATCGCAGGCGACACCACGGCCGGTGCGCGATGGTGAGTTACCGCCTGCGCTGGCTATCGTGTCTGTCGAAGTGGACAGCCTGTCTGACTACGAAGACCGTTTCCTCGCAGATCCAATCACGATTCAGGCCAGCCCGTACAATGGCCGCCGTGTGGTCTTCATCAAGGGCGCCAGCGATGAAATTATCGAACTTATTGAACGCTTGAAGTAAGTCAGCACCTACCCGTTGTAGCGGCTGCATGCGAGCAAAACATTGCTCAATAGTTGCATTTCTATTACCGTAGCGGGATCAAAATAATAATCCAGCTACTGGCCGCACTAACACCCAACCCCGGCCACTGGCTCAACAAGACAGGTTGAACTTTATGGCCCGCAAGCCTGCGCCGACAGATCACCACGCCAAACAGCGCCCGGTTCGGGCGCCAAAATTGCCGCACCTCGTCGCGCAGCAATTGCGCTCGCAAATAGCATCCGGAGTGCTACGCCCGGGAGACACGCTGCCATCCGAAGCTCAGCTTCTTGAGGAGTTCGGCATCTCTCGCCCGACCTTGCGCGAAGCATTGCGGGTTCTTGAGTCTGAAACACTGATACAACTCGATCGTGGTGCACGCAATGGCGCCAAGGTGCTGGCGCCGTCAATTGAAATGGCGGCTCAGTACGGCGGCTTGTATTTGGCTACGCAGGACACAACCTTGCAGCAGATCCATGACGTACGAACAATTCTTGAGCCACCCCTGGCGGCGCAGCATGCTCGAGTGTCACGCAAAGCAGTGATTGATGCCCTTGAAGAATGCGTGCAGGCGCAGCGACGTGCACTGGCCGACCTGGATTACATTGAAGCCGCACGATCCGTGAATGAGTTTCATGGTCAGCTTGTACGTCAGTCCGGAAACACGGTTGTGCGCCTGCTGGCTGGCATGCTGCATGAGATTTCGGAGTATGTTTATCCGCAACTGCCCGTCACAGCTGGTCGGCTGAGCAAGAAGGCTACGCTCAAGCGCAGCGAAGAGTCGACGGATGCACACGAGAAGCTGGTGGAACTCATTAAGTCGAAAAAACCGGACAAGGCGGAAGCGTTCTGGCGCGACTATATGCTTGATACCGCGAAATGGCTTAAGAAGTCCGGGCTTTCTAACTTGAAAGTCAGCATTTCGCCTCGTAACTAACCATCGAAAAGGTTAGGAGAGCTTCAGGCTCGCCTCACTGCGTGCACTTATAAAGCTGTTGCTGGCCGCACATCGAATTCCGCTATTAATCAATAGCAACATTTCCTGTCCATCCTGCGGTTGGTAACGTAGACGCGTACTACCACCCATACTCTCCGCCTCGTTGTCGTACCGAATCAGCGGGCAATCGACCGGTACGTATTCACCGTAACGCGACTCCTATCATGCGACCCCGCGAGACGAGTCTGTAAAGCATCAATTCGGCCACTTACTGATATGTACTGCGAAGTACATCGCTTGCAGCGGCAAATGCAGCAGGTCGAGCACACTATTTCATCGCCGATCTCGTTGCCATAGCAATGCGCTGCAGAAAAAGCCTATAGATCTGTGCTCACTTCGACGCTTCGCCATCACAATCATCCACCAGATCCAGGGCCTGGAGCTGAGCCCCAACACAGAGTCTGTACACACAGCAAGAAGTGCGAATATCAAGACCAATCTTCCGCACTAAGGCACAATAGTGCCGATCTCGGAGGGTAGCTCTTACGCAAGCGAACACAGCGATCGGGCACTCGACGGTCAGAATACAACGAGGAAAAGCATGCGTTTTAAGGGCAAAATTGCATCGTGGAATGACAACAAAGGCTACGGATTCATCACCCCACTGGCGGGTGGCAAGCAAATCTTCGTGCACATAAATGCTTTTGGTAATCGTGCCCGACGCCCCGAGCTGAATGAGGTCGTGACCTACGCCATGTCGAAGGACAAGCAGGGCCGGCCCTGTGCCGCCAATGCAACGCTTGCCGGCGACAAGCTGGTCCGGAAATCGGCTCGCAAGACCAATAAGCGCCTGGTACATTTCGCATTGCTGTTTCTGGCCGGGGTGGCCGGCGCCGTAATGGCGGGCAAGCTTCCGCTTGCTGTTCTCGTCGCTTATGCTGCCCTGAGTATCGTCACTTTCATCGCCTATGCACTCGACAAGTCGGCCGCCCGGCATGGCCGCTGGCGTACCCCTGAAAGCACCCTGCTGATGCTCGGACTGGCCGGCGGCTGGCCCGGTGCCTTAATCGCACAACAGACCCTGCGTCACAAATCGAAGAAGACGTCTTTCATCGTTGCATTATGGGTCACTGTGCTAGTGAACGGCATAGCACTGGCGTGGGCAACAACACCGGACGGGCTAGTGGCTGTGCAGGGTTTGCTGAGCTAGAACGCCAGTAATCTTCCTGATCTGGCGAACTTTTTCCGCACAAAGAGGCGTTCCCTGCCCATTGGCCGGGATTTACTGTAGACTGCGCCGCCCGCCGCCTCCTAAAGCCATGCCTGTGTCGCCACCTCGCCGCGACCTGGCTCCTTCTGATTACCGATGTTCTATAACTTATTTACCAAGACCAATGGCACCTGGAAAGCTGACACGCTCTCCGGATTAACAGTCGCTCTCGCGCTGGTACCTGAAGCAATTGCCTTTTCCTTCGTCGCTAAAGTCGACCCGATTGTCGGACTTTGGTCCGCCGTATTCCTTGGCTTTATCACCTCCGCTTTCGGCGGTCGTCCTGGCATGATCTCGGGCGCAACCGGTGCTGTCGCCGTGGTCGTCGCGAAGAGTGTCGAGATGGGCAATTCGGCAGGTGCCGAACTCGGCATCGAAAATCTTGGTATGCAGTACATGTTTGCGACCCTGATGCTGGCTGGCATCATCCAGGCACTGGTTGCTGTACTGAAACTTGGCCGCTTTATCCGCCTCGTACCTCACCCGGTGATGATGGGCTTCGTCAACGGCCTTGCCATCGTCATCCTCATTTCCCAGTTCAAATCATTCCAGACAACGGACGGCGCATGGCTGCCCTCGGAACAAGTAGCGATCATGGCTGCGCTTGCGCTGCTGACCATGTTCATTATCAAATTCTTCCCACGAATCACGTCGGCGGTTCCCTCGATTCTGGTCGCTATTGTCGGCGTCGGCTGCCTGAGCTATTTTGATCTCGTCGACACCAAGACCGTATCGGATGTGTTGTTCGAGGGTACCGGCAGTGGCGAGCTGCGTGGTTCGCTCCCGTTCCTGAGCTGGCCTGGCGATATTGTCTGGAACTACGAGACCGTATTGCTCATCGGTGGCGTCGCTGTCGCGGTGGCCATGGTGGGCCTGATTGAATCGCTCATGACGTTGCAGCTTATCGACGATATGACCGAAACACGCGGCCAGGGAAACCGCGAATGCTTTGCTCAAGGCGGTGCCAACTTTCTGTCCGGGCTGTTTGGCGGCATGGGCGGCTGTGCAATGATTGGCCAAAGCCTCATCAACATAAATTCAGGTGGCCGCGGCCGTACGTCCGGCGTAGTTGCCGCGCTCGCGCTGATGCTGTTCATTCTGGTAGGCGGCCCGATAATTGTCGAGATTCCTGTCGCGGCGCTGGTGGGCGTGATGTTTATGGTGGTTATCGGCACCTTCGAATGGGCGACATTCCGCACCTTTGGCAAGGTGCCCGGAAGCGACATACTTGTCATCTTTGTCGTCACCCTGACCACCGTGTTCCTGCACAACCTGGCACTCGCAGTGTTCGTAGGCGTTGTGGTCTCAGCGCTGGTTTTTTCATGGGAAAGCGCACGGCATGTGCGCTTGATGCCGCAGGATGTCGGACCCGACAAACGTATCTACAACCTGCACGGTGTACTCTATTTCGGTTCGGTACGGGAGTTCTCGGAGCGCCTTTGGCCAGCAAATGATCCGGACGAAGTAATCATTGATTTCAAAGACGCACGTGTCGTTGACTATTCCAGCCTCGAGGCTCTGAACGCGATTACCGAGCGCTACAGAAAAGCCGGCAAGACGCTACGCCTGCGCCATCTCAGTACCGAATGCCAGAAAATGATTACAGCGGCCGGCAGCCTGGTCGAAATCGAGGTCGCCGAAGACGACCCGCATTACAGTGTTGTGCGCATCTAGCGGCGGACAACCATCGACAACCGGCAATCACCTGACTGAGACTAGAGCCGCTTCGCTACGCGCTTGAAACCGTCTCGAATTTCGTCCCCGAGCAACTTCGCGGCCGCGCCGATTTCCTTTGAAGACTCCGCCGTAGCGTCTCCGACCGATTTCGCCTTCGAACGCAGCTTCTGCAGTTTCTCCTCTACTTCCTGCCACTCGTCACTCGCCTCGAGCTTGGCCAGGTGGATTTTTACCTGCAATTCATCGCGTTCGCGCTGCAAGTCATCGAGAAGGTTGTACACTCGTTCCCTTAATTCACTCACTCTTTCTCGCTCCTGTGCCGTTAAAGGCCAGTTGCCACAATAGCGCCTCCATGGGCGTATGCACATCCGCAATAACCGAAGGTCGCTGCGGCCGCCCGGCCAACATGGCCACTCCGCGCTTTGCCTAGAACGTGCTAAAGCCGCTGGCCTCCATGAAGCGATACAGCCAGCGCCGTAGCCGTGATTGATCCGCGTAAACCGGATAGTCCGCACTGAACACTCTGCCTGCCCTGTTATTCCATGCCTCGTCGAAAAAAGCCTGCGCATCGCGAAAGACAGGCTGCGTGGAGTTACCGACGACTACAACATTGGTTTCAAGATTCAGGTCACTCAAATTGCGGCGGGTAAGATTGGCCGATCCCGTGTTCAACGTTGCGATCTCATCCGGTGTCGTGTGCAGCAGCATTTTTGCGTGGCACTGCTCACCGTGTGTGTCGCACCAGCGCACGGGCACGCCCGCGCGCTGCAGCTCCCAGGCAACTGGTCGATTCGGTATGCCATTTTTCTGCCGGCCGAATGCATCTTTATTGGGATCCAGCAGAATGCGTAACTGCACACCGCGCTGCTGCGCTTCGATTAGTGCCTTCACGATATCCCGGTCTGAGAGATAGAACATCATCAGGTCAATGCGGTCAGCCGGCTGGCTTGTAGCCAGGGTATCCAGGAGCTGATCCTTTATCTTGCCCTCTGTTACAACCTTGACGGTTGTTTCAGCCTCTGTTTCTTGCACGTTCAATTCAAAATCCAGCGGCGTTTTGTCCGAGAGCGCCAGCACGCTGTTCTCGGTTGCGAGAATATCGGCGACTGCGAGGCCCGTGAAGCGCACGGCGGCATTGCGATGGGCACTGCTACCATCGTGCGGATTCGCGGAGCTTACTATGGCCACGTAGCCATCGCCGTCGTCTGCCAATACCGTCTTGCGATGATTGGCTTTGAAGTTCAGCAACTTGAGATAGGTTCTCAGCGAAACCCGATCGCGTCCTATCGGGTTCGGCAGCAGGCGACCCGGGCCATTGCCGAACGGCCGTATGAACAGGCGCCAAAATGCCGAGTAGACCGGGTTGCTGTCGTGCAGCCGATCAAGATCCGTTATCACAACCCGTATCCCTTCTTCCCGCAGGCGCGCAAACTGTGCCGACGGCAGGCTGCCATAGAGGTTGTTGACCGGGTCTGTGATAACAACGATTTCGATACCCGGCCGCTGCTGTTTTCGTGCGATCAATGCTTCCGTAAGTTCGTGCGACAGCGCGCGCGTGGTTTCCGGCACCGGCCCCTGAAAGTCGTTGTACAAGAACATGTCCAGCACAACCAGCCGTTCCGCATTGCTGATCAACGCAAGCGTCGCATCGAAGATTTCCTGCTGGACGTGACGTCGCCCCTCCGAATCTACCCAGGTTCTGTCAGCGAGAAACGTGACGTCGCTGGCGGGCATCGGCGCCCCTTCAAACGACACCCCCTCGGGAAGCGGGCGCCAGTTGGCGCAGCCGCTGCCGAACAGGGCCGCCAGGAGAATGACCAGCAGGCATCGGCATCGCAAACGGGGCATTTGCAAACTAATTTTTCTAACTAGAGACATAGACCCGGCGCTGGCTGCGGATACTTGGCGTTCATCACTAATTGCGACTCCTGTAAAAGCCCGCCAGCTCGTAGCCGGCAGGCAAAAGCCGCTAGCCTGCCAGCAATGTGCTCGCCTGCCTAGTGGCCTGGTCGGTATTCTGGCAACCGGAGCAGGCGCCTGCCCCGTGCATTGAGACCATAGAGTACGACGCTGTAAACCACGCGGCCTCGTGGGGTAACATCGACGCCCCATATCGCAAGCCAGCAGAACACCGTGTATGACGTTATCGACCACCACGAACGAAATAATGCCCTGGGCCGGCCTCAGTCCTGCTGCGGGCGGCATGCGCGAGTATTCTCCAAATGAGACCTGAGATTACGCATAAACTCAGGCGGTCCGGCTTTCTGGCCGTGGCTGTGTGCTTCCTCAGCTATCCTGGTACGCCAGCTCAGGCTGCCGATCTGCAAGGCTCGAGTGTCCAGGACGCCTACATCGCCGGGCAACTTACGGCCATTCTCGAGCGTGAATGGAAGTGGCCGCCCGGCAGTTATGAACTGTTGGTCAAGGATGGCATTGCCTATATCAACACTGAAAGTGCCAGCCTTACACCGTCTTTTCCGGAGGCATCCACGCTAGGCGTTCGCGGTCTCGTTGACCTCCACGTGCAATTGTCCGCGGCAGACTCCGGTAACACACAAGCTCGCCAATCCGTGCCGCGCGCCTACAGTTTTCTCGGCCTGACGGAACTCACCGAGGCATTTCCGGTCGGCGACCTGTTTGCACATCTCATTGCCGACCCCAAACAGCCACAACTGTTTGCCTCCATGCGGAAATACGAGATTGGTAGCACCGGATCGATCACGTTGGAAACGAACAGGGTTACCGTCGGCGCAGTGGGGTTCGGCGATACCTTTGGCCTGTACCGGCGCGATGGGTCAGCGCCCGGGAATGGGTTACAGGTGAGCATATCGGCCGGGATATTCGCGCAGTTCAACCTTGACGCGGAATCCGACGACCTCGTGAATGCAGACTACGTTGTTGGCTTTCCTGTCAGCTATCGCCATGGACAGCACTCGGCGCGTTTGCGCCTCTACCACCAGAGCTCGCATCTTGGGGATGAGTTTCTGCTTAATTATCAACCGGAACGCATAAACCTCAGCTATGAGGCACTGGAGTTGCTGTACTCCTATGACTGGAATGCCTGGCGCGGCTACATAGGCGGTGAACACATCATCAGTATCGAGCCCGCCAGCTTTAAGAACAATTCGCTGCACGGTGGCGTCGAGTTTCGCTCAGGGCTTGGCCACAAGCGGCGCGGACAATGGCTGGGAGGCATCGACCTCAAGAGCTATGAAGAACACGACTGGCACGTGGACTGGAGCCTCAAAGCGGGCTATGAATTCAATGCGGCATCGCAAGCACAACGATTGCGCATTCTTGCTGAGGCCTACAAGGGGTTCTCACCGCACGGCCAGTTCTACAACACGAGAAGCGACTACTTCGGGATCGGCTTTTACTTCGGCTACTAGTTAGAGAGAAAAGCGACTGGCAGCGCATAGACAACGCCACCAGCCGCTCACATCGCTGGCCGCTATCGCCAGTTGTAGTCGAAACCAATACCGAAAGTCGCTGGCATTCCCCAGGTCTCGGCAAAACCGACGCTGGTTGTACTCACCTGCATGCGGTAGCGCGTATCGCCGAGATTCTTGCCCCAGAGATAGGCTGACCAGTTACCGTCGCTGCCCGATACGCCCAAACGCGCGTTTGTCAGCCAGTAACCGTCTTCCATCGTTTCCGGCGGCAAGCGAACAATGTCGTAACTGACATCGTCCTTGTAAGCTGTCGCCAGCATAAAGTTGCCGACCAGGCGGGCAACCAGCTCGTCTCTCGCAATCAGCGACCGAAGCCGCGTTGACGGCGAGAGCTTGGAGCGAACTACCCAGGTATGGGTAGCCTGTTCAACGGTTTACGCGGTAACCAATCGGGCTTCAGAACAAGACTCTTCGGCCTG
>JAUHZT010000232.1 GCA_030425905.1 Gammaproteobacteria bacterium
CGCTGTAGTACTTGGTTTTTCCGTGCGCCACTGTAAACAGGCCTGTCGCCGGGTCCAGCCGCCCGCCGGTCAGGAACTCGAGTGCATGATATGGCGGTGTCGTCCCGCCCATACGCAGGTTGATCTCGATGGCATGCGCATTCCAGTTGCCCGAGGCTGTGCGGCTCACCAGGAAGTCGATGGCGAAGCGCCCGAGCACACCCTTGTTGGCCAGCACTTCTGCCACCTTCAGCGCTTCCTTTTGCAACAGCGTCCGGTACGCGTCGTCCGCAGGAAAGCGGCAGCCGAGGTACGACTGTCCGGTTGCGCCGCCGAGTACCTGCTCATGGCTGGAAACCAGCCGCGGCCTGCCGTCCGGCAGTATTCGCAGTTGCACGCTGGGCGATCGAATCTCGTCGCTGACAATCAGCTCTTCGACAATGCCGCCCATGCCGGCGAACTTCTGCAGGAACGACTCGGCAGTTTCCGTGCCGGACGTCCAGGCAAGGTTGTGCAGGGCAAACCGCACAGAATCCCGGTCGGCGCGCTCGACGGGGAAACGGAATACGCCGTTGCCCTCACCGCCGAATCCTTCATTGAGTTTTACAACCGCGCGCTGCAAAGACGGCCGCTTGCGTCCGAGTTCGATCAGCGCATCGACGATCTCGCCCTCGCTGAAAAGATCCTCGCTGCCAGCCGGGTGCGACACGCCGGCCTCTTCGAAGATGCGGCGGTTTCCCGACTTCGTACCGTACACCAGGTGCTCGGGATCCAGACCATTCAGGGGCAAATCCAGGGCGACTGCGAGTTGCCGTTCCAGGTCCGTCGAGTTGTAACAGGTGAGATAGGCCTTGCGAGTGTCGCCGATCAGCCGTCGCATGCGTTGCATGAATCGTGGTCTTTCGAGAATCTTTTGCGTCAGCGGCCGGGGGCTGCCGTCGAGCACGGATAACATGTAGAGCCTTTCGCGCACGTGCCGCTGCGGTGATCCCTCCAAAAGATCCAGGTAGTAGTCGACGATGTCCGGATGCACCGGTTGACTGGTGACGTAAATCAGCCGCGCATTCGGGTTGCGCAGGCGAATGAGCGCAAACAGCAGGCGCTCTTCATAGAAGGCCGCGCCGGTCACTTTGGCCAGCTCGTCCTGGTTGACGCTCAGTGACGGAACGATCACCGATGTGTGTTCATATTCCGGGTTGCTGGACAGGGACGTCCAGATCGCCGGCAGCCTTTTCTTCAGCTCGCCGAAGCGACGAATCATGTCATCGGTCGAGGACATTAGCTTGCATGCACCTTCACTGTCCTGCCGATTTCGTCGAGTATGCGCCGCAATTCGTCGTAGTCCGGATGGCGCACGCGCATCCAGGCATTTGCCATGTACCCCGCTTCGACCGGTTGCGTCGGCGTACCCGGTTCCGGCAAATGTGCAGCGACAATGCAGTCGTCGTAGCGCCTGCCAATGGCGTCGAGACCCGAATAACCACTGATGTGACCATCGCGTTCCGGACGCAAGGCAATCATCCCGGCCGAATACTTTCGTGACGGCGCAGTATGCGTTCTGCCGTGCACAATGGCAGAAGCCCATTCGTAGTAGATATCGAATTCGTTGGCCGCGTTGTACACATCCCACTGACCGACGCCTGGCGGACGGCAGCCGATTTCCGAGAACTTGAGGCCCTTCGGCCCGAAGAACCACTCCATGTGCGTCGCAGAGGTGCCGATATCGAGAACGCGAATAACCTTGCGCGTCAGCTCCCGCACTTCCTCATAGCCTGGCTCGCCGATACGATTGGTTGCGACCATTTGCGGCGAAATCCAACGCTTGCGCATCGCTTCGAGCACGTTCGGATAGTAGTGGGTGATGAACTCATGGCCGACCTTGCCATCGATCGTTACAGTATCGATAAAACCTTCGTGCCCCTCGATAAACTCCTCGATGGCCACCGCATGCCCGTCTGCCAGGCCCGACTCGACAATGACCTGTTCGAGCGCCGCTGCATCACCGACCCGGTACGTATCCGATGCGCCCGCCCCGGCGGGCGGCTTGACGATCAGCGGGTAGCCCGTTGCGGCAGCGAAATCCCGGGCGTCTTCGGCTGTCGTTGCCCGGGTAGATTGCGCACAGGGTATGCCTGCGCGCCGCAGTGCCTCTTTCATGGCAGGCTTGTCGCGACACAGGTAGGCGGTTTTCGTGCTGGTGCCCGGTATGCCGGTGGCCTCGCGCACCGCGGCGGCGGCCATGATATGGGCCTCGACCGTCGCTTCCAGCCGATCGACCCAGACCGCGGCCTGCACTTTGCGGACCGCTTCCAGCAACGAGGGTTCGTGAACTACCGAACCTATCTGCACATAGTCCGCCAGCCAGTGCTTCAGTTCGTCGGACAGGTATTCGGCGGGTCGCTCACCGATACCGATGACATTTGCGCCCGCAGCCTGCAGCCCACGGACGAACTCGCGCTGGTTATGTGGAAACGAAGGTTCGACAAAGATGACGTTCATTGCTGGCCCCTCAGTTCGCGAAACAACTTGACGTA
>JAUHZT010000098.1 GCA_030425905.1 Gammaproteobacteria bacterium
TGAGTCTGGCCCAAGGACTTTTGTAAACAGTCCGGTCAGAAACTCGAAGCGCTTTGCGTCTGTCAGCGTCGGCGTCGAAAGAAACGATGCTACCTGGCCGTCACTCATCAGCTCGCTTGCGGCTTGCAGCGATTCGGACAGCTCGGACAACGCATTGTTTGCCTGGGCCACCTCGAATATCGCCCGCGCATACGGACGAGCAATTGTGTTGTTGTCGGCCATGAGTGCTTAGAGCTCCTGAGCCAGCTTGCCCAGAATATCCTGGTGCGCCTTGGCGTCGATTTCACGATTCAGGATCTTTTCTGCACCGGCAAGGGCAACAGCCGAAACCTGGCCGCGCAACTCTTCGCGTGCACGATTGGCTTCCTGCTCGATCTCGGCGCTTGCAGCGGCAAGCTGACGCTCCCGCTCCTTGGCGCCCGATGCCTTGCCTTCGGCGACAATTTCGTTGGCGCGCGAATTGGCCTGATTCAGTATCGTGGTTGCCTGGCGGCGAGCCTCTTCGATAATCTCGGCAGCTTCTGCCTGCGCCTTGACGAGTTTCTCTTCGCCACGGTCTGCAGCCGCGAGGCCATCTTCGATCTGCTTTTGACGCTCTTCGATGGCCGTAAGAATCGGCGGCCAGATGAACTTCATGCAGAACCAGACAAACACGATCATCGCGATCGTCTGGCCTATCAGTGTCAAATTAATATCCATCTTTACTCCTGGGCACCTACAGCGCTCCGACGACGGGGCTTATCGCGTGTGACGTTCCGTCGTGGGAGCGGCTTCCAGCCGAGTGTTCTTTACCCGCCGACGACAGGTGCGTTAGCGAGCTGACCGATGAACGGGTTTGCGAATGCGAAGAACAACGCAATACCGACACCAATCATCGCAACCGCGTCAAGCAGTGCAACGACGATGAACATTTTTGTCTGCAGCATCGGCGCCAGCTCCGGCTGACGTGCAGCACCTTCGAGGAAGCGGCCGCCGAGGAGGCCCATGCCGATACCAACGCCGAGGGCGCCGAGACCGATCAGAAGTGCAACAGCGATAGCCGTGAAGCCAATAACAGTTTCCATCAGTTTCTCCTAACGAGGATCTTGTACAACGTATTGAAAATTAAAAGATAAGTACTTAATGCGATTCCGATGCGAGACTTAAATAAACTATGGTCAGCATCATGAAAATAAAGGCCTGCAGGGTGATGATCAGGACATGAAATATTGCCCAGCCGAGATGCAGAATGCCGGCGCCCGTACCCATAAGCAGGCCACCGCTGAACATAATTGCAATCAAAATAAAGATGAGCTCGCCAGCAAACATGTTGCCAAAGAGTCGCAGACTTAATGAGACTGGTTTGGCCAGCAGCGCCACAGACTCCAAAATGAAGTTGAACGCAATGATGACCGGCGCGGCAATCAGGCCTAAGCCCTTCGTCGGTGGCGCTATCGGGTGCAGCGTCAGCTCACCGATCAGGCCGGTTACACCCTTGTTCTTGATCGTATAGAAAAGAATGAGCACGAACACGGCAATTGACATGCCGAACGTGATGTTCACGTCTGTGGAGGGAACGACCTTCATGTACTCGATACCGAGAACCCGCTTGGCAAATTCAGGGATCCAGTCCACGGGCACCAGGTCCATCAGGTTCATCAGGAACACCCAGACGAAGATCGTAAGTCCTAAAGGCGCGATCAGCCGGCTTTTGCCGTGAAACGTGTCTTTAACGCTATTGTTGACGAATTCGACGACGATCTCGACAAATGCCTGCCACTTGCCGGGCTTGTCCTTCGAAGTCTTGTTGGCAACGAGGCGAAACAGGACCACGAAGAAGACACCGAGTATCACCGACCAGAACATCGAATCGACGTTGATCGCCATCGGGTTGCCTGCACATTGGTTCCAGACCCACTCACCCGAATCCGCCTTGCAGACCTGGAGGTTCTGCAGGTGATGGGAAATATAGTCGCTGGACGTCTGGGGGCCGTGTCCGCCTTCACTCGCCATGCTTGTCTACCGTGTCCTTTTCTTGCCGTTCTTCGTCCCGGACCAGGAAACCCGCCAGGGGCATCAGGGCCGTGAGCGCAAAAGTTACAAATAAAGGCCCCGCCGCAAGCGGCCGAACCGTGACGAAGACGATGCTGAAAAACAGCACGGTCAGCGCCAGCTTACCCAATTCTCCGATATAAGCAGCCCGGACCAGGGATTTAGCCCCTTGATCCCGGCGCGGCACACTGAGCCGGAGCGCCAAAAAAGCGTTCGGTACCGCTGAAATCAGGCATCCCAGCACTGCCGAGTAGCCCGCAACAACGCCGTAGAGACTCCCGAGCACGATCGCAAGGATGCATCCAAGTACCAGCTGTCCCGCAATGACCTTTAGCATGTTGTTTGCCTCTGGCACTAAAAACGCCACGTCCATCGGGGGTTACCGGCGGCTGGTGGCGCTTGAATTTGCGGTGCTTCGTTGCTGTTTTTCCAGTCGAGCTCGCGTGTAGCGTGCGCATTATAGTGGCAGGTCTGAGGCAAGGCAACAGACAAACGGGTTTTCTCGCCCCGCATTTAGGCCCGTTTTTTCCGGGAAAAACGCGGTTTTTACACAATACGAGCCGAACTGCCGAAGATCGGCATGAAATTACAACAACAGTGCGGACGCGAGCGCGGCTTTCTCGATAGCCGCCTGCGAGTTAACGAGGTCAAAAACGCCCGTGACCACAAACTGCACGCCGATGCAGACCAGCACGAGCCCCATCAGGCGGGTCAGCGCGTTGACGCCGGTGCGGCCCAGCGCATCGACGATAGGCGAGGATGAGCGCAGCACGATCCAGGCCACCGCGGCCACGATAATGATGCCAATCGCGATGGGCACGTAATCGGTGATACTGCGCGTCGACGTTGCCATACTGATTGTCACCGCGATTGAGCCGGGGCCGCTCAGCAGCGGCATCGCAATGGGCGAAAATGCGATCGCGTCCTTGTCGGCCGACTCGTCCTGGTCACGCCGCGAAATCGGCCGTTCGGGCTCGGGGTTGAGCATCGAAAAGCCGATTTTCGCGATGATCAGTCCGCCCGCCACCCGCAGCGCCTGCAACGAGATGCCAAAGAACTCGAGGATCAATGCGCCCGCGATAAGCGCGACGAGCAGGACGCAGGCCATGTAGATACTGGCCAGCCTGGCCTGCCTGTTTCGCGACCTTGCGTCTTCGCCGCGGGTCAGGGCGGCGAAGACCGGTGCCGTGCTGAACGGGTTTGCGATAGGCAGCAAGGCACCGACTGTTCCGGCAATCAGGCCGATCCAGCTACTCAGGTCAAACATACGCTATTTGATGTGCTTGAGAATGCCGTCAAGCTCGTCAAGGTTGTTGTAGGCAATAACGAGCTTGCCAGAGCCTTTGCTGGAGTGCTCGACACGCACTTTGGCGCCCAGCCGGTCGGACACGTCCATTTCCAGGCGGCGGATATCGGCATTACCCTGTGCCGCGGACGAATCCTGCGTCTTCTTGCTGGCCCTCGGCTCAAGCATGTTCTTGACGAGCCGCTCAGTCTCGCGAACCGACATGCCCTTGCTGACCACCTGGCGCGCCGCGTCAAACTGTTGCACCGGGTCCGTAATGGCGAGCAGCGCACGGGCGTGTCCCATGTCGAGCTGCCGCTCCTCAAGCAGCGGCTTAACCTTGCTCGACAGCTCCTGCAGCCGCAGCAAATTACTGACGGCGGCGCGTGAGCGCCCGACAGCATCGGCGGCTTCGGCATGCGTCAGGTCAAACTCGCGAATCAGGCGATCAAGCGATCGCGACTCTTCAAGCGGGTTCAGATCTTCGCGCTGGATGTTCTCAATGAGCGCCATGGCGATGGCGTCTTCGTCGGCAACGTCCCGAATGACTGCCGGAATTTCCTGCAACTCGGCAAGCTGCGCGGCGCGCCAGCGGCGTTCGCCCGCAATAATTTCATAGCGCTGGCTGGGACCGGTTTTGCCGACCGGCCGGACGACGATGGGCTGCACGACACCCTGGGAGCGAATCGATTTGGCTAGCTCCTCAAGCGAGTCCTGCCGCATATCCACACGCGGCTGGTACTGCCCGCGCTGCAACAGGTCGATAGGCAGGTGGCGCAGCGAATCACCAGGCGCCAGCGCCGGGGTTGCGTCCGCGGCTTCCGTCGAGGTTTCTTTTGCGGCGGCAGGTTTGGATAACAATGCATCCAGCCCGCGCCCGAGGCGTTTTTTTCGTGCGTTCATCAAACTCTCTTAAAAACGGGGTCAAACCCCTTTTCGGGAACTTCGCCTAAACCGCTTCCGCCAGTCGGGCGTCTTCGCGGCGCAAGATTTCACCCGCGAGGGCCAGGTAGGAAATTGCGCCGCGCGATGATCGGTCGTGCAACAAAGCCGGCAAGCCGAAACTTGGCGCTTCGGCGAGGCGAATGTTTCTCGGTATCACCGTGCGAAAAACTTTTGTGTTGAAGTGTTCGATCAGTTGCATCGACACTTCGTTCGACAGGTTCACACGCGGGTCGAACATGGTGCGAAGTATGCCAAAGATTTCAATTTCCGGGTTAACCGACGCGCGCACCTGTTCAATGGTGTTGAGCAGCGAGCTCAGCCCTTCCAGCGCGTAGTACTCACACTGCATGGGTATCAGCACACCGTCGGCCGCCGTCAATGCATTGACCGTCAGCATGTTGATAGACGGCGGACAATCAATGAGGATGAAATCGTATAAACCGGCGACCGGCGCGAGCGCCTGGCGCAACTTCATTTCACGGCCGATCTCCTGCAGCAGGCGCACTTCGGCCAACGTCAGTTCTTCATTGCCGGGCAATACGGCGTAGCCGCCTTGCGGTGCCGAGACGATGGTATCGGCCGCCGTTGCATCGCCAAGCAGGACGTCGCAAGCGGAGAAGTCGAGTTCCGATTTGTCGATGCCGCAACCCATGGTCGCGTTACCCTGCGGGTCGAGGTCGACCAGCAGCACACGTCGCTGCGTCGCGGCGAGCGACGCGGCAAGATTGACGCAGGTTGTCGTTTTACCGACTCCGCCTTTCTGATTTGCTACAGCAATTGTGCGTGTCATTGCGTATTTCCGTTGTATGCCGGCGTCGGTCAGGCTGTGCGGCGCATCAACACGGCATGCCTCGAACCCCGCTCGAGCCCCGGTACAAACAGTTCGACTACTTCGTGGACCCACCCCGGGGGTATTGCTTCTATTTCTTCTGTCGGGCGCTTGCCCTTCAGGGCGACAAACACCCCGTCCTCTCCTACGTGGTGCCCGGCAATTTCCAGGAGTCGCGGCAACGTGGCCACGGCCCGGGCAATCACGGTATCAAAGCACTGCCCGGGTGCATAGCCCTCCGTCCTCGCTTTTACGGCCGTGACGTTGTCGAGGGCCAGCAGTGCCGCGACATGCTGCACAAACATGACCTTCTTGTTATTACTGTCTACCAGGTGGAAAGTGCGCTCGGGCTCGACTATCGCGAGCGGCAGCCCCGGGAAGCCCGCGCCAGTACCAACATCGAGAATTCGCGTGCCTTCGAGCAGCGGACGGGCGACCAGGCTGTCCAGCAAATGGGCCGTCACCATCTCACCCGGATCACGGATCGCGGTCAGATTCACCTTCCTGTTCCAGCGCTCCAGTTCTTCCAGCAAGCGCCTGAAACGCTCGGGCGCATCAGCCGGGAGCGTCTGATTCAGCTCACTGACAGCCGCTTCTATTGCCTGCACCGACATTGCACCGCGCGTCATTGCTCGTTCGGCGCATCTTCCTTGACGCCCAGGCGTTCGTGCATCAACGGACTTGTCGTCGTGTATTGCAGGCGCGCTTTCTTGCCCGGCTCGATGCGCTCCTTGGCCGCAAAAGCGGCCAGCGCCGCTTCATGAAAGCCACTCAGAATGAGCTTCTTCTTGCCCGGGTAATAGTTGATATCACCGATTGCGTAGATACCGGGCGTGCTCGTCTCGAACTTCTCGGTGTCGACATTGATTGTTTTGCGGTTGATGTCGAGACCCCAGTCAGCAATCGGCCCGAGCTTCGGCGCGAGGCCCCAGAAAACGAGCAACACATCGCACTCCAGTTGCACGGGCCCGTCATCCGTCTCGATCGTCACACCCGTAATGCCGTCGGCATCTGCCCGGTATTCACTGACCTTGCCGGTAATCTCCTGCATCTTGCCCGCCGCAACGAGCGCCTTCATCTGCTCTACCGTAGCCGGCGCGGCGCGATAGTCGGGTCGTCGATGCACCAGCGCCAGCGAACCGACAATCGGCTCAAGTGCGACAGTCCAGTCAAGGGCCGAATCGCCGCCACCCAAAATGACCACCGACTTGCCAGCGAGTTTTTGTGGTTCGCGAACCCGGTAGAAGAGCGACTTCTCTTCATGCGCTTCGATGCCTTCAAGGCGCATGCGGCGCGGCTGGAAGGAGCCAACGCCACCAGCAATAAATACCGTCTTGGCGCGAAACCGCGTGCCCGCATCCGTACTCACATCGAAGCCATCGCCATTGTCCTCGACGGTTGCCACTTCTTCGCCCAGATGGAAGGTCGCATCGAAGGGCTTGATCTGCTCCATGAGGTTGTCGATCAGCTCCTGGCCGGAACACTCCGGGATGCCGGGAATGTCATAGATGGGCTTGTCAGGGTACAACTCGGCGCACTGGCCACCGACCACGCGCATGCTGTCAACGATGTGTGCTTGCACACCGAGCAAGCCGAGTTCAAAGACCTGGAACAAGCCACAAGGTCCAGCACCAATAATCAGCGCGTCTGTTTCAATAATATCGTTTGCCAAGGTATTGCTCCGAAGTCACACCACTTGCGTGGGACAATTCTAACGGCTGTCTCGTAGCACCCGCTTCGACGGACAGAAGCGAGTCGCCGCGTGACGGCTTACTGGATTTCGACAACTGTACGACCGGTAACCGTGCCGTCGAGATACGCCTGAAACGCATCGGGCAAATCGTCGAACCTGATTGTACGGCTGCCGATTCTGTCGAGGTGCTGCGGTTTCAGATCGCCCGCAATGCGGCTCCAGACCGCCAGTCGCAATGCGCGCGGCGTATCCACCGAGTTGATGCCAAGCAGGCAAACCGCGCGCAGGATAAACGGTATCACCGTGGTTTCGAGTTTGGGGCTTGCCGCGAGCCCGATGCTGGCAATATTGCCGCCGTAGTTCATCGTGCGCGTCAGCCATGCCAGGTAATCACCGCCAAGATTGTCGATCGCACCGGCCCACTGCGCTTTTTCCATCGGCCGCTTGCCCAGGTCCAGTTCATCACGCAGCAAAATCTGGCGCGCGCCTATTTCTCGCAGATACGCCTCTTCACTGCGCTTGCCGGTCAATGCCGCCACTTCGTAGCCGCGGCCGGCAAGCATATCGACCGCGAGGCTGCCGACGCCACCGGTTGCGCCCGTCACCACAACCGGACCGTTCTCGGGCAACTGGCCGTTCTGCTCCATTCGATGGATCGCAAGCGCGGCGGTAAACCCGGCCGTACCGAGTTGCATGGCTTCGGCGGGCGTCAATCCGCCAGGCAGCGGCACCACGCTGTTTGCATCGACACGGGCGTATTCGGAGTAGCCACCGTCAACGGTTTCGCTGAGACCACAACCGGTGACAAGAACCGGCGTGCCAGGCTCAAGGCTCTCGTGTTCGGCGCTGACCACCTCGCCCGCGAGATCGATGCCGCCATTTAGAGGGTAGCGCCGCAGTATTTTGCCCGCTCCGGTGGCGGCCAGTGCGTCTTTATAGTTAATGCTCGAGTGACTGACCCTGATAACAACATTGCCTTCGGTCAGGTCATCAATCTTCAGCGTCTGAAAGCCGGCCGAAATTTTTCCGTCCTGCTCATCGATGCGGTATGCGCGAAATTGCTCCACTGCTGGCTCCTCGGAAATACTTTAGTTGACGGCTTGTTTCTTGCGGCGATCGAGCCACACATCAAGGCCCTGAGCGTTCAGATCCACATCGATGTTGAGCACGGACCACATCGCATCTTCGTCGCCCTTGTAACCGTGGCGCTGCAAGCCTTCTGCCAGGTATTGGAACATACGGCTACGCAACTTCTCCCGACGATCCGGAGCGTGCTCGACCTCCAGCGCCATGAAGCGGTATGCGTCAATGCCTGCGTGCAGGTTGCTGACCAGCCGGTCCAGGTCACCGACACGGCTGTAGTGCGTCAGGTAAACATGGGTGGGATTGCAGGCCATTATACGGTCGTAGGCGATGTGCGCGGCGTCTGGGTCAAAGTCAATCGGCGTTGCCGAAGGAAAGATGAACGCACCGGCTGCCGTGTCCAGCTCGCGGTAGGAAATACCAAAACTGTCGCCCGTGAAAACCCCACGCGACTGCGGATCGTTCAGCACGTAATGATGCCGGGCATGGCCCTCGGTGAACAGGGTTTGCAATTGGCGGCCGTGAAAATCAAACCACTCCCCGTCGTCGGCGACACGCACACGTGCCGCATCGATCGGTTCTATCGTGCCGTAGATTTCGCGTGCACGTTGTTTGCCGTACACCGCTTCGGTACCGGCAATGAGTTTCGCCGGGTCGATCATGTGCGGCGCGCCACGCGGGTGCAGTACACAGGTCGCGTTTGGCAGGTGGCGCATCAGCACGCCTGCGCCGCCAGCATGGTCGAGGTGCACGTGCGTCAGAAAGACGTAATCCACGTCGGCCGGGTCGAGGTTGTTGCGCTGCAGCGCATCGAGCAACAGCGGCACGGCGTTGTTTGCGCCAACATCGACGAACGCCCCGTGGCCGTTCTCGATTATCAGGTGACTCGCGTCCTGCATCGGACGCGCGTATTCGGTATCGATCGCCGAGATGCCGTCATCGAGCGTCGTTATTCTCGCCCTTGATGCTGGCATTGGCCGGGGCAATCAGTCAGCTTTTTCGGGCTGCGTCGTTTCCAGGCCCTTAAGGCGCGAGTAATAACGTGCGAACACGCGTACGTCCTCATCGCTCAGCGGTGCCGCCATCTGTGACATGACCGGCTCCTTGCGCGTGCCATCACGATACTGGTTCAGCGCTGCGATGATGTAGTCCTCATGCTGTCCCGCAAGTGTCGGCCAGGCTGGCGATACGCTGATGCCGTTTTGACCGTGACAGGCAACGCAGGTTGCGGCTTTCTCGAATGTCTCAACGTCGCTGCCACCCGCTTCGACTGTTGCGGTGCCGCGCGTTGCCAGGTAGGCCGCAATATCGGCCACCTGCTCGTCGCTCAGGCTCGCGGCCTGGCCATGCATCGTTGCATGCTCGCGTGTGCCGTCCCGGTAGCCATTGATCGCCGCAATCAGGTAGGCCGCCTTCTGGCCGCCGAGTCGCGGCACCCGGTAAGAAGGGTAGGCATTGCGATAGCCATCGATGCCGTGGCAGCCGAGGCAGGTGTAGGCAAGCGCTTCGCCGCGCTCGGCATCGCCTTCTGCGAATGCGATAGGCGCAATAAGTGCGCTGGAAACGAGAAGGATCGCTGTGTGGACGGCCGTTTTCATCTTGCTAACCAATTGAATATCCGGAAATTTAGGGGTCGTTGCTGATCTGATGGCTCAACGCCGGAGCAGCGGGAGGCGCTATGTTAGTGGCAGTTGGCGGCAAATTCCAGACAAAGCGCGCTGTTTCCACGGCTAGCTTTGCTAGCATGCAACAGAAGGCCCGGGCGCCGGGGGAGGAATAGTATGAAAAAGAGTGTTGTCGCAGGCCTCGTTTTGCTTGCGTTGATCGTCATCATATCGCCGGGCCTGATGGGTTATCTGGCAGAGCGCTCGGTTGACAAGCAGCTTGAATGGGCCGCCGACGACAACCAGGAGATCGTCATTTCCGCCGCGGGCTTCGAGCGCGGCTGGTTTTTTTCCGAGGGCGAACACCGGGTCGAATTTGCCAGCACCGGGCCGGGTGCCGCCCTGCGCCAGCAGCTCGGCTTTGCGGCAACCGGTACGCCGGCGCTAATCATCAATACGCGACTTGATCACGGCCTGATTCCGGTCAGCTCCATGAATCGCGACGAGGGTTCGCTATTGCCGGGCCTTGGCCGTGCCATTTCCCACTTAAGCATTGAAAACGCGGACGGCGAGGTAAGCGCATTGCCGGGCGTCGTGTACACGCAAGTCGGGCTGACGGGTGCGGTCAGCTCGCACTACGTCCTCGAACCCGGTGCCGTGGAAGAAACGAGCTGGGGCGCCGCGGATATCACGGTAAAAACCAGCGCCAGCCAGGACACCATGGAATTTGAAGGACAGGTCGACGCACTGCGGATTGCCGGTGGCAATGAACAGCTTGAGACGGGCGACATGCAGTTTTCTGGCGCCCTCGTTGAAACCGGGTTCGGCTTCTCGGTGGGTGATCTCGCACTGACGATCGCGTCGGTCGGGCTTAAGTCGGCTGAGCAGAGCGTTCGTTTCGAGCCACTCAGCCTGCGCAGCCACTCGAGGCTGAGTGGCGGTCGCGTCGACGGCGACATGGACTTTGACATTTCCATCAACAGCCCGGCTCAGCCGGATGCCATCACCTTGAAGCTGCACGGTAGCGCCGCCGACATTGACGGCGCTGCCTTCGGCCGCCTGCTGGCGGGGCTGAAGAAAGCCCGCCGTATTGAAGACCCGATGCAGGCTTATGCGCTCATTGAGAATGACCTGCAGACGCTGTTTGAGAAGGGCTTTGAGATTGATATCGACACCCTGAATCTCGAGTTGCCCGAAGGCACGATGCGCTCCAGTCTGACAATGGCTGCGCGCGAGTCAGCGGCGAATCCGCTCGCGCGGACCGGCTTATTGCTGGCACTGGAGGCACGCGCGGACGTTTCCATACCGGCCGGTCTGTTTGATTACATCGCCGCCCGCAACCCGGGCTTTCAGTCCGCGGCGGCCATGGGCTTTCTCCGGCGCAACGGCGACAATTATGAACTGGCGGCTGAGTACAAGAAGGGCCTGTTGACCGTCAACGGGGCGCCAATGCCCATCCCGCTGCCGGGCCGCTAGCGGAAGAGGCACCGCCTGTGAGCAAGGACAAACTCATCTGGGAGAAACTCGCAAGCCGGCGCGGGCCGGACTTGCCGTTGTTTGGCGTGCGCTTTGACAAGCTGCGCCACCCGCAGACGTCTGCCGAGTTCGAGCGCCTCGTGCTGGAGGCACCCGCGTGGGTGAACGTTGTGGCCGTGACGGAAGCCGGCGAAATCGTCATGGTCGAGCAGTTTCGCTTCGGGGTCGGCAAACTGACGCTGGAGCCAGTCGGCGGCATCGTCGACGCGGGCGAGGATTCGCTGGCGGCCGCCAGGCGCGAGCTGCTGGAGGAGTCCGGCTACGGCGGCGGAAGCTGGCGCTACCTGGGCTGCGTGCAGGCGAATCCCGCGTATCACGACAATCTATGCCACCACTGGCTGGCCGACGGTGTCACCTGCGTGCAGGACCCGGCGCCGGATGAGGGCGAGGCTATTCGTGTGCACCTGCTATCGCTCGAGGCGCTGCGGCAAGCTGTCGCGAGCGGCTGGCTGTGTCACTCGCTGGGCTTGTCAGCCTTGTCGCGTGTCTTTTCGCTGTGGGAACTGCCTTACACGCCGCCCGCGGCCGCCGACACGTTATAAGACAGCCTCGCTCCGCCAGCAGGCGACCTCGCTCTTGCCCAGTTTTCGCAGCGATTGTGTTTCGATCGAGCAGCGATCTTCGGCAAACGTGCAACGAGGATGAAACGGGCAGCCACCCGGCGGGTTAAGGATAGACGGCACCTCGCCGCGCACGCTCGATCTCGCCCGAAGCGCGTTCGGGTCCGCGACCGGCACGGCGTCAAGCAGGGCGCGTGTGTAAGGGTGGCGTGGCGCCCGGTACAACTCGTCTGTTGGCGCCAGCTCCACCACGCGGCCCAGGTACATCACCATGACCCGGTGGCTGATGGCCCGCACTACGGCGAGATCATGAGAGATGAAAAGGATCGAAAGTCCGGTTCTTTGCTGGATTTCGCCGAGAACGTCGAGGATCTGGCGTCGAACTGAGCCGTCCAGCGCGGCAACGGCCTCATCGCAGACGAGCACCCTGGGTTCGAGCACCAGGGCCCGCGCGATCGCAACGCGTTGCGCCTGGCCACCGGACAGTTCGTGAGGGTAGCGCTCGAGGAAGGCGTCCGACAGCCCGACCTGACTTAGTGTTTTTACGACACGATCTAGCCGCTGCGTACGGCTAAGTTCTGCCTCGTGCACTGTCAACGGCTCGGCAACAATGTCGGCGACGCGCCACTGCGGATTCAGTGACGCCAGCGGGTCCTGGAACACCAGCTGCAAGTCTCGCCGCGCCGACAACGTGCGTTTCTGCACATCTGGCGGCAATGTGCGGCCATCGAACGTGATTGTGCCTCTATTTGCCGGCATCAGCCCAAGCAGGGCGCGGACGAGGCTGGACTTGCCAGAACCTGACTCGCCGACGACCGCCAGGGT
>JAUHZT010000099.1 GCA_030425905.1 Gammaproteobacteria bacterium
GAGTGAAGCGACGACCCTGGAGGGGGTCATTCAGGAAATGCTTCTGACGACAACCTCCGAGCGGCAAGGGCGAGCCATCGACAAGGACAGCGCTGCGTCCATGGAAAAGAAAAAACAGGAAGGCTACTTCTGATGTCCGTCAAAGATCCGGTTTATAAGACAGATGCACTGATCGGCGAGGACATTAATGCCTATCTTGAGATGCACCAGCACAAGTCGAGGTTGCGATTTAGCACCTGCGGTTCGGTTGACGATGGCAAGTCGACTCTGATTGGCCGGCTGCTGTACGACTCGAAAATGATATTTGAGGACCAGCTATCCGCGCTGGAAGCTGAAAGCAGGAAGTTCGGCACCCAGGGGCAGGGCATTGATTTCGCGTTGCTGGTTGATGGGCTGGCGGCGGAGCGAGAGCAGGGCATCACGATCGATGTCGCATATCGGTTCTTTGCGACTGAAAAACGCAAGTTTATTGTTGCGGACACACCAGGACACGAGCAGTACACGCGCAATATGGTGACAGGTGCCTCAACGGCCGATCTCGCTGTCATTCTGATCGACGCACGGCAGGGCATTTTGACGCAAACGCGGCGCCACAGCTACTTGGTGCAGCTTGTCGGGATCAAGCATGTAGTGCTTGCAGTCAACAAGATGGACCTGATTGATTACGATCAGAACACGTACGAGCAGATTGTTGCCGACTACACCGAGTTTGCCTCAAGTATCGGAATCTCATCGTTTGTTGATATCCCTATTTCAGGGTTGGTGGGCGACAATATTGCCGAGCGTTCAGCCAACATGCCCTGGTACAACGGCCCGCTGTTGCTTGAGCATCTTGAAAACGTAGAGCTGCAGCTCGACAAGGATCAGGAAGCCTCATTTCGTATGGCCGTGCAGTGGGTCAATCGCCCGAACCTCGACTTTCGCGGGTTCAGCGGCCAGATTTCAAGTGGCACCGTAAAGCCCGGTGACGCAGTCAGGGTTGTTCCGTCGGGGAAGACCTCAACGATCGCACGAATTGTCACCATGGATGGGGATCTCGAAGAAGCCGTCGCCGGCCAGTCTGTGACCCTGACGTTTGCCGACGAAATCGATTGTTCGCGCGGCGATGTCATCTCGGCGGCAGACAATCCGCCGTCGATTGCCGATCAGTTCGAAGCAACCATCGTCTGGATGGAAGACGATGAAATGCTGCCAGGCCGCAGTTACTGGCTGAAGATTGGCACCCAAACCGTCTCGGCACATGTGCAGGAGCCCAAGTACGAGATCAATATTAATTCGCTGGAGCATATTGCGACCAAGACGTTGCGACTCAATAGCATTGGCGTCGCCGAGGTTGCGACCGACAAGCGTATCGTCTTCGAGCCGTACAACGTCAATCGTGAGATGGGCGGCTTCATACTGATAGACAAGGTTTCAAACTCAACGGTCGCCGCCGGCATGTTGCACTTCGACCTGCGCCGCTCGCAGAACATCCATTGGCAGCCCGTCGATATCGACCGAAATGCGCATGCAACGCTAAAGAATCAGAAACCGCTGGTGCTCTGGTTTACAGGCTTATCCGGATCTGGCAAGTCGACCATCGCCAATGAAGTAGAGAAGCGGCTGCACATCATGAATCGCCACACGTACCTTCTCGACGGTGATAACGTGCGCCACGGCCTTAACCGGGACCTGGGGTTTACGGATGCCGATAGGGTAGAAAATATTCGGCGCGTCGGTGAAGTTGCGAAGTTGATGACAAATGCCGGTTTAATTGTGCTCACGGCGTTTATTTCGCCGTTCCGCGCCGAGCGCGAGATGGTTCGCGAAATGTTCCCGGCCGGTGAGTTCGTGGAGGTATTTGTGAATACGCCGCTAAGCGTCGCGGAAGAACGCGATGTGAAGGGACTGTACAAGAAAGCCCGGGCAGGTGAGCTGAAAAACTTCACCGGCATTGATAGCCCGTATGAGGCTCCAAGCAATCCCGAAATTACCTTGAACACAACTGATATGACGCCGCAGCAGGCGGCGCAACATGTTATCGACTGGATGTTTCCTCTTAACGCCTGAAGATAGCGGCAGCGCGATGTAAACGGCGTTTGGCCTGCAGCACAAAGATCATAAAAAAAGCCCCGGCGAAGGCCGGGGCTTTTGCAGCGAACCAAATCGCCTTTACAGATGTTGTTCTTGTACTAGAAGCGGTAGCTTGCACCAAACGTGATGCGACGGTCTGTAAGACCTTCGAAGCACAGCAATGCGCCTTCGTTCACGCAGCTCTGCTCTACACGTTCCTCGGTGAGGTTAACGGCTTCAAGTCCGATGTCCAGGTTGTCGTTGACGGCATAGCTCACGCTGGCATTGAGCTGCCCCCTGTCTTCCTGAACAACGGGGAAGCCCCAGGGGTAGCTCGACGTGCTGCCAAAGTCCTCTGAACGGTATGCTTCACGCCATGTATAACGCATCCGCGCAGAGATAGCGTACTTCTCGTAGTAGAGCGTCAGGTTGTAGGAGTTCTCAGAGAGGTCCAGCAATTGCGCACGAAGGTCGACATTCGTGGCGCCGTTCGCGGCAAATACCGTCGACGCACGACTCGTCGCATTCAGGAACGAATCACCGCCTGAGAATTCCTGCTTGGTGTAGTTGGCGAGTACGCCAAACCCGGATGCCCAACCAAGTCGGTCTTCGAAACCCGAAAGGTCGTACTGGAACGCAATCTCAATACCTTTCTGCGTGGTTTCGCCGGCACCATTAATAGTCTGCGAGGAGGGAACGCAGACGCCTACGCCAGGGTCAGGGCCGAATACATTGATATCCGCAATGGGGTTGAAGATGCCGCCAGCCTCGCAAGGGTCGGTGATGTCGCGATACCCGGTGACCGGATCTTCGAACGGGCTCTCATCGTTTCTCACGTGCAGGCCGGTGCGGGTCTTATGAAAATAGCCAATGCTGACTACGCTCGCGGGCGAGAAATACCATTCAACAGAGATATCGAAAGACTCAACTTCTTCTGGTTTGAGACCTGGATTGCCCAGGTCAACCGCCGGGTTCGGGCTCGTGCTGAAGGTGTACGCGCTCGACAGATCGTCGAAGTCGGGGCGCCTGATATCTTTTGACCAGCCACCACGTACAACCACGTCTTCATGTACGTCCGCGACGAGGTTGAATCGGGGCAGTACGAAATCATAACTGCTGGTTGACGTTGTTGGTGTCACGACGCCATCAAGTTCCGAGTTCCCGACCGACTTGATATCGGTTTGCAGATAACGAAGGCCAGCATTGCCACGGAAAATGCCGGTTTCAAAATTAGCTTGCAGGTACAGCGCGTCGGTTTTTTCCTTGATATCAAAGAATGCGCTGGTACTGGATGTCGGTGAGCTGATTGGACCGCGGGTAGAGCCTGTAATTGCGTTGTTTGCGACGATGGCCGCATTAATTACATCCAGTACACCGTTCGGGTCTGCGGCCACCATGTCCGGGTTAACGACCAGGAAATCGGGGACATACAGGGCACGACCATCGGCATCATTGAAGTTGTCAGGTCCCGCAACAAGGATACTTGCGAACAGGTTGCCCGTCGGGCTGTCTGCAAATTCGCGAAGGCCCACATTGGCCCGGACCTCGTCCCGGAGGCTGGATGTCTCATTGTAGCGATACCCGAAATCCACCGAGGTGATAGCCGACCAGTCCAGGTCGTACGTAAAATCGAGGCGAAAGGCATTTTCTTCGTTTTCGGCCCGGTCTTGTGTCTGGTTGACGTCGCGCAGTACAACGTTCGCGGGATCAAGTAACTGTGCAGTTGTTGGTCCGTTGAATGTGTCGGATTGTTCGATACCCCAGGTCAGGGAGCCGCCTGTCAGATCGTAGACAAATGGCGTGCCATTCTCATTCGAATCGTAGAGGTCCTCGTTACCGTTCAACTCGTTTTGCTGATGGTTTGCCAGCAGTTGGGCTGCGTCAAGCGGCGAGTTCGGGTTAATAAAGTTAAGCGTGGTGTTGAAGCTCGGAGTGTGGGAGTCGGAGCTCGACGTTGAGAGTTCAACACGTGCACCGAAGCGGTCGTTAATTTGCCAGTCGGTACCCAGGCTGAAAATCTTGCTATCTGTCAGGCGCGAGTTTGTGTCGCCGGAGAAGCGCAGGTTGCCGTCGCTACCGTCGGCGTCAAGCGGGATCACACCGCGAACGGCGGCTTCGATACTGCCGAGGTTCTGCGTGCCACTTGAGCCGTCCAATGATCCAAAGTTGACTGTCTCAAAAGCATCAGGTGCGGCGATATCGCGTAGATCCGAGATGCCTGAGGCCTGGATCCTTGAGCTTTCCTGGCGACGCTCCTGGTCATTGAGGACCGCATCGAAATAGAATTTCAGGTTGTCACTCGGTGCCCACTCGAAGGTGCCGGCGAAGTTCGTGGTCTCAGTCTCGTAGTTATCGTAGTCCTGAATGAGGAACTGGATCGGCAGAAAATCGAATGGCTGGGCACTGGCAACTCCGCTATTTGAGCCCACAAAGTTGTCGCGATCGACGCGCGGGCGGAAGGCCGTTGCATCCTGCTCGGCATAGCTTGCGCTGATCACAACTCCGATCTCGCCGTTGTTGGTGGACCAGTTGTCACCCCAGGTGCCGGAAAGTCGGGGTGTGATGCCATCGGTGGAGAGGCTGCTGTCTTCACCCTGCAGGCGCACCGCCATCAGCGGTTCCGTCAGTTCGAGAGGGCGGATCGTTTTCAGGTTGATCGTGCCGCCAACTGAGCCTTCGATGGTCTTTGCATCTGGCGCTTTGGTTACCTCGACTCCCGCAATAATGGCGGCGGAAACGTCTTCGAAGTTGATGCCGCTGCGTCCTGCGCCAGAGCCGACCGTCGACACGCCATTAATCTCGGTGCGGTTTGCGTTGGTACCGCGAATCTGTACGCCGGTGCCAACACCGGCTTCACGGGTAATCTGGATGCCCGTGATATTTTCGAGAACCTCCGCGAGGTTCTGGTCGGGTAGTTTGCCGATATCCTCGGCAATAATGACTTCGACGAGCTTGTCCGAGCTTCGTTTTTGGTCGATAGCGTTGCGAAGAGATCCCCGAATGCCCTTTACGACGACCTCTTCGATGGGTTGTTCGTCTTGCGCAACGGCCGCAGGCACCAAAGGCAGCGCGGTCGCCGATAGTGCGAGCATAGCGATCGCATGTTGAATGTTCATTGTAATTCCCCCTTAAGAGAACTTTCTGAAAGACGTGCCCGAACGGGCCGCTTACGAGTTTATATACCAATTGTCGCAAAATTGTCAATTAGAAGTCTTTTCCAATTTCGTCAAATTCTTCTTACCAATTAGTTATTACCAATTGGTAAAGCTTCCAGGCGGGTTTGACTGGCGGACATTGCCGCTGGGTCCGTCTCTTGGCTGCAGCATTCCACGCTACAATGCCCCGATGAGTCCGGAGCGCACCCCAATCGAAGTTCACCGTGCGATCGAAGACCCGGACGAACTGCCGCTTGACCTGTTGCATCAACTCACCCGCTTGTCCAAGCAACGAATCAAGCTTGCGATGCAAAAAGGGGCGGTATGGGTAACGCGCGGCGGCAATACCCAGCGGCTGCGTCGGGCCAAACGCAAGTTACGAGCCGGCGATGAAATCCACCTTTACTATGACGCCGCCGTCCTCGATGAGCAGGCGCCCGAACCCGGCTTAATCGCAGACAAGGGCGAGTACTCGGTCTGGAACAAGCCTTTCGGTTTGCGATCCCAGGGCTCGAAGTGGGGCGACCATTGCACGGTTGTGCGTTGGGCAGAGCAGCACTTGAAGCCCGAACGTTCGGCCTTCACGGTGCACCGGCTTGATCGCTCCGCGAACGGTCTTATTGTCGTGGCGCACACGAGAACAATGGCCGCGAAGCTCTCTGCTCTGTTTCGCAATCGCGAAGTTACGAAACATTACCGGGCGCTGGTCAACGGAGATTTTTCCTCACAGCCACGTCCGCTGCGCGTAGAGCAGGCGCTTGACGGCAAAGAGGCGATCAGTGAATTTACGTTTCTCGAATCAGTGGACAACGGAGCGCGATCGCTGCTCAAGGTAAGCATCGAAACGGGCCGTAAACATCAAGTTCGCCGGCATCTTGCACACCTGGGCTATGCAATTGTTGGCGACAGGTTGTACGGCACGGGCGCTAAAGATGAACCCGACTTGCAGTTAAGCGCGTGCAAACTCGCTTTCGTTTGTCCGCTCAGCGCCAGCCCGGTTGAATACAGTTTGCCGGGCCACGACCGCCAACCGCTGGTTTCATGAGTGGCGCCGTCGCTGCACTTTCGAAACGCCTCGTTGTCTGTAGAATTGCTTGCTCGAATTGCATCGGCACTGGCGCTTGCCGCGATGGTTGGGGCGCTGGAAGCGGCCGTAGAATGCGGTTGCCGAGAGTGAATGTAAGTTCTTAGGAAGGAACTGTAAGTGATAGATAGTAAAGAAAAATTAGGTGTCTTGTTTGTCTGTATGGGCAACATCTGCCGCTCCCCGACGGCCGAGGGCGTATTCAGGCACGTGGTCACTGAAGCCGGGCTGAGTGAGCGTTTTCATATTGATTCTGCCGGCACGCATGCCTACCACGTGGGCGAGCCGCCCGACCGTCGCGCCCAAGCGGCTGCCGAACAACGTGGTTACTCGCTGGCTGATATTCGCGCGCGCCGGGTTGCGGCTGAAGACTTCACGCTCTTTGATTACGTTGTCGCCATGGACAGGGACAACGAACGCCTTCTTATCGAGCAGGCCGAGGAGGTGCACCGCGAGCGGATTACTCTTTTCCTGCCATTTGCCGAAGCGTCGGTCGACGAAGTGCCCGATCCTTACTACGGTGGCGCGGCCGGGTTCGAGCGTGTGCTCGACCTGGTTGAAGAGGCTTCAACCGCAATGCTGCAGGTTCTGCGTTCTCGCCACGGTTTGTAATAGATTTATCGTCAGCGGAACAAAAAAGGCCGGGCAGAAAACTGCCCGGCCTTTTTTGTTGTACCTGTCGAAACCTAAGTGCTAAGAATTGCCGGCGTCCGCTGGCGGTTTAGGCGCCGGGCTATCGGCTGTTTTTGCAGCCGGCTCCCACGGAAGCAGCCGTGCCTGGGGTTTGGCGTCTGCGGCAGGCTTAGGCTCGGCCTTCGGTTCAGGCTTTGCAGCAGGAACAGGGCGTTGACTGGCTTCTGTCGTCGGCTTCGGCGCTGCTGCGGGCTTTGGCTCCGTGGCTGGCTTGGCATCGGGTTTTGGAGCCGGCTTCGCCTCAGGCGTTTCGGAAGATCGAGTGTCAGTTTTTTGCGCAGGTTTCGGCGCTGCTTCAGCCGCTCGCTCGGCATCGGTGCGCGCACGGGGCGGACCGGCGTCGGCTGGCTTCTGCTGGCCGTTGCTCTTGTCAGATGGTGATGAGTCTTTGGGCGCATTGTCCTGTTTTGGCTCATCTGCCGCCGACTTGCGCGGCCGGGACGCTCTGCGTTTACGCTGCGCAGGCGGCCTGTCAGACGCAGGCTTGTCGGCAGTTGATGTGGCCGGGTTAGCCTCGGCGCCATTGGCCTTGGCTTCGTTAGCGTTTGATGTCTGCTCCTGGCCGTCCTGCGGGCGGTCGGCACTGCTGCGCCGACGCCGACGTCCACCGCGACTGCGGCGGTTCCGTGACGGCCGCTTCTGCTCGTCGCCACCAGCTTCGCTGCTGCTCGCATCGTCAGTGCGCGGATTGTTCGCCTTCTGCGTGTCGTCCCTGTTTTGCTCGGCCGATTGCTTGCGGGTCTTTTTGCCGCCGGTCTTTTTCTTCGACGACTTTTTCTTGCCGCGTTGATTCTTGCCTTCCTGTGCGTCGCTGCGACCACGGCCCCGATCTTGTGAGCCTCGGCCGCGCCTTGCACCGGACTTGGCGCTGCGCTTCTTGCCGCTCGATTTCTTTTTCTTCTTGTCGTCGCCATCGCCGCCGCTAAACAAAGCGGTCAACCAGGCCCAGAAGCCACCGGATTTTTCGACCGGGCGAACCGGCGCCGGGGTACTTGGGTTGATGACGCCGACGGCGGCTTGCTCGGCCACCTTGCGCTCTTCCATTGAGGGCGGTACATCAGCGACCGGCTCGGATTCAGCGAGCTTGTAGCTTGCACCGGCATTTTCCGGAAGTTCTGTCTGGTCGTCACGAACGCGGCGAATGTCGTAGTGCGGTGTTTCAAGTGCCGCGTTGGCAACCAGCACAACGTGGGTATCGTTGCTCGTTTCGAGGCCTTGCACCCAGTCGCGTTTTTCGTTGAGCAAATAGGTGGCAACTTCAACCGGCAATTGCGCGATAACTTTCGCGGTGCGTTCCTTGCGTGCCTCTTCACCAATGATGCGCAGGATGGCCAGTGCCAGCGATTCAACGGAGCGAATGGTGCCGAAACCGGTGCAGCGCGGGCAGGTATGGTAGGCCGACTCACCGATGGAAGGCCGTAACCGCTGGCGCGACATCTCGAGCAGACCGAAGCGTGTGATCTTGCCTATTTGAACGCGTGCGCGATCCTGCCGTACTGATTCACGCAGGCGATTTTCGACTTCGCGCTGATTCTTTGACGGGCCCATATCGATGAAGTCGATAACGACCAGACCGCCCAGATCGCGAATACGCAGTTGCCGGGCAACTTCCTCTGCCGCTTCGAGGTTGGTGTTCAGCGCGGTGGCTTCGATGTCGCCGCCCTTGGTAGCACGTGCCGAGTTCACGTCGATGGCAACCAGTGCCTCGGTATGATCGATCACGATACTGCCGCCGGATGGCAGGTTAACCTGGTGGGCAAACGCAGATTCAATCTGCGTTTCAATCTGGAAACGCGTAAACAGCGGCACCGGGTCGGTGTAGTACTTCAGTTTGCGCGCATTGTGCGGCATAACCTGTTCGACGAACTCGAGCGCTTCCTTGAACGTCGCTTCATCGTCGATCAGGATTTCGCCAATTTCGTTCGTCAGGTAATCACGCAGTGCGCGAATGACCGAATTGCTTTCCCGGTAAATAAGAAACGGGGAAGAGCGACGCAGCACTGAATCCAGAATGGCCTGCCAGACATTCAGCAGGTTTTCGAGATCCCAGGCAAGTTCTTCCGCCGTGCGTTCTATGCCTGCCGTACGCAGGATAACGCTCATGTTATCGGGTATTTTGACTTCGTTGAGCGACTGGCGGGCCAGGTCGCGATCTTCGCCAAGGATACGGCGGGAAACGCCACCCGAGCGGGACTTGTTGGGTTTGAGGACGATAAAGCGGCCGGCGAGGCTGACGTAAGTTGTCAGTGCGGCGCCCTTGTTACCGCGTTCTTCCTTATCGATCTGGACAACAATGTCCTGGCCTTCTTTCAGGACGTCTTTGATATTGGGTTTGCCGGATTCAACCGGCTTGACGAAATATTCGGGAGAAATTTCCTTTAGAGGCAGGAACCCGTGGCGTTCGGCGCCATAGTCAATAAACGCGGCTTCGAGGCTGGGCTCAATGCGCGTGATCTTTCCTTTGTAGATATTGGCCTTTTTTCGTTCGCTAGCGGGTCCTTCAATATTGAGATCGTAAAGGCGCTGGCCGTCGACCATCGCCATGCGCAACTCTTCTGCCTGAGTTGCATTGATTAACATTCTTTTCATGTTGCCCTACTTCCAGATTGATTGAGGGCAGTGATACAGGGGGATTGACGGGGGCTGGGGCAAAAGAGCAGGACGTCGCCCACACGGGTGTGTGGCGAGCAAGAAAACTGACGCAATTATTTGCTTGTATGCTCGGCACGCGAATCAGGAGATTCACGAACCGGATGAGAATCAGCATGCTTTCCCTAACGGTTTTACCGCATTGGCGCCCCACGGAAACCGTGTTCGCTGCCAATAAAATCGGGTCGCGCGGAGTGCGGGACCTATAAAATAGTCTTTTTAAGGAGTCAGACAGCGAGGCCGGAATGGCTGCCGTATGATTCAATAAACTTGAAACCTAAATCTTGAAACCTTAGTTTGCGAGTCCGCCGATATCGACCGCCAATGCTGGCAATTCCTCACGCGGGGCTTCACAAGGCGGTAATATACCACAAGCCTCCCCCTCATCAAGTTATTGATCATGCAAGAAAAGTCAGCTATTGAACCTGCCACCGAGCGGACCCGTGTCCGCAAGGTCCGGATCGATTCTGAGCTCGCGGGCCAACGAATCGACAATTTCCTGCGCCGGGAGCTCCCTGGCGTGCCCACGGGCAGGCTGTATCGGCTGCTGCGCCGCGGCGAGGTGCGCGTGAATGGCGGGCGTGTGCGGGCCGAATACAAGCTCGCAGAGGGCGATGAGGTGAGAATTCCGCCTGCCAGGGTCAATTTGGCCGGGGCGCCACCACCGGCTGCGGCCTCGGCGGCGATTCTCGAGCGGGTGATATTCGAGGACAAGCATTTGCTCGTGGTGGATAAGCCCACCGGCGTCGCCGTGCATGGCGGCAGCGGCATCAGTTTCGGTGTGATCGAGTTGCTGCGCAATGCGCGCCCGGATCTCAAGGACCTGTCCCTGGTGCATCGACTGGACCGTGAAACCTCCGGCTGCCTGGTGCTCGCCAAGCGGCGCAGCGCCCTGCGCGAATTGCACGAGAAATTCCGTGCCGGGGTCGTGGAGAAGAACTACCTGGCACTGGCGATTGGCGACTGGCAAATTGGCGAGCAACTTATTGATGCGCCGTTACTGGTGACTAATCGAAAGGGCGGTGAGCGACACGTCGTCGTTAGCGAAGAGGGCAAGCCGGCGCAAACGCGCATTCAGCTATCCCGGCGTTACGGTGACTACAGCCTGCTGCAATGCGCGCCGTTGACCGGCCGTACCCACCAGATCCGCGTGCACGCGCTGTCGGCCGGGTTCCCGCTGGCCGGTGATGAGCGTTACGGCGATGAGGCGGAAAATCGCAAGCTCAAGAATTTAGGTTTGCCGCGGCTGTTCCTGCATGCGCAGTCAATTGCTTTTCCCGACGACAGTGGCAATGACAGGCATTTCACAACGCCGCTTGCAGAAGACCTGGAGGCCTTTCTTGCTAACGCGCTACCGCATACGCCGAAGAAGAAGCAGCGACCTTATTACGGCAATAGATAGCCTAGCTGCAACAGGCGGTCGGCCACCCAGATCATTGGCAGGCCGATCAGTGCCGTTGGATCGTCCGCGCTGACCGATTCGAACAGGATGAAGCCCGCGCCTTCCAGCTTGAAACTACCTGCACAATCATACGGCTCATCGAGTCGTGCGTAGGCCTCGGCCAGGCGCCGGTCAAACTGGCGAAAACGAACCGAGGTAACGTCGGTGTGTTCATAGCGCGCCCGTGATACGGGGTCGAGCAGGCATACCGCGGTCAGAAAGCGCACTGTCTTACCAGACGCGGCCATCAGTTGTTCGACCGCTTTCGCGTGCGTGCCGGGCTTGCCCAATACGCGGTCTTCAAGCACCGCGAGTTGATCGGCGCCGATAATAAGTGCGCGCGGTGCCGTAGCGGCGACGGCTTCAGCCTTCTTGCGCGCCAGGTGGGTGGCCAGTTCGGCGGGCTCAAGTTTGTCCGGATTGCTCTCGTCGACGTCGGGCGAGATCGTTTCGTACTCATCAAGAAAACGGTCCAGCAAGCCGCGCCGGTAGGGCGACGAGGAGGCCAGGATGATCGGACTTGCCGAAGGATTTTGCATAAAAGAATCAGCAGCTTGCGCGGAACACCGGGGAAGTTTACCGAGTTTGGCGCTGGACGCCGAAGTTTTTTTGGGCGAACAGGCCGGCATACTTTGACAGTGGCTTCGTGGGTACTTATCATGCGCGCGCCATGACCGATGTGTCGCTCGACAGGCAGTCTCTGCAGGAGCTTGCCGGAAAAAGGCAAGTCATTGAAATTGCTGATAGTTTAGCGAGTTTCGAGCGACTTGCCGGGACTGTAGAGAAGGATCTCGTCGCGGCGGGTGGGCGCGACGTGCCCGCCAACTGGCGTGCGCGGACGGTGCAGGGTGAACTCGCATTTGCGCCTATGCCCGGAATCGACGGCACGTGGAAGTTGCACGCAGCGCTCGAAATTAGCCTGCCGGCGGTATGCCAGCGGTGCCTGAACGTGTTTGAATGGCCGCTGCTTACGGATGTGAATATCCTGCTTTCGGTTGCAGGCGAGACGCTCGATGAGCAGCAGGTGCCAGCAGGGTATGAGTTGTGGGAAGTGCCAGGCGATACGGTTAACCTGATCGATGTTGCTGATGAAGCACTGGTGATGGCGCTACCGTTGGCAACAACACATGCTGACGCGGTTGATTGCATAGAACTGGCGCCGGCAGAAGAAGAGCGTGACGACACGAATACACCG
>JAUHZT010000100.1 GCA_030425905.1 Gammaproteobacteria bacterium
GATTGGCATTGGGGGGTGCCTGATTTCTGTGTGACCCGGCTCAGGTCTGGCAGAACCTGTCGGCTTTGAGCCGGTGTAGGCTGCAAACTGACATCGGGTCACACAGATTGAACATGGGCTTACTCGAAGTCTCGTTTGCTGGTGTTTTTGGCATGATGATCGACGAGTTTTTCCTTGTGTTTACGAACCTGCCGGTCCAGTTTGTCGACAAGGCCGTCGATAGCTGCGTACATGTCTTCTTCAGTGTCTTCCGCGAAGATCGTACCACCATTAACGTTTACTTTCGCTTCCGCTTTATGGCGGAGTTTTTCAACGGTGAGAATGCAGTGCACATCCGATACAAGGTCGTAGTGACGTTCCAGCCGTTCAATTTTTGACTGAACATAACCTCTCAATGAGTCGGTTACTTCTACGTGATGGCCTGAAACATTCAATTGCATAGTTGTCTCCTCTTCTTCGCGTCACACGGCTTTCCATAGAAAGCACGAATTGTTGATTCAATAGGGATTTGTAGTGGGGAATAGCCTCCTGGCTGCTGACCAAATCAGGTTTCGGGTCGTTCGCGGCGGTCGCTGGACGACGCAATGTTCATAGCTTCACGGTACTTCGCCACCGTACGTCTGGCAACCTTGATTCCGTCTTCAGACAAGAGATTCGCGATCTTGCTATCGCTCAGTGGCTTGCGCGGGTTCTCTGCACCGATCAGCCGGCGTATTTTTGCGCGAACTGAGGTGGATGACTGGTCTTCGCCGGTGGCCGAACTCAGGTGGCTTGAGAAGAAATACTTGAACTCGAAGACGCCTCGCGGCGTATGCATGTACTTGTTGGTGGTAACGCGCGAAATCGTGGATTCATGCATGCCGATTTCCTCAGCCACGTCTTTGAGCACCATTGGCTTCATCGCCTCATCGCCAAGTTCCAGGAATTCGGTTTGTCGAGTAACGATGCACGTGGCCACCTTGAGCAATGTTTCATTGCGGATCTCAAGGCTGCGTATCAGCCAGCGCGCTTCCTGCAATTGCGAGCGCAACACGCCATGGTCGCCGCTGCCGCGCAGCAGTTTTGCGTAAGTCTGGTTAACGGAAAGACGTGGGACGCCCGTCGGGCTGATTTCAACTTGCCAGCGATCGTCGATCTTGCGCACAAAAACATCGGGGATGACGTATTCGGCTGTTGCCGGGCTGACCGTCAGTCCGGGTTTCGGATTGCAACTTTTTACGAGCGCCAGCGCGTCATGCAGTTCTTCTTCGTTAACGCGCAGGGTCCGGCGCAATTCTCCATGGGCGCGTGTGGCGACGAGGTCCAGGTGCGACCTGGCGATTTCTATGGCGAGATCGCGCGCTGCCGTGTCGGTGTCGAGTTGCTGCAACTGCAGGACAAGGCATTCGGACAGCGTGCGTGCGCCCACCCCGACCGGGTCGAGCGTCTGTACTTTCTGCAGCGCCGCCTCAATGTCATCAAACGTTACCTGCGCATCGATGCTGGCCTGAATGTCTTCCAGGGACGCCGTGAGATAACCGTCGTCGTTGATCGCATCGACCAGCGCTTCGCCAATGACGGCTTCACGCGGCGTAAAGTTTTCCATTTCAAGCTGCCAGAGCAGGTGTTCGCGCAGCGTCTGCCCCGACTCGTCCTCAAATTCGCTGACCGGCCGACCTTCGCCGTTCCAGCCGCTGTCAGCGATACGATCGGCCGCCCGCGACTGCCAGTTGTCCTCGGCTTTCAGTGTCTCGATTTCGACGGTCGAATCGGCCGTCGTCTTCGGGACGTCGGGCAGATCCTCCATCTCCAGCATGATGTTTTCCTCGAGGGCGTCCTGGATCTGCGCATTCAGGTCGAGGATAGGCAATTGCAGCAGCCGGATAGCCTGCTGCAGCTGCGGCGTCATGGTCAGCGATTGCCCGAGTTTTAGCTGCAGTGAAGGTTTCAACATCAAGGTCGTTCGATAGCGTTCATTGAGTCAGTGTGCATCAGAGTTTGAATTCCTGTCCGAGATACACTTCTCGAACGTGCTGATTCTCCAGAATTTCGTCGGGCGAGCCCGAGGCGATCAGGCTGCCATCACTGAGTATATAGGCTCTGCCGCAAATTCCGAGGGTCTCGCGAACATTGTGGTCGGTGATCAGGACGCCAATGTCACGATCACACAAGTGCCTGATAATTCTTTGAATATCAAGTACTGAAATAGGGTCGACACCCGCGAATGGCTCGTCCAGCAGGACAAAAAGCGGGTCGGCGGCCAGCGCCCGGGCAATCTCCACCCGGCGGCGCTCGCCACCTGAAAGGCTGATGCCGAGACTGGTGCGCACGTGTCCGACATGCAGTTCGTCGAGCAGTTTTTCAAGTTCTTCTTCGCGACCGGCCCGATTCAGATCGTCACGGTTCTCAAGGATCGCCAGGATGTTCTGTTCAACTGTGAGCTTGCGAAAGATGGACGCTTCCTGCGGCAGGTAGCCAACGCCGAGGCGGGCCCGCACATGCATTGGCTGGCTGGTCAGGTCCTGGCCATCGAGCAGGATCTTGCCGCTGTCGGCGGTCACGAGTCCGACGATCATATAGAAGGCCGTTGTCTTGCCCGCGCCATTAGGCCCAAGTAAACCGACGACTTCGCCGCTCTTCATTTCAAGAGAGAGGTCTTTAACGACCTTGCGCAGCTTGTAACTCTTGGAAATGTCCTGGGCTGTCAGGATGCTCATGGCTGCTCGTCCGGTACATCCGCCCCGTCTTCGGGGACGGCACTGTCATCCGGCGGCTTGAGTTCACCGGCGCCATCGTCGGGTGGCGTGAAGGTAACCTTAACGCGGTCGTCTCCGCTGCCCGAGGAGGCCGCATAAAAGCGTTGCTCGTATATGTTGTAAACAATGGTTTGCGACGCAATGCGGTTGCCACCTTCAGAGAATTCGGCGTCGCCGGAAAACTCCATGATGCCCTTGGCGACGTTGTAGTGGAGTTTGTTGGCGCTCGCGCGCGACACTTCGTCGCTGTCGTCACGTTTGAACTCCACGGTGGCCGGTGAACCCTCAATGGTTGCTACCTGCAACTCGAAATTGGAAAAAGTAAGGTCAGCCGAGTCACAACGAATGCTGCCAAGATCGGTGTCGAACGCCACATTGCCCGAAAAACGCCAGACACTGTCGTCGAAATCAAGCTCGCTGGCATGTGCGATATCAGCCGCGATGCTGGTACCGCCCTGCGTAAGCCTGAGCCCGGTAAACTGCAGCATCGACAACTTGCCATCATAGCCCGTCGTTTCGGCATCGATTATCACGTCCTGGCGGAGCGTATTGACTTGCGCAGCCGCCAGTGCCGGCAACAGAAATAACGCGATCAGAGCAGTAGCGGATATTCGATTCATTCGGTTTCTTAAATGCAAAAATGTCACGGTGAGAAACGACCGCTGACGTTGGATTTGATTTCCAGCTGGCTGTCTTTGAGCGATGCTAGCATGCCGGTTCCGCTCAGCGTCTGGTTGCCGACCCGGATATAAACCCGGTCTTCTGTTTCCGCCGTGTACTGCTCAGGGTCCAGCGCCATGGATTGAGTCAGAACTTCGGTTTCCTTACCCGAAAAGCCATTGTTGCTCGAAGCGCGGACATCGCCCTCGAGGAAAACGCGCGGCCGGTCCGGGTACAGCGTGGCGGTTCGGGCGCGCACTGACCATGGCACGTCGCTGGCAGGGGTATAGGCAATCTCCACATTTGAAAATTCAATGCGCTCGTCGGCCTGTTGTTCGGCATTGCTGGCACGAATCTCGTAGAGCAGCGCACCGTCAGTACCGGTGCCGAGGATGCGCGCGTTTTTGAGGTAGTAGCCGCGATGCGCCGGTTCGCTTGCCCGTTGTGCTGATTCATTTTGCGCGCCACTGCGTGACAGGTACCAGCTTGCGATAGCGGCCGGCACCAACAGTACGAACAAAGCGGTCATTCTTGGCGTCATTTCTGCTCGCTGCGGTGTGCGAGAACGAATTCGCAGACTTCACGAACTGCCCCGTAGCCACCGCTGGCTGTGGTTGTGTAGTCGCAATACTCGCGTACTGCCGAAACCGCATTGGCAACCGCAAACGAATGTCCAACCTTGCTCAACAAGGGCAGGTCGGGGATGTCGTCACCGACGTAGGCTGATTCGTGTGGCGAAATGCCCAGTCTGGCCGTCAGTTCATCGAACGCCGCCGGCTTGTCGGCACAGCCCAGAATGACGTGCGTTATGCTGAGCTCGGCCATACGTTTTTCCACGGCAGCGGAGCGCCGGCCACTTATAACAGCAACTTCAATACCGGCTTTTAAGAGTTGCCGAATGCCGAAGCCGTCCTGCGTATTGAAGGCTTTGCTCTCGACGCCATCATCTGACAGGTAGAAGCGACCGTCGGTAAAAACGCCGTCGATGTCGAACGCAACCAGCCTGATGTCGAGTTCGATATCTTTCTCCTCACTCTTGCTCACATTATTCCTGCGCGAAAAAGATCGTGCACATTTAGCGCGCCGATCAGGGTTTTCTCGTCATCGGCGACCAGCAGCGAAGTGATTTTGTTTTCTTCGAGCACATTGACGGCTTCGGCTGCAAGAATGTCAGCACCGGTCGTTTTCGGGTTTGCATGCATGACCTGGCGCATGGTCGTGGTGCGAACGTCGGCGCCCTCGTCGAGGGCCCTGCGCAGGTCACCGTCGGTGAACACGCCCAGTATTTTGCGGTTCTCGTCGACCACCGCGGTCATGCCAAGACCCTTCTGGGTCATCTCCATAAGCCCGTCCCGCAGCGGCACGTCGGGCCCGACGGCCGGCATCTCCGTGCCTTTGCGCATGATGTCTGCTACCCGTAACAGGAGGCGTTTGCCGAGGCTGCCACTGGGGTGAGAACGCGCGAAGTCTTCCGCCGTGAAGCCACGGCTCTTGAGCAACGCAACGGCAAGCGCGTCGCCCATGGCCAGCGTGGCCGTGGTGCTGGCTGTGGGTGCGAGGTTCAGCGGGCAGGCTTCTTCCGAAACGCCAACGTCGAGGTGTACATCCGCCGCGCGAGCCAGCGTCGATTGAGGGTTTCCGGTCATCGTTATCAGCCGGGCACCCATGCGTTTGACCAGCGGCAGGATGGTCAGCACTTCCTCGGTTTCACCCGAGTAGGAGATGGCAAGCAGCAGATCCTGCTCGGTAATCATGCCGAGGTCGCCATGGCTTGCTTCGGCCGGGTGCATAAAAAACGAGGGCGTGCCCGTGCTCGCCAGGGTGGCGGCTATTTTTGAGGCTATGTGGCCGGACTTGCCCATGCCGGTCACGACCACGCGGCCGGGGGTTGCCATGCACAGCCGACAGGCGGCCGCGAAGTTATCGTCGAGCCGGGAGCTCATGCGCGACACTGCGCGGGCCTCGATGTCCAGAGTTTCCCGTGCGAGTTCGAGCAGTTCTGCGTTGTCTAGTGGCACACCGCTAGTTTAAACGTTTTGCAGCACGACGTAGGCGTCGTATGCAATATAGGCTGCAAATAGTGCAAAGCCCTCAATTCGGGAGAGCTCGCTCTTGCCTTCGTAATCGTAGGTCATCGCGAACAGGACCAGCGTAAAGGCCACCATGACGAACATATGCAGGGACAGTACCTCATTCGCGACCGCGGCCGGGCTGATGGCGGCTGCAACACCGATCACCGCCAGCAGGTTAAAGATATTCGAGCCTACGATATTACCGATGGCCAGGCCGTATTCGTTCTTCAGCACACTCACGATGGAAACCGCCAGTTCTGGCAGGCTCGTGCCAAATGCGACCAGCGTGATACCGATAACCACTTCGCTCACGCCGAGCGTGCGCGCAATGTCGATGGAGCCGTCAACAAGAAAATGGGCACCCACGAGCAGCGAGCCGAGCCCGACGAGCAACCACAGGATGGCCGCCCGCATGCCAAGATGCTCAGGGATTTCTGCCGTAAAGTCCTCGACGAGCGGGTCGTTGTCCGAAGATTGCATGCCGAGACGGGTCATCCAGACCATGACAATAATGAGCCCGGTCAGCATGACCAACCCGTCGATGCGCGACAGGTAGTTGTCGAGAAACAGGGAAACGGTCAGCAATGAGACCGCGAGCAGGGCTGGCATCTCCCGGCGCAGGGTGACCGAACGCAGCTCAATCGGGCGCAGCATAGCCGTGCAGCCGAGCACCAGTCCGATGTTGATGATATTGGATCCGATCGCATTGCCAATCGCGAGGCCTGTCTGATCACGCGCGGCGGCGAACACGGAGACCAGGATTTCCGGCGCCGAGGTGGCAAATGCAACCACGGTAAGGCCGATAAGCAACGGGGCCACGCCCAGCTGCCGCGCGCCGCCGGCGGCGCCATGTACGAAACGGTCCGCACCCCATATAAGAAGTACGAGTCCGCCAACTACCTGCAAAGTGTTAACCAGCATGTTGTTTGTGAGGGTCCAGGATGGTCAGGGGTAGGATCATTGCCGTCTAACTGACCGGTGACCCAATTCGAACGGCGTATAATACACAAACTGTTGCAGGCATAGCTAAGCCGCATTTGTTGCGAACGCGGCGCCGCTTTTGGGTAAACTTCCGCTCCCACTGAACTCGAGAACGTCCAAATGCAGCCCTCGGAAATTGAACAGCTCATCAGAAGCGCTTTTGCAGACGCCCAGGTACGCGTTGAAAGTGACGACAATACGCACTTTGCGGCGCTGGTGGTTGCCAGCGAGTTTGCAGGGAAACGTTCGATCGCCCGTCATCAGCTCGTATACAAAAGTCTCGGAGCCCTGGTGGGCAATGAGATACATGCGCTGTCAATTCAGGCATTTACGCCCGAGGAGTGGGCAGAGCGGCAGTCTGCGGCGCTCTAGTCGGCGCCCAATATTTCCGGCCGCTCGCCGGCAGCGATCGATTTTTCAAAGCGTTCTCCGTCGCGCATGCCGACGACCCTGACCTGATCGCCCGGATTCGTGCTCGCCGCAATGAGCAGCGCCTGGCGGCGGGACTGGATTGGCTCGCCATTCATTGACAGGATAATGTCGCCGCGCTGCAGTCCGGCCCTTGCTGCCGGCCCGTCTTCATGCACGGCGAGCAACAGAATGCCGATATTGTTGTCGAGGCCCAGCGCTTCCTGCTCTGCGCTGGTCAGGTCATCGGGCGTCAGCCCCATCCAGCCGCGAATGACGCGCCCGTGTTGCTTGATCTGGTCAACGACACCGCGCACGAGGTCCACCGGAATCGCAAAACCAATGCCCTCGGTGCCGGAATCCTGCGCCAGTACGGCGGTATTGATGCCAACCAGCTCACCGCGGGCATTCACCAGCGCACCGCCGGAGTTGCCAGCATTGATCGCCGCGTCGGTCTGGATGAAGTTTTCAAAGGTGACAAGGTCCAGCAGCCCGCGTCCGGTTGCGCTGACAATGCCCTGGGTAACCGATTTGGTCAGTCCGTAAGGATTGCCAATCGCCAGTACCACGTCGCCAATTCGCAGCCCGGCCGAACTGCCCAGCGGAATGGCCGGCAAGGGACCAAGCTCGACCTTCAGCAGGGCGAGGTCGGTTTCCCGGTCCACTCCGACGGTGAGCGGTTCCGCAATGCGGCCGTCACTGAGCTGCACCCGGATTTCGGCGGCCTCGGCCACCACGTGGTAGTTGGTGACGAGATAACCCTCCGGATCGATGATCACGGCGGACGCGAAATTGGTGCTGACACGGAATCTCGTGCGCGCCGAGGGGGATTCGCTGTCCTGCACCAGCCGTTTGGTGTACACATTTGCGACGGCCGGCGAGCTGATATCCACGGCGTCCGCATAGCTGAAAGCCGGTGTCGCCGGGGGCGGGCGCAGTACTGGCAGCAGGTCCGGACGGACCAGAACGACGAGAAACGCCGCGGCGAGCCCGACGACGATCGATTGCAAGAAAAATGCGACTGCTGATTTCAATTCCGCCTCAACCTGGGCTTCGTACCTATTCTGTTGTCGCTGGCCGCTAGCCAAGTTCGACGGGCGCCGTGTATAATGCGGAATTGACCCGCACCAAGTACCTGGGTAACCGACATCCTGACGGGAATCCGGGGCTGCTGCAAATCTACCAGTTTCGAACTAAAGCAAAAACGCGCTGACAGAAAGCCTGCACAATAAACCGGCCAACGGGCCGCACAACAGACTTTCCAAAGCCGGGCGTATGGGAGTGCCTGATGACAGACGACGAAATGGATCAGATTGATCGCAACCGACGTCATTTTCTGACTATTGCTACTGCAGTCACCGGATTGGCCGGTGTCGGGCTCGTAGCAGTTCCGTTCTTGTCGTCACTCAAGCCGAGCGCACGTGCTCAGGCCTTGGGTGCGCCAGTTGAAGTGCCGCTGGGTTCGCTCGCACCGGGTGAAATGGTGCGCGTACTCTGGCGCGGCAAACTGGTGTTTGTCCTGCGGCGGGAAGAGGAAATGCTCAAGCTGTTGCCAGACAATGACGACCAGCTCAAAGACCCGCATTCGGAAAAGACGGAGCAGCAGCCGGCCTATGCGGCAAACGAAGTGCGCGCCGTGCGACCGGAATACCTGGTTGTTGAAGGGTCTTGCACCCATCTTGGCTGTGCCCCGATCGAAGATTTCGCGGTGCGACCGGCGGACGGCTGGAACGGTGGTTTTTTCTGTCCTTGCCACGGTTCGAAGTTTGACCTCGCCGGGCGCGTGTTCAAGGGGGTGCCGGCGCCCACTAATCTACGCGTTCCGCCCTACCGATTTGTACGAGATGACCTGTTGCTGATTGGTCAGGATACAGGAGCAGCCTGATGTCAAGAATTGAAGCGGAAGTAGGCAAACCGAAGGGCGGCCTGATGAAGTGGATCGACGACCGGTTCCCGTTCACGTCGACCATGAAGTACCACGCGACCGAGTACTACGCGTCGAAGAACTTCAATATCTGGTACGTGTTCGGTGTGCTGTCGATGGTCGTGCTGGTCATGCAGTTGTTCACCGGCATTTTCCTCACGATGAATTACAAGCCGTCGGCGGCAGAGGCCTTCGCGTCAGTTGAATACATCATGCGTGATGTGGAGTGGGGCTGGCTGATTCGCTACCTGCATTCGACCGGCGCATCGTTCTTTTTTATTGTGGTGTACCTGCATATGTTCCGCGCCATGCTCTACGGTTCCTATAAGAAGCCGCGCGAGCTGGTCTGGATTATCGGCATGTTGATTTTCCTCGTCCTGATGGCTGAAGCCTTTGCCGGCTATCTGCTGCCCTGGGGCCAGATGTCGTATTGGGGTGCCCAGGTCATTATTTCGCTATTTGGAGCGATACCGGTCGTGGGTGACGGCATTGTCGAGTTTATTCGCGGCGACTACTCCATTTCCGACATCACACTGAACCGGTTTTTTGCGCTGCACGTTATCGCGTTGCCGCTGGCGCTGGTGGGCCTGGTTTTTGTCCATATCGTCGCGTTGCACGAGGTCGGCTCGAATAATCCGGACGGCATCGATATCAAGAAGCTCAAGGACGAAAAGGGCGTGCCGCTCGATGGCGTCGCGTTCCATCCGTACCACACATCCAAGGATCTGGTCGCGATCATCGTGTTCCTGATGATTTTCTCGGCGGTTGTGTTTTTTGCGCCGGAGATGGGCGGTTACTTCCTTGAGCATGCGAATTTTGAACCCGCGAACCTGCGGGCGACACCGGAGCACATTGCGCCGGTATGGTACTTCACGCCGTTCTACGCGATCTTGCGGGCCGTGCCTGACAAGCTTTGGGGCTTCATCCTGTTCGGTACGTCGGTGATTCTGCCACTGTTTCTGCCGTGGCTGGATCGCTCACGCGTGCGCTCGATTCGTTATCGTGGCTGGCTGTACAAGATGGCGCTGACGCTGTTCACCATCAGTTTCCTCGCGCTCGGCTGGCTTGGCGTTCAGCCGGCTGAAGGTGTGTATGTCGTCGCGGCACGTATTTTCGCCGTGGTCTATTTCGCCTTCTTCCTTCTAATGCCTTATTACACAAGTATTGACAAGACTAAGCCGGTTCCGGAAAGGGTGGTTTATCATGACTAAAGCATCCGCCATGAATTTTGGACTCCCCAGACTGTTCCTGATCGTGCTCACGCTAGTGGCAGGCAATGCATTCGCCGCCAGTGAAATCGAATTGGAGAAATCCGGTATTGATCCGGGTAACGTAAATTCGCTGCAACGCGGTGCGAGCAATTTCATGAATTATTGCGCGGGCTGTCATTCGGCGAAATACGTGCGCTACAAGACAATCGGCAAGTACCTCGGCCTGTCCGACGAACAGCTGATCGACAACCTGATGTTCAATGCCGAAAAGACCTTTGAGACAATCAACGTCTCGATGCAGCCTGAAGATGCCGAGCGCTGGTTCGGCACGGCACCACCCGATCTGTCTTTGATGGCGCGTGCGCGAGGTGCGGATTACATCTATACGTTCCTCAAGAGCTTCTACGTGGATCCGGAAAGCCCGACCGGTGTCGACAACACCGTGCTCCCTGGAACCAGCATGCCGCATGTGCTGTGGTCGCTGCAGGGCTTCCAGAATGCGGTGTACAGCCAACACGAAGAGAAAGACGCCGAAGGTAATGTGGTCGCGGTAACGGATCACTTTGAAGGTTTCGAACCGGTCACAGCAGGTTCGCTGGACGCTGAGGACTACGATGAGTTCGTGAAGGACACAACGAACTTTCTTGCTTACGTGGCGGAGCCTGTGCGCTCTGACCGTCGCAAGCTCGGTGTCTGGGTGCTGATGTATCTGATCTTTTTCCTGATCATCGCCCGGATGCTGAAAAAACAAATATGGAAGGACGTAAAATAATGGCAGTGATAGCCAACCGACGTTCCGTGATGACTTTGTTCTCACGGCCCACCGATATTCACAGTCATCGGACCCGCCTGGTCCTGGCTGAGAAGAATATCAATATTGAGATTGCCAGCGTCAATGGGCCGGAGTTGCCCGAGGACCTGATGGATCTCAATCCGTATCACACGGTTCCAACGTTGGTGGATCGCGACCTCACGCTGTACGACTCGCGCGTCATTATCGAATACCTCGACGAGCGCTTTCCGCATCCGCCGCTCATGCCTGTCGATCCGGTGACGCGCGCACAGTTTCGACTGGCGCTGTTCCGGATAGAAACAGACTGGTACTCGCTGGCAGAAGAGGCTGATGTGAATGACGGAAAGCTCAGCACGAAGTCCAAGAAGATGCTGCGCGAAAGCATTCTGCAAAGTGCGGACCTGTTTGGCGCCAAGCCGTTCTTCCTGTCCGACGAGTTCTCCCTGGTTGATTGCAGTATCGCGCCGATACTGTGGCGCCTGCCGGTCTACGGGATTGACCTGGGTGATGAGTTCGAAGCAATTGACGAGTACATGCAGCGCGTCTTTGCGCGCCGTTCGTTCCAGCAGTCGCTTACCGAGCTTGAGCAGGAAATGCGCATGTAACAGGCTGCTGTTTATGCAGCTTATGTCATGTTTCATTCTTGCGCCGAAAACGGTGCTAGACTTGAACGCAGGCCCGAATCACGCGCGACAGCATTATTGTGTCTAATTCCAAACGCTCAAAACGTCCTTACCTCATTCGTGCGATGCACGAATGGATGAGTGACAACAGCAATACGCCGCACATTGTAGTGGATGCCTCCTTTGATGGCGTCTCGGTTCCAACCGAGCACATCAAGGATGGCAAGATCATTCTCAATATCAGTGATACCGCCGCACATAACCTGAAGCTCACCAACGACTTCGTCAGCTTCCGGGCGCGTTTCAGCGGTGTTCCGTTCGATGTCTGGGTGCCAATGTCCTCAGTGCTGGGTATCTACGCCCGCGAAACCGGACAGGGCATGATCTTCTCCCACGACAGCGACAACGAAGAGAGCCTGGATGCGCCGGCACCCGCCACAGCAAGCACCGATACGCGGCCCGACGACATCGAATCTACCCGCGCACGCTCTCACCTGCGAGTCATCAAGTAACAAACCCGCTGTTTCCTGGCTATTGGTGAAGATGCTCTAGTCTCTTGCGAGATGGTGCAACTTCGTCAAACCAGGCTTATGCGAAGGACGGCCGAGCCCCCGGGGCTTTAGGTCTTGCGCAAGGCGGCCGCGCTCCGGTGATTCCTCGGCCGAATGGCTCACAAACCGGGCAGTGCCCGGTTTGCTCCGCTTTA
>JAUHZT010000233.1 GCA_030425905.1 Gammaproteobacteria bacterium
TCAATCAGATTGTAATACACATTGCCTACGACGCGTGCGGTTGATCCCAAAATGACGCGTTTATTCGCAAAAACGTCGCCTTTGACAATGCCCTCAAGCAGCACGTAAGGGACCGTAACGCCGCCGTCGATCGTTGCGCCTTCCGCAAGGCTGATCGAGGCCTCACTGTCCGGGTCCGCTGACACGTTGCCGTGCACGATACCGTCGACATGCAAGCCGCCCGAGAAATGTATGTCGCCATTGATGCGGGTTTCCGTGCCAACAATCGTATTGGCCACGTTATGTCTGCTTTTCTTTCGACCGAACATTGTTTTCTCCGCTTGCCGACGGTTATGCCGTCAGTCGTTCAAAATTCAAGGTTTCAACCGAGGCTCGAAAGCCAGGGGTAACTCGCTTCAATACTCGCAATTGAGCTGGTTCTGGACTCCACCGACACGGTAACCGTTTCGGGTTCGAAACCGTCCGGCAACACCACCTGGCGGTCGAAGTCCTGAAAGTAGCGAAATGAAAACGACCATTTTGACTCCGCGTCTGCTGGTCGCAATTCGCTATAGCTATAGGTTTTCGGCTCACCGTTCTCAATGCCGGCGATTCTCAGTCGCACATTACCCGACACTTTGCGATCGTGCTTCATCGCCTGGATCAGGACAATGCGAATATTGTACTCACGCTCTACAGCACCCCGGGTCAGGTTGAAGTTTTGCACGCGCAAACCTGACTTGCCATCCGCTGGTGAAACAATGCCGCGATAAAACGCGATAGCATCCTGTTGCTCGCGAATCTTGGCCTGCAGCTTTGTCAGACTGGACTCCACTTCGGAGTAGGCTTCGCGATCAATGTTGCGGTGTGTCTCAAGCAGGGCAATCTGCTCATTGAGCGCCAGGTTGTCATTCTCCAGCCGGGCAATCTGTTCTTCGAAAAAATCCCGTTCATCGGCCGCCGCCAACAGGTTGTATCCCGCCTGGATACGCCCGAACTCAAATACCAGGTAGCCGGCACCGAGAATCAGGGCCGCAAGAACCACACGGATGACAATGGTGCGCTTCGCAGCGGCGGACGCTGCTGACGAAAACTTTGCCACTCGGCTCCTTCACGCAACTGTGCATAACTTCGAAGCACGTTATGTTACTTGGCTGGCCGGGCAAACAGAAGTGCGCCACGTCACGTTCCTGAGGAACCATTTGTACGCGGAACAGGGCTTCGTTATGCTCTGCGGCTATGAGCTCACTGGCCCCTTACTACTTGATTTTCAAGGCTTTGCATATTGCCTTCATGGTGACGTGGTTTGCCGGGCTGTTTTACCTGCCACGGCTGTTTATCTACCATGCCGAGGCGGCTGACACTGTCGGCCGAGCCCGATTCTGCGTAATGGAAAAACGCCTGTTTGTCATGATGACACTCGGTGCGGTACTGACTGCCGTGTTCGGACTGTTGTTACTGGGCATCAATCACAGCCTGCTCGGCCAGGGATGGTTTCAGATCAAACTTGCCCTGCTTGCGGGCCTGGTCGTCTACCACCTGCGTTGTTACCACTGGATCCGCCGGCTGCGCGCCGCAGAGGCACCGTCGGCAAGCCGCTGGTTACGGCTGTTCAACGAGATTCCGGTATTTTTTCTGCTCGTGATCGTGCTGCTGGCGATTCTTAAACCCGCCTGAAGGCCGTTTTAGCGATCATTGCCGTCCGCTGACCCGGCGCGCGCAGGCTCTTTATCAAGCACAATGCGCCAGCGTTTGGGCCACCAGCGCGGCGGTCGCGGCATCGGGTTCGGATAGGCGGTCGAACCGAGCTCGTGCAAGGCACTGGCATACACCCGGCGCTTGAAATAGATCACCTCGTTGACGGGACGCCAGTACTCGACCCAGCGGATACGATCAAATTCCGGTTCATCGCCGCGATCAAAGCGCACGTTCTTGTCCGAGGTCCTGAGCCGCAGCATGAACCAGCGCTGCTTCTGCCCGATGCACAGGGGCTGCGAGTGTTTGCGGACGAACTTTTCCGGTAGACGGTAGCGGAGCCAGTCCCGGGTTACGCCAAGCAGCTCGACGTCGGACGTGGTGAGCCCCACCTCTTCCTCAAGCTCCCGAAACATCGCGGCTTCGGCCGATTCGCCGGGCGCCATGCCGCCTTGCGGAAATTGCCAGCCCTTCGCGCCTACGCGCCCGCCAAGCATGAGCTTGCCGCTGTCATTGGTGAGGATGATCCCGACGTTGGCACGGAATCCCTCATCGTCGATCCAGTCGTTGCTCATAGCAACCGATTTAAAAACTCTAACTGGCGTTTACTTTACACTAATGCGGTTTTCAATTTCGGGGAATACGTTGCAAAACGCGCAACACGTGACACTACTGCTGGCCCTGCTGCTCATGGCAGCGGTGGTGTTCATTCTGGCGCTCGCCACCGGCAGCGCGGACATCGCATTTGC
>JAUHZT010000101.1 GCA_030425905.1 Gammaproteobacteria bacterium
AACTCCCCGTTGTGGGAGATGAACAATACGGGCGCTGCCGTCGGCTCGCTCGCCGCTTCGGCTTCGTCCTGGGCCGGTCCCTCCCAGGTGCCGGTAGGCAGGGCCGGGCGTTCAATATTGTCGATGCAGACGGGTAGCTGCGGGGCTTTCGCCAGTGCCAGCAAGGCCACCCGGTCAAGGATCCCCGGCCAGCCGCCTGACGCACGCCATAACTCGCTGCACACCTCCGGCGGAAAAATACTTTCGGGCGATGCGCTCCCGGCTGCGTGCAGCTTCGCGTGAACGTAGCGGGTTGCATCCGCGCGGCTCATGGGGCGCAAATGATAATCGAGCGCGACACGCTGCAGGCTTTGCAGTGACTCGTCGCCGTCCAGCACAGAGCGCAACGGACGGTCGCTGACAAGAAAGAGACGGACCGCCGATGTCTGGCGGACCATCAGGCCGGCCAGCTCAGCCAGCGCACGTAGCGTACTTGGGTTCAGTGCGTGCGCATTCTCGACTATGATGACGGGCGGCTGCTGCGATGCGGCCTGTTGCAGCGTGAAGACGCGCAGCATGGCGAGCAATTCAGAGGCCGAATTGAACTCGACAACGTAGCCGAATTGGCGCAGGAGGGATTCAAGGAGGTTAATGGCTTTGACGTTGGCGCCGTCAACTATAGCGACAGAGCGTTCGTCGGGCAGGCCAGCAACGAATTCACGAATCAGGTTGGTCTTGCCAGACAAGGCAGGGCCTTGCAACAGGCTGACACCGGATTGTGCCAAACAGGCCTTTTCGAGAGCAGCTAACGCGGCATCGTACGCCGCATAGGAGATAATCGACAGCGGCTTGCCGTGCGTACGGAAAGGTTGTTCTTTGAGGCCAGCCGAGGCTAGATCCATAACTATGAACTCGCTACAAGTGTCGTTTCGAATTGTTCTGTAGGCTTAGCTCACCGACGCTTTCTTATTGGCGAATTATGTCGGGTCGACAAGTCTACGATTGCGTTATGACCGGTTCAAAGCCTATTTTGCCGTTTCCTTACTTATCAGAGGGACGCGCTAATAAACTCTATTTTAGATTAAGAAAGCCGTGTAAGATTATGTAAATAAAGTCAGAAGTCATGCTTTGCACGATCTGACACTGATGAGCGAACCCAGGACCCAGCACCTTGAGCCCCCTTTTTTCTGCACACAACCTGACGCTGATACGCGGCGAGCGCTGCTTGTTCCGTGAGCTCGACTTTGCGCTCGATGCGGGCGAGTTGCTGTTGCTCGAGGGCCGCAACGGCAGCGGCAAGACAAGTTTGCTCAAAGCCATCGTGGGGCTGCTGGAACTCGAGACGGGTGAATTCCGCTGGCAGGGTGCGCCGGTCAGCGCGCAACGCCAGGCCTTCCTCGCGGATCTTGTCTGGCTCGCCCACCGGACCGGGCTCAAGCCTGACCTGACACCGGTTGAAAATCTCAGTTTCGAATCAGCTTTGCGGGCATTTCGCTCGCAGGACATAGACGCAGCGCTCGAGCGACTCGGCGTGCTGCGTTTACGCAAGCTGCCGTTGCGCTCTCTCTCGGCCGGGCAGCAGCGCCGCGTAGCACTCGCACGGCTGTTACTGGCGCAAGCCAGTATCTGGCTCATGGACGAACCTTTCACTAATCTCGACAGCGAGGGCCGCACACTGCTGGGCGACATCGTCACGGAGCATCTTGAGAGCGGCGGCCTGTGCATCATGGCTGCTCACCAGGAGGTGCCAGTTGACGCCCCGACCAGGCGGGTGACGCTCTAATGAGTCAGCAGAGCACGCAAATACCCGGCCTGCTAGCCGGTTTGCTCGGCACGCTGCGACGCGACCTGTTGCTGGCCTGGAAACGCCCGGGGGATGTGCTCAATCCACTGTTCTTTTTCACGATGGTTTGTACATTATTTCCAGTTGCCATTGGCCCGAGTGTTGAGCAACTGGCTTTTGCGGCACCCGGCGTGTTGTGGGTCGCCGCGCTACTGGCCACGTTGTTGTCACTCAACAGCCTGTTCCTCGCTGATCATGAGGACGGCAGTATCGAGCAACTCCTGGCCAGTCCGCAGCCGCTTGTTGTGCTGACGCTCGGCAAGACCACGGCGCACTGGTTGACCAGTGGGCTGCCGCTGGTAGTTCTAAGTCCCCTGATCGCGCTTGCCTTTCGCCTGCCGCCCGGCACGATCTGGGTGATGATGACAACACTCGCGTTGGGCACCATCAGCTTGAGTTTGCTCGGCTCGGTAGGCGCTGCGCTCACCGTCGGGCTGCACCGGGGCACCGCATTGCTGAGCCTGCTGATTCTGCCGCTGGCGATGCCGGTACTCATTTTCGGCACCCGGACGGTATCGCTTGCGGCGGCCGGCGACGCGTATTCGATGGGGCTTTTCGCGCTCGCGGCCTACGCCGTTGGCGCACTATCTTTGGCACCGTTCGCCACGGCTGCCGCATTGCGTATCAGTAACGAGTAGAATCCCGCCCATGTGGACCTTTTTTCATAAAATGGCATCGCCACCGCATTTTTTTCGGGTGGCCAAGACGCTGATTCCATGGCTTGCAATCCCGGGCTACGCGTTGCTCGCCTACGGCGTGTTCGCCGGCCTGTTCCTCGCGCCTGCCGACTATCAGCAAAAAGACGCGTTTCGTATCATCTATGTCCATGTGCCGGCAGCCTATCTCTCGATGATGGCTTACATGATCATGGCGATTGCCGGTGGTATCGGCCTTATCTGGCGCATGAAACTGGCGCATGCCGTTGCGGCGAGTGCGGCACCCATAGGCGTAACGTTCACGTTTTTGGCGCTCGCCACGGGCTCCATCTGGGGGCGTCCCATGTGGGGCACCTGGTGGGAGTGGGGCGACCCGCGCCTGATGTCCGAATTAATCCTGCTGTTTCTCTACATTGGCTACATCGCGCTGCGCAGCGCGATTGATGACACGGCAAAAGCCGACAAGGCGAGTGCGGTGCTCGCGCTGGTTGGCGCCATCAATGTACCGATTATTCATTTTTCAGTTGAGTGGTGGAGTTCGCTGCACCAGGGACCTACGCTTGTGCGCGAAGGCGGGCCCGCGATGGATCCGGCCATGCTGTATCCCTTGCTGGCTATGATATTTGGGTCATCACTGGTATTTGGTTCCATGTTATTGCGGCGCATTCGCGCTGAAGTGCTGCGTCGTGAGCGACGCACGCGCTGGGTCAAGGAACTGGTGTTGTCGCCCGGAGGGCGCCGCTAATGGATAAACTGGCAATGGGTGGTTATGGCATCTATGTGTGGAGTTCGTTTGCACTCGCATTTGCTGTGCTGGCTATCAATGAGTGGCGTGCGCGGCGGCGTTTTCGCCGCGTGTTCAGGGAGGTAGAAGTGCGAATCAAGGCCTTGGAGGATCATCTGTGAAAGCTCGACAACAACGTATGCTCGCGGTCGGCCTTGCGGTCACCGGGCTTGCGATCGCCGCAGGACTGACATTGCGTGCCTTCAAGGACAACATGATGTTTTTCGTCAGTGTTTCCGAAGTTATTGCCGGTGAATACCCGCATGAGCGCAATTTCCGGGTCGGTGGGCTGGTGGTCGAAGGCAGTATCGAGCGGGCAGATGGGTCGCTGGACGTACGCTTTCTTGTCACCGACCTGCGCTGCGAAATGCCGGTCGAGTACACGGGTGTGTTGCCGGACCTGTTCCGCGAAGGCCAGGGGGTGGTTGCCCACGGGCGCATGGAGCAGAATGTGTTCATAGCCGATGAAGTGCTCGCGAAACACGATGAGAACTATATGGCCCCCGAAGTCGCCGAATCGATGGCCAAACACGTCGAAGACAAGACCGCCGCGCTGCGCGAGTCCGGTACGGAGTGCCTGACAGGATGATCCCCGAGGTAGGTCACTTTGCGCTGATCCTGGCGCTGTCCCTGGGCTTGTGCCAGTTCCTGCTGCCGTTAGTGGGTTATTTTCGCAAGGAGCCCGCGATGATGGGCGTCGCGCGCACCGCGGCAACTGGCCAGTTTCTGTTTGTCGCGTTCGCATTTGTCTGCCTTGTTGCCTCGTTTCTCGCGGACGATTTCTCGGTGTTGTACGTTGCGCAAAATTCCCAGCTTGCATTGCCAACCATGTACAAGGTCTCGGCGACCTGGGCTGCGCACGAAGGTTCGTTGCTGTTATGGGTTCTGATTCTTTCGACCTGGACAGTCGCTGTCGCCTGGCTGAGTAATCGTCTGCCGCAGCCATTCGTCGCTCTGGTGCTGTCGGTGCTTGGATTCCTGTCGGTGGGTTTCCTGCTGTTCACGATTCTTACTTCCAATCCGTTTGAGCGTCTTTCTCCGGCAGCCATCGACGGTGCAGACCTTAACCCGCTGTTGCAGGACCCCGGCCTGGCGATCCACCCGCCAATTTTATACGTCGGTTATGTGGGTTTCTCGGTGGCGTTTGCGTTTGCCATCGCGGCCATGATCAGTGGCAACCTCGATCGTGAGTGGGCACGCTGGACGCGGCCATGGACAACGGTGTCCTGGCTATTTCTGACGCTCGGTATCGCCCTTGGCAGCTGGTGGGCTTACTACGAACTTGGCTGGGGTGGATGGTGGTTCTGGGACCCGGTTGAGAACGCCTCGTTTATGCCCTGGCTGGTCGGCACAGCCTTGATACATTCACTCGCAGTGACTGAAAAGCGCGGCTTGTTCAAGAGCTGGACGCTGTTACTGGCTATTGCTGCGTTCTCGCTGAGCCTGCTGGGAACGTTCCTGGTGCGTTCCGGTATCATTGTGTCGGTGCATGCCTTTGCGAGCGATCCAACGCGTGGTTATTTTATCCTGGCATTCCTCGGCGTCGTCATTTTCGCAGCGCTCGTCCTGTTTGCAATACGGGCACCTGCACTCGATTCCGAAGCTGGCTTCAGGCCGTTATCGCGAGAAACTTTCCTGTTGCTGAACAATATCTTCCTGGTAATAGCAGCGGCGCTCGTTTTCCTCGGCACGCTCGCACCGCTGATCGCGGATGTGATAAATGCAGGCAAGATTTCAGTCGGCGCACCGTGGTTCGAAATTGCGTTTGCAATTCCAATGATCCCGCTGTTGTACTTGCTCGGTTTGGGTATGCACATGGCCTGGCGCAACCAGGCGTTCGAGCCGCTCAAGCGCCGCCTGTGGCTGCCGGCTGTCGCCGCGCTGGTGCTTGGCATAGGCGTACCATTGCTGTTTTACGGCACTGCGGGCGTCTTGATGTTCGTTGGCAGCGTCGGTGCGTTTTGGGTCATGGGCAGCTCGCTGATCCAGCCGTTGCGCTCATGGCGCAGGGAGAAGGGGGCCGCTGGCCTGACTCGCTCAGCGCTCGGCATGTCGGTCGCGCATTTTGGCGTCGGCGTGTTTGTGCTCGGTGTCACCGTGGTTTCCGCCTACAGTATTGAGACCGATCAGGCCTTGCGCCCGGGTGGTGCGGTCAGTGCCGGTGGCTACCAGTTCGAGATGCAGGACGTTATCGACGTAGAGGGGCCCAATTATCTTGCGCGCGAGGCGGTGGTCGATGTGCGTCACAATGGTGAATTTGTTGGCCAGCTACGACCGCAGAAACGGCAATACCTGGTGCAGAAGAGCTGGCTTACAGAAGCCGGCATCGAAGCCGGCTGGAACAGGGACCTGCTAATTTCAATGGGCGACCAGATTGGGAGCGACACCTGGAGTGTGCGGGTGCAATACAAGCCGCTGGTACGTTTTATCTGGCTCGGCGCATTGATCATGGCGTTCGGCGGCTTGCTTGCCGCAACCGACCGGCGTTACCGAGGTCCAGCGCACGGTCGCGTTAAGGTGCCTGCAGCGACGCCTGCGGCGGAGGGTGCATGATGCTGCGCTATATCTTCCTTATCGTTGCGTTTATCGCACTCATGGTGATGTTTTCGATAGGCCTGCGCAAAGACCCCAGCGCATTGCCTTCACCGTTTATCGACAAAGCGGCACCGGCCTTCGAATTGCCGGATCTGGAAGATCCGCAAAAAACGGTGAGCCGCGACGATCTGCTTGGCAAGAAAACTCTCGTCAATGTCTGGGCAACCTGGTGTGTCGGTTGCCGTGAAGAGCACGCCTACCTGATGCAGCTTGCCCAGTCGGGCGCAATTCCCATTTACGGCATCAACTGGCGTGATAATCGCGACGACGCGTTGCGCTGGTTACAGCAATACGGCAATCCCTACGTAGCGTCGGGCTTTGATGCCGATGCGCGCGTTGGTATCGACTGGGGTGTTTACGGTGCGCCGGAAACTTTTCTCGTCGACGAACAGGGAGTCGTGTTGCACAAACACCTGGGGCCATTGGATGCCGTTATATGGCAGCGCGATTTTGTACCCTTGTTGGCGCTAGTCACGGGTGACGAATCATGAGGCAGGCTCTCGCGCTTGTGCTGCTGTTCTGGTCGCTGGTCGCCGCCGGCATCGACACTGAGCCCGCGTTTGAAGATGAAGCTTTGCAGGCTCGTTACGAAAAGATTATTGACGAGGTGCGTTGTCTGAAATGCCAGAACCAGACGATCAAGGACTCGAACGCGTTTCTTGCGGCTGATCTGCGGCGCGAGATTCGTGGCCTGTTGGCCGACGGTAAGTCGGACGAGGAAGTCTACGATTTTCTCGTGGAACGCTACGGTGAATTTGCGCTCTATCGTCCGCGCCTGTCGGGCAAAACCCTGATTCTCTGGCTGGCTCCGGCGTTACTGGTATTGGGCGGGGTGTTCCTGCTCGTACGAATACTCAGGCGACGGATGTCTCTGCCTATCGACGATGAGGCGCTTGAGCTTTCCACGGACGATGACGCGCACGCGCAAGGATAAGTAATGCTCTGGTTATCTCTGGCGCTAATGTGCCTTCTCGCAACGGGTTTTGCGGTACTGCCGCTGACACGTAATTTGTCGCGCAATGGCGTGGTAACGGCGCTCACTATCGTTTTTGTCGTTGGCTTTTCCACCGGCCTTTACTATCTCGAGGGCCGCCCGGAGGTCCCATCGGGTGCAAGTGAGCAGCCCGATGTTGGCGCCATGGTTGGGTCACTGGAAGAACGGCTAAAGGCGCAACCTGACGACACCAATGGCTGGAAGATGCTCGGCCGGTCCTACATGGCGCTCGGCAATTACCCGGCGGCCGTCGAGGCTTACGAAAAAGCTGTGGCGCTCGAAGACGCGCAAAACGCGGAAACGCTCGTTAATCTCGGCGTTGCGCTGGCGCAGATCGGTGGGCAGCAACTCTCAAGCAAAGCGATTGCCGTGTTTGAGAACGCGCTGGCACTTGCGCCCAATCACCCGGAAGCGTTGTTCTGGGCAGGAATCGGCGCGTTCAATCGGGGCGACCCTTCACTGGCGGCAGACCGTTGGGAGAAGTTATTGGCAACCAATCCGCCCGATGAGGTGCGCAACATACTCGTTGAACGGATATCACTCTGGCGCGGTGGCCAACCTGCTGCTTTGGCCGCGCCGGGAGAAGGCGCTGCATCGGATTCGGCCGACCCGGTTATTACTGTCAATATTTCGCTCAGCGATGCGGCGCGCGCCGGCTTGCCGGAACAGGCTACCGTGTTCGTTATTGCGCGTGACCCGAACCAACCGGCGCCGCCCATTGCGGTGACGCGCCGGACGCTGGCAGACCTGCCGGAAGTCGTGTCGTTGGGTGACAAGGACTCTATGCTTCCCGGCCGCAACTTGTCGGCCTTTAGCGAGCTTGAGATTGTCGTGCGGGCTTCGGTGAGCGGGAATCCGGCGGCCGCGGCCGGCGACTGGTTCGGCGCCACCCGCGTGCAGCCCGACAAGACCAGGACGATTGACCTGGCCATCAGCGAACCCGTCGAGTAGCGAACGGCGCATCGTACGCGCGTCGAAAGTTCGTTCGGGTAGGTGCCAGGAACGCGCGTAACAGTTGTTCGTATGGCTCGGAGTGAATCGACGAATTAGGCTGTGATAGCATGCCTGCGCTTTTACGGCGCTCGCTCAATTTTGGAATGGAGACTGCATGGCACTTCCGGAGTCGCTCAAGGATTCGCTGCGAATACCACTGGTTGGCGCACCGATGTTTATCGTGTCCAACCCCGAACTGGTCATCGCGCAATGTCAGGCGGGCATTGTCGGATCGTTTCCCGCGCTCAATGCGCGGCCGCAAACGGCACTGGAAGAGTGGATCGTTCAGATCAAGACGTCTCTTGCAGAATACGCGGCGGCACATCCCGACGAGAAAGTAGCGCCGTTTGCCGTCAATCAGATCGTGCACGCGAGTAACACGCGCTTGCAGGAAGATCTCGAGACCTGCGTCAAGCACGAAGTGCCCATAATAATCACCAGTCTGCGGCCGCCCGCCGATGTCGTCGCCGCGGTACATTCCTACGGTGGCCTCGTGTTTCATGACGTGATCAGTATGCGGCACGCGCGCAAGGCCATTGAGCAGGGCGTTGATGGACTCATTGCCGTTACAGCGGGTGCCGGCGGGCATGCCGGGCCGCTGAGTCCGTTCGCCCTTGTTAAAGAGATTCGCAAGGAATTCGATGGTGCCATCATTCTTTCCGGGTCTATGTCTTCGGGCGGCGATATTCTCGCTGCGCAGGCGATGGGGGCCGATCTTGCCTATTTCGGTACCCGGTTCATCGCGACCGCTGAAGCAAATGCAATTGGCGAGTACAAGGACATGGTGGTGAAGTCCTCTGCCGCGGACATCGTGTATACACCGTATTTTACGGGCGTGCCCGGCAGCTATCTTCGCGGCAGCATCGAGCGCGCTGGACTGGACCCCGAGAATCTCAACGTGACAGATGCCAAACACATGGACTTCGGCAAACGCGATGAAAGCGATGCGAAGGCATGGAAGGACATCTGGGGCGCCGGGCAGGGCGTCGGTAACATAGATGCCGTGTTACCTGCGCGCGACCTTGTACTGCGCCTTGAGCAGGAGTACAGGGACTGCCGCACGCGGCTCGGCATAAGCTAAGCCATGCATTCGTTCGCCTGGTCTTTCGCGTTTGTCGCCGTCGGCGGTGCGCTTGGCGCAATAGCCCGCTACGGCCTGCATCTCGGTTTGCAAAGCAACGCGACTTACCCGTGGGGAACGCTGAGCGCGAACCTGCTGGGTTGTCTCGTCATGGGCGTCATCGCCCAGTTCATCGCGAGTTCGAACTGGGTGCATGAGTCCGGACTGTTTCCTGAACACTACCGGCTGCTGTTTGCCGTGGGGTTTTGCGGCAGCTTCACGACACTGTCGTCGTTTGTTCTTGAGATGGCAGCAATGCTGCAACGTAACGAGGTGCTGGCCTCATTCTCCTATTTCATCGTAACGCTCGGTGGCGGCTTTGCCTGCTTCTACCTGGGTTTGCTGGTCACTCGCGGGCTTCTTGCGCTGCTGCTGCAAGGATCGTCATGATCTGATCCAGCCAGTCTGCGTGCTCCGGTTTCATCAGCACCGAACGCAGGCAGGTTACGGTTTCCGCATTCGCGACGAGTTCCGGCGCAAACTTTGTGACCAGCTCCACGGGCAATTCAATCATTGCAAGGTGCAGACCTTTTTCCGCCGCCGAGCTAAACACGTGGCGTGTGCGCTTGCTCGCTGTTTGCGCATCGTCCGCCTTCGGCATGTACACCACAATATCCAGTTCGGGATTCATCAATGGCTGGTAATCGTCACTGGCCGCCAGTCGTTCGTGGAAAGTGCGTGCGGCGCCGAGGCTTTGTTCAAGCCCTTGTGCAAAAGCGCCGCCCGGCGCCAGTGGTAGCAGTTGCTGAGTTGCCCAGAGTGCAACCGCTGATGCGCCAGGGCGCGAGCACTCGAGACTGATCTCCCCAAGGTGCAGTTCGGCTGAGCTGAAATAAGTGAACGGCGAGTCGTGTTTGTAGAAGCGGCCGACATCGGCGTCTCTGAATAACACGCAACCGCAACCGTACGGCTGCAAGCCGTGCTTGTGCGGATCAATAACAATCGACTCGACCTCGGTCAGTCGGTCGTACGCGGCCCGTGTCTCCGGCGCGAGCGTGCTGGCAAGTCCGAAATAGCCACCGTAGGCCGCATCGGCGTGCACGCGTACCCCATACTTCACGGCGAGATCGAGAATGGCCGGCAAACGATCCACGGCGCCGAGGCCCGTGTTGCCCATCGTCGCGACAATAGTGCCGACGTCGCCCTTGGCAACAAGCTCTTCAATATGTTCGAGCTGCATCCGGCCACTGTCATCAACATCCACAGCCGTGAACGGCAGGCCGAGCACCTCGCTGAGGCGCTTGTGAGTGTAATGCGCCTGCCTGGAGGCCAGAATTCGTTTTCCGGGGTGCAAGCGACCGGCCACCCACAATGCTTCCAGATTGGCCATCGTGCCACCGCCTGTGAGGTGCCCCAGCGGCTGGTCCCAGCCAAACATCCGCCCCAGCTCAACGACGCATTCCTTTTCCAGCGCAGAGCTCGCTTTGCCGCCATCCAGCGCGTGATTGTTGGGGTTTACCCACAAAGACATCGCGTAAGCGACACGCGCGATGGCATGCGGTGGCTTCAGCATCTGGCCCGCATACAGCGGATGGAAATACGGGTAATTGTCCTGCATGCGCCGGGCAACGGTCTGCAAAATGCCGGCAGCCTCAACCTCGTCGAAATCCGGTGTGAAGTCCGGTAGTGTCTGGTAGCCCTCGGCGAGGGTGTCCAGCGAAGCTTTGAGAAGTTTCAGTTCTTTCTGGTTGATCATGACAATTCCCGTATAAAGTCGGGCCGGAGCTTACCGCAAATTGCTACTATTGCGAGATGGATCTGATTGCCCTGGCCATTCCGTTTTTTCTGCTCGCAATCGCGCTGGAATTACTGCTTGATCGCTACAAGGGCACGGGGTACTACCGTGCCAGTGATGCCATCAACAGTCTGAGCGCAGGTATCCTGAGTACAACCTTCGGTTATTTCACGAAACTGCTGCCGGTACTAGTGTGGGGTTACGTACTGCGCAACTTCGCGCTGATCGATATGCCCCTGAGCTGGTTCGATGCATCGTTGCGCGGCATTCTTTTGTGGATTGTCGCCGCCGTGGCCTGGGACTTTTGCTACTACTGGTTCCACCGTTGCAGCCATGAAGTATCGGTGCTCTGGGCAGCACATGCGGTGCATCACCAGAGCGAAGACTACAACCTCACCACGGCGTTGCGTCAGACCAGCAGCGGCTTCCTGTTCGGCTGGATATTCTACCTGCCGCTGTTTCTTATCGGCTTTCCTTTCGAAGTGCTGGTCACGGTCAGTGGCGTCAACCTTATCTATCAATTCTGGGTACATACGCAGCTCGTAGACCGGCTGGGCATTGTCGACCGCATTCTAGTAACCCCGTCGAATCATCGCGTGCACCATGCACAGAATGCGCAGTACATCGACAAGAACTATGGCGGCATTTTTATTCTCTGGGACCGCCTGTTCGGCACCTACGCCGAGGAAAACAGCAAAGAGCCTGTCATCTTCGGCGTCCGCAAACCCCTCGCGAGCTGGAATCCTTTCTGGGCCAATTTGCAGGTTTACAACTACCTCTGGTTCGATGCCAGGCGCACGCGTCGCTGGCGTGACAAGCTCGCTATCTGGTTCCGTCGCACGGGCTGGCGGCCTGCCGACGTGGCAACCCGGTTTCCCGCAGCCGCGGCTGACCTCAAGACCTTCAGAAAGTTTGACCCGCAGCCGGCACGTCGCGTGCGACGCTATGTCATGGCGCAATTCGTGGTTGCTATTGCCATGACATTTTATATTGGCGAGACGGTTATCCAGGGCGGGGCGCTAGCCGTGCTTGGCCCTTGTTTGTTGCTGTGGGCGTTGCTGGCGACGCTTGGTTACTTCAATGAAGCAAGCGAGATCGCAGTAAAACTGGAGGCGATCCGCCTGCTGGCATTCAACCCCATTAT
>JAUHZT010000102.1 GCA_030425905.1 Gammaproteobacteria bacterium
TGCACAAATTGCGCACCGGCGTTCGCCTTGGTCGTTACTTTCTCCGGCACCCAGCCGCTCTTGGGCTGGTGCGGCGTAATGACGCTGCCAACAAAAAGATCGGGCAGGCCCGGCAAATGCTCGTCCGACTTGATCTTGCTGGCCATGGAAATCAGTTCGGCGGCATCGACATCGAACACGGCTTTGGGCCGTGGCTCGAAGCCTTCCGGCACCCGGTTGCCGCGAATCAGTAGCAAACTGGACACGCCAAGTGCCGCCGCACCCAGCAGTTCGGCGAGCAGTGCGATCCGGTTTCGGTTACGGCACGCCAGCTGTACGACGGGATCAACGCCATTGGCCAGCACGATACTGGCGGCCGCGAGCGGCGACATATGGAGCTGACCACCCTGGTTGTCTGTCACCAATACGCCGTCGACGTAAGGCTGCAACTCCCGGCATTGCAGGGCAAGCATCTCGGCCGTTGACTCGGGCCGCAGAAAAAGCTCGGCCGACAGGACAAATTCCTTTTGCCGGGCGGCATCCCTGAATGTATTCATGCGATCCTTAATTGGCTGCCGCGGAATATCCCGCGGGAATGATTGTCGAAGACGATACCGGGGATTGATATTACAATCGACGCTAAATCACGAATAGAGCAATTGCCACGGTTTCCATAACCGGGGGATCGCACACAAAGGCCAGCACCATCAGCAACCTCACTACACAAAAGAAGCTCTTCGATGAAGCCTATGCATTGCTGCGCAACGGCGACGCAATCGGTGCGGCAACGGCCGCCGAGAAAGGGCTTGAATCGAACCCCGACGATGCCAACCTGCTCTGTCTTGCCGCGCGTGCAAACCTTGTTGAGCGTCGTCTTGGCCGGACTCGCAAGCTGGTTGAGCGCGCGCTTAGCCTGTATCCGGGCTTTGCCAACGCGTTTGATGTGCATGGCGACTTGTTGCTCGTTGAGGGCCGCCTGAGCGAGGCGCTGACGGCCTATGAGCAGGTACAACGTCTGGATCCTGCACGCCGATCAACGGCAAGGAAGATTGAAAAGACGCGTCAGCTCGCCGTTGCCTCCGGTCAGGCCAGCGAAGGTGCAGAAAATGAGCGACTGCGCCGTAGCCAGATGGCCTACGCCGATGAAATCCGGCAAGCCGAACAGTTTGAGCGCAGCGGTGCGCCTGAAAAAGCCGAAGCAATTTACCGGCGCATCCTGCGCAAAGACCCCGACCACGTCGAAGCCTGTCGCTTGCTCGCCGGTATCGCCGCGGCGCACGAGCGTTACCGTGAAGCCGCTGTTTTCCTGCAGCGTGCGACAGAACTCGCGCCCGACTACCCGCGCGCCTGGGTTGACCTGGCAAATGTGCAGCGTCACCTCGAAGACTTTGACGCCGCTATCGAGTGCGCCGAGAAGGTGCTTGAACTCGCGCCGGAGCGCGCGGAATCCTACATGGTGTACGGCAGCGTGCTGGGGGTCGCCGGCAAGCACGACGAAGCCATCGCAACCTATCGCAAAGCCCTGCAGCTCGACCCCTCGCGGGCAGGCGCCCTGTGCAGCATGGCGCATCACCTCAAAACGATCGGCAAGCAGGATGAAGCTGTCGCCACCTACCGCGAATGCATAGCTTTGCAGCCCGATCATGGCGAAGCTTTCTGGAGCCTGGCAAACCTCAAGACCTTTCGCTTCAGTGATGCGGAACTCGATGCCATGCAGGCCCTGCTGACCCGCGAAGACCTGTCCGACGAGTCGCGCGTGCAAATCAATAATGCACTGGGCCTCGAATTTGAAGCCCGCAAGGAATTTGATCGCGCGTTTACACACTTTTCCGATTGCAATGCCGTGCGACGCAAAACTGAGTCTTATGACCCGGTCGACACCGAGAGCACTAACGATCGAATCGTAGAGCAGTTTACCGAAGAGTTTCTTGCGCAGGCTGGCGGGCCCGACGTTCACCCGGCACCCATTTTTGTCGTCGGCTTGCCGCGTTCCGGATCGACGCTAATCGAACAAATCCTGGCGAGTCACAGCCAGGTCGATGGCACGCACGAGCTTAGTGATCTGTCGAAAGTGGTCCGCGGCCTGCGCCGGGGCGCGCGCCGCGACCAGCGCTTTCCGGAAATCACTGAAAATTTGCAGCGTGGCGGCTGGGCGCGACTGGGCAATGAATACATCGGGCGCACAGCAAAGTACCGGGCTGGCGCGCCCTATTTCATCGACAAGAACCCGAACAATTTTGTCTTTATTGGCTTGCTCAAGCTTGCAATGCCGAATGCGAAGATCATCAATGCGCGGCGTCACCCGCTGGATAGCTGCCTTGGCAGTTTCAAGCAACTGTTTGCGAGCGGCCAGCCGTTCAGCTACGACATTGTCGAACTCGGCGAGTATTACCTCGAGTATCAGCGGCTGATGGATCACTGGCACTCGGTGCTGCCCGGCTTTGTGCTCGACGTGCACTATGAAGAAGTAGTCGCGAATCTCGAACAGCAGGTGCACCGCTTGCTCGACTTTTGTGGCCTGCCGTTTGAAGACGCTTGCCTGCGTTTTCACGAAACCGAACGCGCCGTTAAAACCGCGAGTTCTGAACAGGTCAGGCAACCTATTTATTCCAGCTCTGTAAACCTTTGGCGCAACTACGAGGGCAATTTGCAAACGCTGATCGAAATTCTGCAACCGTTACTGGAAAAGTTGCCGCAAAATGATCGCCCTTTGGTTACACCCGCAACCTGATTCACGGTAGCGGCCCGGCCACCTGCGAAGCAGACTGACCATATATGGTTGAACTTCAACAACTTATACCGGGGTGTATGACCAATTAAGTGGTTCCCCGGAAATTGCACCAAAAAGGCATAAGTAAGCGCCTGTTTTGGTGCAGATGAAAGCGCTTGTGGTTCGTCCCTGACTACAATAAATTGAGAGCTGTTAGCAGCTTAAGAACACCTCTCAACAACACATTGTAATCGCGGGGAACGATTTATGGGCTCAGACAACAAGCTGGCACTCACTCCTATTGCGGCCGCCATCACGGCTGCCCTGGCACCTGGCCAGAACGCTCTGGCACAAGACGCCGAAGAGAACAAATCGTCCCGAAGCGGCGGTTTGCTCGAAGAAATCACGGTAACAGCACGAAAACGAACCGAATCCGCCCAAGACATTCCCATTGCGATTCAGGCCATGTCGCAGGACACGCTCGCCGCGATGGGCGCCAAGGCAATGGAAGATTACGCACGCTTCACGCCATCGGTTAACGTAGTCACCTACAGCAACAGTTCCAGTGTCATCGTATTCCGTGGCGCAATCACGGGACCGGGCTATATCGCCCAGTCGACCTCATCGGTCTATCTCGATGAAATATCCATCACCACGACCGGCAGCCAGCCGGGTGTGCGTATCGTAGATGTCGAGCGTGTCGAGGCATTGTCAGGGCCACAGGGAACGCTGTATGGCTCTGATGCTCAAGCCGGCACCATGCGCATTATCACGAACAAGGCGAACACCGAAGCCTATGAAGCCGTGTTTGACGGCGAACTTCGTGGCGGCGACCAGAGCGAAGGCAGCTACCGCGGCTCGCTCGTATTCAATATTCCACTCGTTGACGACAAACTCGCCCTGCGGCTGGTCGGATACAATGACCACGACGGCGGCTTCATTGAAAACGTATACGGTCATACACCCGATGAATCAGCGCTACAGGGCCCTGGCTTTTACCCATCCGGCTTCGGTACGCTGGACAACGCGGCATCGGTCGAGAAAGACTGGAATGAGTCGGACATTTTTGGCGCGCGCGCTTCGCTGCTCTGGAACATCAACGACAACTGGTCAGCAACATTCGGTTATACGCACCAAAACACCGAATCAGGCGCCGACAATTACTACGACCCTTATGTCGGCGACTTGCAGACAGTGCGTTTCCATGATGAATGGAGCGACGACAAGTACGACATTTTCTCACTGACGCTCGACGCCGACCTCGGTTTCGCACAACTCGTCTCGGCAACATCCTACTTCGAACGCGACAACAACTACCTGAACGATGTCACGGCATACGCTCACTACTGGGCAGCAACATATTGCCATGATTCAGGGTACACACAGGCTTATGCTCCTTACTACCTGGCCAATCCGGAAACCGGCTATGTTCTTTGGTACCCAGTCTATTGCCAGGGACAAACCGTCGAAGGCGACTTCCTGAGCGCCGCTTTCCTGCATGCACAACAAGACAAGATCACGCAGGAAATTCGCCTCTCCAGCTCCGGTGACACACTGGACTGGCTGGTCGGGCTCTACTACGAAGAGAGCAACGATGACTGGCAGTCGTCTTTCGCTGGCCCGACCACGGGTGGCGACGGATCTGTCAACACCTATGAAAACTCGATTTCCTGGCAGTACTACAACCAGTTCGAAGGTCCTGTTAACCCACTTGCCACCTCGCACTGGTATTCACAGAACGAGACAGACTGGAAGCAGTCAGCCATATTCGGCGAGGTCACGTGGCACATTAACGATGCGTTCGACCTGACCGCCGGTGGTCGTTACTTTGATCGTTCGAACACGAACTATTACTTCACGGCCCATCCTGGCGGCTTTGGTGTTCCGGACCCGAATCCAGTGGAACGTCGCGAAGGCGTGGACAAGGAATTCATCCCCAAGATCAGCCTCAACTACATGTTCGGCGACGGCCGTGACGACAAGTTGCTATACGGCCTGTACACTCGCGGCAAGCGCCCTGGCGGCATCAACCGGACACGCGGCGAGCCGTTCTTCCCGGCCAACTACGAATCGGATCTCATGGACAACTACGAAGTCGGCTTCAAGTCGAGCTTTGGTGGTGGCGCCGGCCGTTTCAATTCGACCGTCTACCATATGGCCTGGTCCGACTATCAGCTTGAGACTGTCGACCCCTCAAGCGTACAGTGCGAAGTCAACGGCGTACCTGACCCAAGCATTTCCGAGCCTGGCGTTTGTGGCCAGCCCTGGCAGCAAATTGTAGCCAACGCGGGTAAGGCACATATCTCGGGCGTGAACGTCGAGCTCGACTATGCGCCCAACGAAAACTGGGTGCTCGGTATGAATGCCGAGTTTATGGAAGCTGAAACCGACACCTCGCAGGACCTTAATGGTGACGGCAACGACAACCTCGTTGCAGGACTGCGGCTGCCCATCGTGCCTGAGTTCAAGGCTTCAGCCTGGGCGGAGTATCACTGGCCGGTTAACTGGTTCGGTGCTTACAACGCCTTCGTGCGAACCCAGTGGTCTTACAGCGGTGATACCTACAACATCCTTGAGCCGCTACCCACAACAGATCCAAACCCGCAATCAAAGAATGCAGCCTACACGATCGGCGACTTGCGCTTTGGTCTGCAAGGTGAGACCTGGGACGCGTCCGTGTTCATCAACAACATCACCGATGAACGCGCGCAATACACCATTAACACCGGGCAGTTTGAATACGGTGCAGCAACGCTTTCTGAAGGCAGGCCACACACAGCCCGTATCTTCACGAATCGGCCGCGCGAAATGGGTGTGCGCTTCACGAAACGCTGGGGCGGCTAACACCTTGGTATATGCAGTTCGAGAAAGGCCGGCTTATGCCGGCCTTTTTTTTGGCTTAGCTTTCGTCCTGGTAAGGCCAGACTTCCAGCCCGTGAATGGCATTGCGAATATCCATCGACAGGTTGACCGAGCCGACGACCTGATTCGATTTGAGGTCGTAGAGGGTGATTGTCGACGGCGACGATCCGGCCGCGAGAAAGCGGTCGGTATACGGTGTAAGACCCCGGCCAAACGCCTGCCGAGCGATCTTCGAGTCATCAACGCCCGCAAACTCGATTCGATCTTCATCATAGCGGGGCACGCTAAACGCTTTCTCTGGCCCGTCCCGCCCCACATAGCGTACGCAATCGCTCGCCGTGTCGTTGAAGATCACACCATTCTGCCAGGGTCGTGCGTTATGGGTGCCGGCTGGCAAGTCGCAGACTATCGACACTTCCCAATTGCTATTCAGGTGCAGTAACGCCGAGGTCTTCAAACCGCTAAGAAATATGCCCGAGTCGTTCACATGCACCATGTTGATATGAAAATCGTTTACCGGTGCCGGACCCGTATCCGAGCGTGGATCGAACGTAAAGCCGGTCCAGTTGCCATAGGTGTGTTGTAACTGAAAGCCCCATTCGAAAGCCTGGGTTTCGAGATTGAACGCCAGCAGGCTGTCGAAGCCCGTGGACGTAAGGAAGATATGCGGAGCCTTGCGACAAATTTCGTGGCAGTGCTTGAGGTAGCGGTTGCGAAACGAGTCCTGAATCTCAAAGCGCCTGTTATAGCGGTACAACTCATCACTGGCGGCGATAAAAATGTCGTCGTCATTAAAGGCAATGCCGCGCAGGCCCCTGTCAGCACCCCGGCCCTCGAAGTCGATCTTGCTCGTATTCCAATCGACCACTTGCTCGCCCGACCGGGTTTCAAAATCGACAATATAGATGCCGCCATGACTTTCGCCCTGCTCACTGCCCCGGACAACCGAGGTGGCAAGCAATGCAGGCAACCTGATACTCATTCTGCTTTGTCCATACACGCTATCTCAAGGTTCATAGTATGCTTGGAAACGCCGCACGGCACACCTGCAACGGAGAAATGCCTTGAGAATGAACTGGAGGAATTGCCTGATCCTGAGCGCTGTCCTGTGGGCGGCATTAATGCCATCGGCGCATGCCGAACCGGCACCGTATGCACATGCCAGCGAGGAGATCGGTTCGGTTCGTGATGTCTACGACGGGCACTTGTACCCGGACATCCAGGTCAATACGTTTCGCAATATCGACCGCCTGTTCCCGACCCGCATCGTTGCTCGCGGGGAGCATGTCGCGCCACTGTCGAAGGCAGACGTAACGCTCGAAGGTTTTTCGTATTCCGCCGACGGCCAGACTTATGACCTCTACGATGTTCTCGCGCTGAATCGCGTCAGTGGCATGCTGGTTCTCCACGACGGACAGCTTGTGTTCGAGAAGTACCTGCTCGGTAACTCCCCCGCAACGCGCTGGATGTCGATGTCGGTGGTCAAGTCCATTACGGCGACGCTGATCGGCGCGGCTATCCAGGACGGGTACATCGAAAGTATTGACGACCTGGTGGTGCGCTACCTGCCGCAGCTTAAAGGCAGCGCTTATGACGGGGTAACCATAAAACACATCCTGCACATGACATCGGGGGTAAGCTGGAACGAGACCTATACGGATCCGGGCTCCGATCGTCGGCGCATGCTCGACGCCCAGATTGGTCAGCAACCCGGTGCCATTCTGGAACTGATGGCGTCATTGCCAAGAGCCGCTGAACCCGGTACCCGCTGGAACTACAGCACCGGTGAGACTCATGTCGCCGGGGCATTGCTTAGGGCCGCCGTGGGTAAGCCGGTTGCCAACTATCTCTCTGAGAAAATCTGGTCGAAGGCGGGCATGGAAGCGGATGCAAGCTGGTGGCTCGAATCAGCCGATGGTCTCGAGGTGGGTGGCAGCGGCTTGTCGGCAACGCTTCGCGACTACGCACGGTTCGGCTTGTTCCTGCTGCACGATGGTGTACTCAATGGCGAACGCGTGCTTCCGGAGGGTTGGGTTGAACAAGCGCGCACGCCCGTCGACGTCGCAGGCGCGACAGACCCTTATGGTTACATGCTCTGGCCGCTACACGGCAACAGCTATGCCGCAATTGGGATCTTCGGCCAGTTTGTATTCGTCGATCCGGACAAGAACCTGGTAGTCGCGCTCTGGAGCGCGCAGCCAAAACCTGTCGGTCGCCACGGGCTCGACGAATACGTATTCCTGCAAGCACTTTCTGACTATTTCGAGTAAGGCCGCATGCGCGAGCGTTACGCAACCCACGGAGTTCTGCACACATGGCAAGGTTCAACCCGCAACTGAAATTCGTACTGCTCATTCTAAGCCTCGCTTTGGCGAGTGCCTGCAGCGACCATGACAAGCCCGTCAGCCGTATTGGCGACGACATCGTTCTGCAGAATGCGTTCGTCTACACCGTGGACCCGGAGCGGCGCGAAGCTCAGGCTGTCGCCATCAGGGATGGCCGCATCAGTTATGTCGGCAGCACAGAAGGTGCCGAAGCACACATCGGCACGAATACCCGGGTTGTTGACCTCGGCGGACGGATGCTGATGCCCGGCTTTCAGGACAGTCACATACACCCACTCTGGGCCGGGCTTGAGGCATCTGCCTGCGACCTGAATGGACTGGCAGGGGTTGCTGAATATCGCCAGGCAATCGCGTCCTACGCCAGCGCCAACCCGGATGCCCCGTGGATCCTCGGCGGCGGCTGGTCCATGTCGGAATTTGGCCCTGGCGGCGCACCTGGCAAGGACATCCTCGATGAAATAGTGCCGGACCGCCCGGTCTACCTGACCTCAGCGGACGGCCACACGGGCTGGGCCAACAGCGCGGCACTGAAGATTGCGGGCATTACGAAGGACACGCCCGATCCCGAAGACGGACGAATTGATCGCGACCCCGAAACCGGCGAAGCGATCGGCAGCTTGCAGGAAGGCGCCATGAACCTCGTCGCGCAGCACGTGCCGCCTACATCACTTGCCGACCGTATTGGCGGGCTGCGTTACTCGGTAGAGCTGCTCAATAGCTACGGCATTACGTCCATCACCGACGCGATCGTCAATCGGGAAGAACTCGAAACATACAAAGCTCTCGAAGACCGCGGCGAACTTAGCCTGCGCGTAGTTGCATCGTTATGGTGGGATCGTGAACAGGGTCTCGATCAGCTATCCGCACTGGTAGCACTGCGCGATGAATACAGCGACGAGCTGATTGACGCGGCTACCGTGAAGATCATGCAGGACGGCGTCATGGAAAATTACACGGCGGCGATGCTCGAGCCGTACCTGATCCCCGATGGCAGCCGCGGCATTCCGATGGTAGAGCCGGAATTTCTCAAAGAGGCCGTGACGGCACTCGATGCCGAAGGCTTCCAGGTTCACTTTCACGCGATAGGTGATGCAGCGGTACGCCAGTCCCTTGATGCCGTTGAAGAAGCGCTGCTTGAGAACGGTCAGCTCGGTCATCGTCACCACATTTCGCACTTGCAAATGATCGACCCGGCCGACATACCGCGCTTTGCCGAACTTGATGTCATTGCCAACTTTCAGCCGTTGTGGGCGACCGCCAGCAAGTACGTTACCGAACTGACCGTGCCGTTCATCGGCGCAGAACGCGCGCGCTGGATGTACCCGATCAAATCCGTCCTGGATACTGGCGCCGTTGTAGCCTTCGGCAGCGACTGGTCAGTCTCAACAGCAAACCCGTTCCCGCAAATGGAAGTTGCCATCACCCGAAAAGGCGAAGATGAAAACATGGAAGTGCTGATTCCCGAGGAGCGAATCGACCTGGCATCCGCGCTGGCGGCATTCACGATTAACGCCGCATTCCTCAATCGCCACGACGACACCACGGGGTCGATCGAGGTCGGAAAGCTTGCTGATCTCGTGGTGCTTGACAGGAACCTGTTCGATATTGAACCTTCCGCCATTTCAGATACCCGGGTGCTGGTCACCTTGTTCGGCGGCCGGGAAGTGCACGGGGCACTCGACGAACTGGAGTTGTAGGACACGCGTATGCGAATGCTGTCACAGGGCGCCATAGCATGCGTCGCGATGACGCTGCTATTGGCCACAGCACAAGCGCAGCAGGGAAGCGCCAGGCTGCGCGTCATGACGTTCAATATCGAGTATGGCGGCACACACGTCAGCTTTGAGAAGGTCGTTGAAGTCATCCGCCGTTCCGGCGCCGACATCGTCGGCATCCAGGAAGCCGAAGGCAATCTCGAACGTCTGGCCAGCGAACTTGGCTGGCACTTCGACTTGCAGAACTATGCGATCTCACGCTTCCCGCTGCTTAATCCGGGCGCGGCGCAAGGCCGCTACGTCCTCGTGGAAGTTCAACCCGGCAAAGTCGTCGCGCTCCTGAACGTGCACCTGCCCTCTGATCCGTATGGGCCCGACCTGGTTCGCGACGGCGCCAGCCCTGACGAAGTGCTGGCACTTGAACGAAGCCTGCGAACGCCAAAAATAAGGCCCTATCTGGACGCTGCGAAAGAGTTGGTCACACTCGAAATCCCGGTGTTCCTCACTGGCGACTTCAACACGCCAGCGCACACCGACTGGAGCAAGGATGCAGTTGGCACGCGGCCCTTCCTGCGCTACCCGATCGCCTGGCCGGTAACCCTCGCTGCGAGCAAGGCAGGCCTGCACGACGCGTGGCGCGTAACTCATACCGACCCGCTTGTGCACCCCGGACTTACCTGGTGGGCCGCACGCCCACCCCGCTCCATCTACAGCTTCGACGAAAATGACGCACAGGATCGTATCGACTTCATCTGGTACGGCGGGCCTGTTGAGGTACTTGGCAGCGGGTTGATTGGCGAGGTGGGCACACCTGACGCTGTCATCACCGTGGAGCCCTGGCCCAGCGATCACCGTGCCGTCATCGCCGACTTCAACGTAGAAGCCGCCGACACGCCACCTTTGCTCGCAATGGACCGGCGCGTCGTAACACGAGGCGATAACGCGACAGTCATGTATCGCAATGTCGCCCCTGCTCGATTGCAGGTTCGCCAGGATGGCGCTGGCAAAAGCACCCGATTCACGGTTAATGAGCGGATCGCGGGCGACGGCGCCGCTGGAATCGACGCGCGCTTGCTGAGCCCCGGACACTATCGTGTGCGTCTGCAGCAAGCTGCGAACAAAGAGCTGACTACTGAATTCTGGGTTCTCGAACAAGGCGCCAAACCGTGGGTCGGTCTCGTTCACGACAGCAAAGGTGGCGAAGATCTCCTCGTCAGCTGGCGCGACGCACCGGGTTTGCGTAATGACTATCTGGCCATAGTTCGCGAAGGGACTAAAGCGACCTACGATGGCCCCGGCACCTGGATCTACGTCAATGCTATGCCCGCGGGCAGCCTGCGCATTGGCAAGGACAATGTAGCAGGCGAATGGCCACTGGCACCGGGGCGCTACGTCGTACGGCTCATGAAAGACGATGGTATCGAGGTGCTGGCCGAATCTGCACCGTTCGATATCGTGTAGGTGATCCTGAGCGCTTCGCCTGCGCTGCCGGGACAAACAGGGCACTGAAAGCGCGGTTTAACCCCAACCGGGTCGCACACACGTTAGACTGTTCACACGGTGTGAATCGCTGCCCATGCAGCGACTCCGAATCAGCCTTGAGGATTACAAGATGACTCTTCGCAATGCTTTGCACACGATGCTCGTCGCCAGTCTCGCCATCACCTCGGCCGCCTGCGAGGCGGAATCCGACCGGCCAAGCCGCGAAGAACTGCAGGCGATGAAGACGCAGCCCGCTGACGACAAGGCAGCACCGGCCGTGGAACGAGTTAGCCCGGACGTCACGAAACCGCTTACCGGCGTTGAGCCCGACGTACCGCAATCATTACTCGACAGCATTGCCGCCGACGCGGCTGAGCGCGGTAAAACAAAGATAGACAACGTGCGCATCGTGGCGGCACGCCGCGAGACCTGGCCCAATGGTGCCATGGGCTGCCCGGTACCGGGAGAAATGTATACCCAGATGCTGACCAGCGGATACCACGTCATCGCAAGCGTGGGCCTGCAGAAGTTTGACTACCGCGCCGGTGAGAACGGCCGCTTTATTCTGTGCGAATCGCCGCTCATGAAGAAACCGGTTCCAGCCCAGTAACACCGTAACCCAATAAAAAAACGGGCCCCTCCTTGCGGAAGGGC
>JAUHZT010000005.1 GCA_030425905.1 Gammaproteobacteria bacterium
CGGGTGTTGCCCGCACTCGCCGAAGACTTGTCAGCTTACGCACTGAAGGCGCTAGGCAAGCTTGGGGTTGAGGTGCTACTTGGCAAGGCGGTCACGCATTGCGATGCACAGGGCGTCGTAGTTGCAGGCGAGGCAATTCCCGCCGCAACCGTGCTGTGGGCGGCGGGCGTGGCGGCGTCACCGGCAGGGACCTGGCTTGCTGCGGAAACAGACCGTGCCGGGCGCGTCCTTGTCGCACCCGACCTCTCCGTCAAGGGCCAGCCGAATGTCTTTGTCATTGGCGATACGGCGGCCGTTTTCGATGACGAGGGCAAACCGCTGCCCGGCATTGCACCTGCCGCCAAGCAACAGGGGAAATACGTCGCAAAACTGCTGCGCAAACGAATAGAGAAAAATCAGACAGTTCCGGCTTTCCGCTACCGACACCCCGGCAGCCTTGCGACAATCGGGCGCAAGTCGGCGGTTATTGAATTTCCCTTTATGCACATGTCCGGCTTTTTCGCCTGGTGGGTTTGGGGTATCGCGCACATCTACTTTTTAATTGGCGTTCGCAGCCCGATAACAGTGGCAGTGAACTGGCTCTGGCAATACCTGACATACGGGCGCGGCGCGCGACTGATCACCGGATCATCTGACAAGGACTGAGCAAGAAACCCAAGCCCGCTGCACTTGCCTGTTGCAAATGACAAACTATGAGCGGCTGGGATAGCATCATCGCACCAGGGGCCAGCAAAGACATCGCCGTGCAAACACAACCACATACCGGCTCTTACTACGCTGCCACGCAGAACGACATCATCAACTTTGCACCCTTGCAGGGCGAACAGCGCGCCGATGTCTGTGTCATAGGCGCCGGCTTCACTGGCATTTCGACAGCGCTGCATCTTGCCGAGCGCGGTTACAACGTACACGTGGTTGAAGCCAACAGGGTTGGCTGGGGCGCGTCGGGCCGCAATGGCGGTCAGATGATCGGCGGTATTTCCGGCGAGCAAGCCATTGCGAAAGCACACGGCAGGGACGTAGAAGAACTTTTTGGGGAGTTACGCTGGGCAGGCCACGCGATTATTCGTGAACGCGTGCAAACCTACGGCATTCGCTGCGACCTCAAGGCCGGCTACGTTGACGTTGCTATCAGGCCGCGCCACTTGCGCGCCATTGAAGCCGACTACGAACGCCTGCAACGCCAGGGATTCCCGCATGAAGTGCGCATCCTTTCTCAACAGGAAACACAAGACACGCTGGGCACCCGCGAGTACATTGGTGCGCTGCTAAATATGGGTAATGGGCACTTACACCCGTTGAACCTGTGCGTCGGGGAAGCGCGGGCCGCGCAGTCACTGGGAAGCACCATCTACGAACAGTCACCCGTGATTAATATCGAGCGCGGCGCACGGGCGCGTGTGGTTACGGCGCAAGGTGCCGTCACAGCTGACGCGGTAATACTCGCAGGAAACGCGTATCACGCACTCGAAAAGAAGTTGCGCGGCATCCTGTTTCCGGTGAACAGCTTTATCATCGCAACCGAGCCACTCTCCGAGCAGACTGTTGCTTCGATCAATCCGCGGGACCTTGCGGTGTGCGACCCAAACTTCGTCATCGAATATTTTCGTCTCAGCGCGGACAAGCGCTTGCTGTTCGGTGGTCGCTGCAATTACTTCGGTAACGACCCAGAGCAAATTAAGCTACAGCTGCGACCAAAGATGACGCGTGTTTACCCGCAGCTCGCAAACACACGAATAGATTATGCCTGGGGCGGAACGATCGGGGTTCCGGTTAACCGGGTACCGCAGTTTGGTCGTTTGGCAAACAACATTTTCTATTGCCAGGGGTATTCGGGGCACGGCGTCAATGTGACGCACCTTGCCGGCAGAATTATGGCGGATGCCGTAGCCGGCACTGTCGAGCAGTTCGACCTGTTTGCGAACGTGAAACCCATTGTCGTGCCGGGCGCCCACCGGTTCAGTAAACCGATGGTCGCCCTGGCAATAATGTACTACCGAATCAAGGATCGCCTCTAGGCGTTAACTCGACTAGTCGGGGTTGCGACAGGCCTCAATGTCATCTTCAGTCAGGCCGAGGTCCTTCGCCGCCGATGCCAGATCGTCTGCCGTCGCATTCACGTCATAAACATCGCGTGTGGCGCGGGCAATGTCGTGATTACCCAACCGGCCTGCTGTCCGTGCTACGGCACTCATCAGCTTGCCGAAGCCCCGTTTTTTCTTCTGTGATTCCTGGGCAGCCGCTATTTTTTCCTGCAAGCAGGCTTGCTGCTCGGCTTCGCGGTTAACCGTGGCCGGAGCTGGCGCAGCGGCTGCTGCCGCAGGCGCAGCATCGCCGGCACCACCACTTGAGCTGTTTGCGGTCGTATCAGCGCTGGCGGCAAACGTGGGTGCGGCGCCAGGGCTGGCACCCTGTGCGGAAAACCCGGTGCAGGCATTCATTCCATTGCCAGGCATCATCACTGCGTAGTCTTCAACGTTTGGCAAACCCGTATTGCAACGCATTGCCGTCACGTTCGTTTCAAACTCGATAGCCTCGCCTGCAGCCAGCTTATCCAGCATTTCCATTTGCGGACCGAGTTGGCGCATGATCATGGCCTTCTGCGACTCCGGCAATGATGCCAGTTGCGCCCTGGCCTGTTCGAGCTGGACCTTTGCATCGGCCATCTCCTGTTGCTGCTCGGGCGTCATGATGCCGGCGATCGACATGACGCTATGGAACGGTTCATACATCGAACCACAGCCTTCTGCATTCTGGTAAGAATCTACTCGCTCAATCAGCAGGTCGCGCGATTCATTGCCTTCACGGGCCACGCCCTCCATGCTCATTTTTAACGGCACGTACTTTTCGGCATCGACCCACAGATGCATCGTTTGCAGGATAAACTCCTGCCCATCAGCCACCTGTCGATTGTTAACATCTTCGGTGATAAGGCGAATCGCATCCCGGCCACCAAAAGTCTCGTGGCCGACGACCCGGGTTTTCTGCGCCATCGTTGCCATCAGGTCAGCCTGCGCTTCGGCACGCGCCTCCGCATCCATGGCCGCATTCTGCCGCTTACCCTCGGCCGCCGCATCCAGCATTGTCGCGTACGAGTTCATCATGTCGTTGGGGTTTGCGGACAACCACGGCTTATCGGGAGGCGGTGTCATCATCATCTGCCCGATACCACCGGGCAGTCCGCTCTCCTGCATTTGTTCTCGAACAGCGCCCTCCATTTGCGGGCCCTGCGCACGCAATTCCGTGGCAATGCGCTCAAGATCAGCGGGGGATGCATTTGCCAGCGGGTTGTCCGGAGAGTTGCGTTCAGTTATCTCACCGAGCGGCACCAGTCGCATGTATTCAATAGTACCTCGACCATCGACCGACTCTGTGGTTGCCTTCTCGAAGTACTCGACGGTGCACAGACCCATGACGGACTTCTGTTGGGTGTAGTTGTCGATTCCCGCATAGCTCGCTCGCTTGCGCTCATCCATCTTGGCGAAGATCTCCGCCGGCGTTTCGGCAAGCGCATGGCCCGCCACGAAAATCAGCATGCCGCACAGTGCGGCCTTGTAGCTCGATTGCATTTTGCTTGGTCCCCTGATCGTTTTCGATACTTGTTATTATGTATAGCGTATTCTCGCCATATTTCCCCGCACTGATGCCAAAATCTCGCGTGCGACATGTCAAATAGTCAGTCGAATCAGCATCCGAGTGAGCGCATAATCTTGTCCCGCCAGACAGGTATATGCAAGTTGACACTGCAATTTACCCTTAAGCTCCCGGTTCTTGCTGGCGCAGGCACCATACTGGCGGGTCGCCCAGGCACATAGAGAATCAGCGTTTCCATGCTCAGTTATCGCCACTCATACCATGCGGGAAATTTTGCCGACGTGTTTAAGCACGTTGTGCTGACCAGCGCGCTCACCTATCTGGTTCAAAAAGACCGCAAGCTTTGCTACATCGACACGCATGCCGGAGCCGGAACTTACGACCTTCGCTCACCCGAGGCCCTAAAAACTGCGGAAAACGCTCTCGGGATAGCGCAGCTTCGGGACGTCGTTGATGCTCCGCAGCCGGTAGCCACCTACCTTGAGCTTGTACGTGAATTTAATGCGGGTAATACGCTGGCAGGTTACCCGGGCTCGCCGTGGCTGGCCGCCAGTATACTCCGGCCAGCCGATCGCCTGATCCTTTGTGAGGCGCACCCGAGCGACTTGCCCAAGCTGCAACAGCAGTTTGCCCGTGACCGCCGCGTCTACTGTCACGCCGAAGACAGTTATCGTTTTGCGCCGGGACTGGTGCCCCCTATCGAACGGCGTGGGCTCATTTTTATGGACCCGTCATTTGAGCTGGAAGACGAGTACGACACCGCTGTTAACACGATAAAGACGATGCATCGGCGTTTCGCAACCGGCAGCTACGCATTGTGGTACCCAATAATCAACGAGCGCATCTCGGTAACTTTAGAGCAACAGCTTGAGGCCTCAGGGATCCGGGATATTCTGCATCTTGCATTGCGCGTCGCCGATGCCTGCTCGTATTCCGGCATGTACGGCTGCGGCATGATCCTGATAAATCCGCCGTGGACACTTCGCGGCGAAATGGAACTGGCCTTGCCTTATCTTTGCGAGAAACTGGCGCAGGACAAGAGTGCGTCTTTCGCAATAGAACAATGGGCTGAAGAATAATTTTTCCGTCAGATTAAGGGTAGCCGCGGCATGCAGGTTCGCGTCGGCAATGTGACTTGCAAACCCTGTTGAATACATTGCGTTTTGTGCGCGAGCCACAGACGTGTACATTGGCCCGGAATGCCTGCCGAGAACCCAGTAGAAAAACACAAAGAGCATGTCGTACTCGGTATGTCCGCGGCGATGGGCGCGTTCCTGATGTTTACGATCATGAATGTGCTGGCCAAACTTCTGAGTGAGCGGCATTCGGTCATTGAGATTGCGTTCTACCGCAATGCGGTAGCGCTCATTCCCTTTCTCATCATGATATTCGCCATGGGCAGGCGCGATGTTCTCGTGATACGTCACAAGCCAGGCTGGGTAATTTTTCGTGCTGTGTTTGGCACGGTTTCCCTTTCAACAACCTTTGCTGCCTACGCACTGATGCCAATGGCAAATACAACCGCCCTGTTGTTCACAACGTCACTGTTTATTCCTGTTCTTGGCATCATCTTCCTCAAAGAACACGTTGGCGCTTACCGCTGGACCGCCATCCTCGTAGGCTTTGTCGGCGTTATCGTGATGGTGAGGCCCTCCGGGCACCTGTATGCACTGGGCATCTCGCTGGCACTGGGTGCCGCGTTTCTGCAGGCTATCCTGCAAGTCGCGCTCCGCTATACGGGTCGTTTTGAACGACCGGAGACCGTGACTTTCTACTTCTTCCTCATTGGCGCAATTATTACGGCAATCCCGTTGCCGTTTATTTTCGTCAAGCCGACGCTTGGCGAGCTGCCGTTACTACTTGGGGTAGGCCTGTCCGGCGCCGCTGCCCAGTGGTTATTTTCTACGGCTTTTCGCAATGCGCCGGCAGCCATAGTTACGATTTTCAACTACAGCGGAATTGTCTGGGCAACGCTGTTCGGCTGGCTGATATGGAATGAATGGCCGCTGCCAATGGTGCTGGGCGGCGCTGCGGTTGTGATCGTCTCGAACGTGCTGATCATCTGGCGCGAGAGTCGTGTCCGTGAAATTACCGGCGACCGGATTCGCGCAAAACTCTAGCGCACACTACTCGGGGCTGCGCCAGACAACCTCCTGCATCGCCGTTAATCCGGCTTCCTGGAATTTCGGCGGCGCATTGGGAATGTCGTCGTACGCCGCAACGCGGTCGAGCAACGGCCAGTAGCTGAGCACTTCATCCGCCGACACCGCATAAGGTGGTCCCTGGCACACAGACTGATCGTATTCGACGGTGATGAGCAATTGCTGTGCTGACTTTGCCAATAGTGCTGACGTATGTTCGGCATACCGTGGCCGCAGGTCCGGCGGCAAGGCGATAAGCGCGCCACGATCGTAGTGCGCGTCGAAGCCTTTCGCTGAAAAGCGAAAGTAGTCGCCGCAGTACAATGTAATCCGCTTGTCGGTTGCACGGTAGCGCAGCAACTCGCCGTCACTGCGTTCGAACGCCAGGTCGTTCTCGTCGAAGAAGGCCTGCACGGCAAGTTCCGACAGCTCGATACCGACAACCTCGTTGTCCAGTGCTTCGAGCCAGATCAGGTCCTGGCTCTTGCCGCACAGCGGCACCAGTACGCGTTTACCGCTGCCCCGCCACCAGCGCTTGAGGTTCTGGTTGCCGCTGGCTTCGTGCCAGCCTGTGTGCCCTTTTTGCCAACGATCGAGCCAGGCGTTTTCCATTCCGGGTACTCCGCGGGCAGCCCCGTGCCCACTCAATTCTGTTTACAGATCGACGAGTCGTTTATTTGCTCCTTGAGCGTGCAGTCGGGTGGGTTGGAATTTATCGAGGCCGGTGTCTTGGTATTCGAATTATCCATACCCTGTTGCTGCGCTGCGGGCGCCGCCGGTGCTGCTTTCATTGTACGTGTCCCCGCGGTTGGCTTTTCCGGTTTCGGCGGGGCTTTTGCAGGCTTGGCTACTTGCGCCGGTTTCGGCGCCGGTGCCTGCGCGGGTTTGCTTTCGCCGTCAATGTCCGGAATCTTGATATAGACATCGGCGGCCGCCGCCGGTTTTGTTGCTGCGCTGGGCGCACGTTTCGAGTCTTCTGCCGACGCGCCCATGCTTAAGAACAAACAGGCGACTACAGCCGGCGGGCAAATGACGTGGCGTTTATTCATCGTGAATCTCCTCCGGTAATGCACCGATACTAGGGCTTTCGGCCAACAAGCAAGCGAACCTGCCTCACGTTTTGCACAGCAACCGGCGCTAAGGCAGCGAAACAGATTGCACCCGCACACAGAACAGTAAGCTACTGGGCCGGCCGGGTGCAATTATTCGTGGCGCTTACTCCTCCCGCATCACGCGCCCCGGCAGCGACAGGTCTCCAGACGCCACATCGTGAACGCCTGTCACACACAGTAACGGCACTTCGGTCTTTTCATTGACTTGCAACTCAGCCGTCACCGCATCGAAAGAGACATTCTCACTATCGCTGACCGGCACCGTAATACGCGCCGTTCGTCCGTTCAGAATCGGGCTCATACCTGGACTGTCGAGAGCAATGGGCAAATACGGCGCAGTTGCAGGCAAGAGATCAACGCCGGGCGATACGTCTCTTACCTTAAGACCGGCAGCGCAGGCTTCGTCCTTAACGAGAACAACCCAGTGCGAGTGCCAGTCCGCGCCGTCATTGGCCGGGTCGCCATCCTGATCTTCGTCGTACAAGGGAGTGTCGTCGAAATCCGGGTGTGCTGTGATCGCCAGTGACAGAATCCCTGATGCTTCATCAAAACCGACGACGGAGGGGTCAAGGCTTGTCGGCCAGACGTAGGACTCAACCTTGGCACCGGCCAGACTACCAGTGGCTGCGGGCTTCACGCTGCCAGCAACACCAACCAGCTCCATCGCGAAGGTTGTCAGGCGTCCGTCTGTGCTTGCACCGGCACGCGTAATATCAAAGGCCGCCGGTTTCGATGCATCGACGGGACTGGTTATTTCATGGGCAACCGCACTGCACATTGCCAGGGTCGCTGCAAGCAGTGCTGAAAGTATGCGTTGCATAGCTAAGCTCCTTTTTAGTATCGACTCGATACTTGTTGAGCTTAGCCAGTTAACACATCGATTGCAAGATATGTTTTGAGTCGATACCATTTACCGATGCCCGATAAACGCGACTACACGGCCGCCCTGCTGGAACGCACAGGGCGCCTGCTTACGACCGAGGCTCATGCCGAAGGCCTGCTACCTGTGCAATGGGAGGTGCTTCGTTACCTTGATCGTGCGAATCGCTTTTCCCTCAGCGCCGCAGCACTGACGGCATACCTCGGCCTGACCAAAGGTACGGTGTCGCAAACCCTGAATACGCTTGAGACCAAAGGACTGATTCGCAAGCGCGTTGACAACCACGACCGTCGCAGCAAACGCCTTTCCCTGACCGCGCGGGGACGCCGGCTGATCCAAAAGGATCCGCTCAACGCGACCAGGGACGCGCTCGCCCGGATGGCGAGCCAAACCCGGGATGAACTTAACGACAGCCTTGAAGAATTTCTGACAGCACGGCTGATACTGCAAGGTCGCAAAGCCTTCGGCCAATGCCGCGATTGCCGCTACTTTGCTCCGCAGCACGAGCAAGGCACACCGCACTTTTGCAGGCTGCTTGACGAACCATTGACGGCCAATGACTCAGAAGCGATCTGTTTCGAACAGGAACCCGCCTAGCGACAGGCAGAAGCACCTTTCAAGTGCTTACCGGGCACGGCAATGAACATTCAGAATCGCAAAGTCCTGGGTATAGGCCGGCGCAACGGTCGCATCACGGCCGACCAGGGCATCAGCTGTTCCCGTGCTCGTCGATGACTGCTGCATCCACTCGCCATAGCGGCGGCGGCCATTGCTCGTATAGGACGGTCGTACCGACCAGCGATATTCGCCGCAGGGCGCCAGCGCCGTGCTGAGCGCGTGTGTTGTACCGTGAATGCCTGCCTGTGCATACACAAGACGATGTGCGTCGAAAACCTCAAGATCAAACTGCATGCCTGCCTCACTGGGCTCAATACCCCAGGCCAATGTCGGCATTGTCGACTTGCTGCTGCCGCTCCACGGGTTGTTGCGCGCAAGTTTGAGTGAATCACTTGCAAGCGGCTGCAACACGGCTTTATGGCTTCCACCTGTCATGCTTTCCGCTGCAAGCTCACGACCCAGGTAGTACAGCGCAAAGTTCGCGAAATCATCGAACAGCTGCCGATCATTCGACGTCCACGCCTTGAGCGGCGCGCGATCCTGGTAGTGAATACTGCGTTCATACAGCTTCGTACCGTCGCTCAGGCGCTCCAGCGTCAGGTTGGCGGAAGTGGTAAGCACGCCCATGTCGCCGTCTACGTCGATGCCGATATTCGCGATTCGCACGTACAGGACGGCGTCGGTATCTTCAGGGATGCTCGTCGCCGTTGCGTACAACGAGGCGTCCAGTTGCGGCTCTGAACGTAGATTCTGAAACACATGGCGAGCCAGTTTCTCGTTGGTCAGCGGCCGGTGCACGGCGTCAGCCAGTTCGTCGGTCAGCGCATCATGGAACGCCTGGCGCTCGCGCTTCGCCGCACCCGAAAGTCCGCCGACGATCATACCCGGCAGCGTCAGTACCGGAATCGGCGTACTGACCGTAACCCCACCCAGTTCGATGGACGGCGACCCGAGCGCACCGCCTTGCGCCATACCACCGTACAGGCCGGGTGTCGCCTCTTCATAGGTGCCGCTTACCTCTTTCTCGGCTGGACTCTGGCCCGGCACTACAATGACTTTGGCGATGCCTGACCGCAGGGTCTCGGACATCTGTGTGGCCGGGGCCGGCGCTTCCTCCGCGGCTCTGGCGAGGCCTGCCAAGGCAACCAGGAGCGCACCAAACAGCAACTGGCGGGTGTTGTGCAGAACGTTCATGAGCCGATTTAAAACCTCCCCGGGCAAAGACCGTGAACCGGATGGCGCTGGCCGCACGTAAATAGTAGCAGACCGGTTGCCGCCCAATGCCGGCTCAGATAAGTTACTGACACACACAGGCGAAAGCCACGGAGAACCCCAAGTATGTCCTATAAAACATTGTCCGCCATCGCCCTGTTAGGTGCACTGGTCACTGGTCTTGCGGCCCCGGCGAGCGCCGGTGACGACATCAGCGAGCGTCGCAGCATCTCGGTATCCGGCCAGGGGCAGGCCTATGGCACACCGGACCAGGCAACGATCAATGCCGGCGTACAAACGCGGGCAAAAACACTGGGTGCGGCCACTGCCGAGAATCAGGCGGCCATCGCTCGCCTGATGGGGGCGCTTGAATCGGAGGGTGTAAAAGCGCAGAACATCCAGACGTCCGACTACAGCGTCTGGCCCGAGCAACGTCACGACCCGCGTGGCGAAGAGAGTCCCACCGTTACCGGTTACGGCGTTCGCAATACGGTTTCGGTCAAAGTACGGGAACTCGACCGGCTCGGCGAAATACTCGCAAAACTCACGGATGCCGGTGCCAATTCAATTAATGGCATCAATTTTGGCGTTGCCGACAGCTCGGCCCTGGAAGCGCAGGCACGCGCAGCGGCGATGGACGACGCTCGCAACAAGGCGGCTGCACTTGCGAGCCTTGCCGGCGTGAGACTTGGCGAAGTGTTGGTGATTTCCATGTCGTCGAGTGGCGGCTACCCGGTGCCCGTGTCGAATGCGCGTTTCCAGATGGCCGAGGCCGCCATGGCGCCTGCTATCTCTGCGGGCCAGTTGAGCGTTTCAATACAGGTGCAGGTCACCTACGCCATCGAATAAGAAACCACAGGGAAACATAATGACCGCTTGCCGGTGGTGAGTGGACTCACTCTCTCCAGGACGATTGCTCAGTGGCAAGTTAGGATTCGGCGCGGTAGCGCGTCAGGATACGGTCCAGCGCGTTGGCAAATTCCTGCCGGTCGCGCTGACTCATTGCACTCGGGCCACCCGTGTCAACACCGCTGGCCCGCATCGTGTCCAGAAAGTCCCGCATGTTCAGCCGTGCTCGAATATTCTCGCTGGTGTGCAGCTCGCCGCGCGGACTGAGCGCCCTGGCACCTTTCTCAATGGCCTCGGCCGCCAGCGGGATATCGCCCGTGATCACCAGGTCGCCCGCAGACAGACGCCGCACAATCTCATCGTCGGCCACGTCAAATCCCTGCGGTACCTGCAGGGTAGAGATGTAGTCCGAAGACGGAACGTAGAGCGGCTGATTCGCAACCAGCACAACCGGTACCGCGGTACGCTCCGCGGCACGAAACAGAATCTCCTTGACCACTACGGGGCACGCGTCTGCGTCGACCCATATCTTCATCGTGCTCAGGACGTGCCGACGGCACGCCTCATTTGCCGCGTGCCGACTTGTAGTCCATCGCAAACCCGACGAGCGCACGAACACCCGTTATCAGGGCATCTTCGTTGGGGCTGAACATCGGTGAATGATTGGACGGGGATGCGCCTGCTGGTACGCCCGGGTCATTGACCCCCAGCATCAGGAACAGGCCCGGAATACGCTCCTCATAGTATGCGAAGTCTTCGGCGCCCGTTATCAGCGGATGTTCAACAACCTTGTCTGCGCCCGCCGCCCAGTTGAGAGTAGGCATCATCTGTCGCAGCAATTCGGGGTCGTTGCCGGTAATCGGTGTTGATCCCTCGATGCTCACGGTCGCTTTGATGCCTGCCGTTTTTGCCAGGCCTTCAACCGTTGAGCGCAGCTTTGCGAGCAGCACTTCCCGTTCGCCCGCGTCGAAAGTGCGTATGGTGCCCATCATTTCAACCCGGTCAGGAATGATGTTGCCCCTGACGCCACCATGAATACTGCCAATCGTGATGACAGCAGGTCCTTTGGTGATGTCGAGAAACCGACTCGGGATCCCTTGCAAAGCGACCATTATTTGCCCGGCCACATAAATAGGGTCGGCGCCACGCCACGGAGAAGAACCGTGCGTCTGCTCGCCCTCAAGCGTGATGTACAAGCTATCGGCTGACGCCATGAAGCTGCCTGCCCTGTAGTTGAGCGTACCATTGGCGACCGGCCATACGTGCAACCCGAGAATTGCTTCCGGGGCATCGGGGCCATCCAGAACGCCTTCGGCAACCATCATCGATGCGCCGCCTTCCTCACCGAGAGGTGCTCCCTCCTCCGCTGGCTGGAAAATAAACTTCACGGTGCCAGGCAGCTCGTCCCGGTGCTTCGCCAGCACCTCAGCCGCACCCATCAGCATGGCAACGTGCGTGTCATGACCGCAGGCGTGCATCACGGAAACTTCTTCGCCGTTGTATTCACCGCGGGCTTTAGACGCGAACGGCAAGCCGGTCTTTTCTTCAACCGGCAGGCCATCCATGTCGGCACGCAGGGCAATAACCGGGCCAGGTTTGCCACCCACCAGCGTCCCGACAACGCCTGTATGGGCGACTCCCGTTTTTACGTTATCGAACCCGAGCTGGCGCAGATGCTCAGCAACCAGTTTGGAGGTTCGAAACTCGCGGTTCGATAATTCCGGATGTTCATGCAGATCCCGTCGCCACGCGATCACATTCTTTTCCACGGCTTCTAGCGACGCGTCGAGCGCAGACTTGGGATCGGCGACAGCGGCCGTGCTTGCGACAGTCAGTGCGACCAGGCAGATCATTTTTTTCATATTGCAGACCTCGTTTGGATAGCCGCATCCTAGCAGCTTGGCCGGCAATTTCGGAGCATCAATTCAGGCTTGCTCAACCATCGGCCACGGGATCTTCGAGTGTATTCCGCTAACCGCCCGGTGTGCTGCTTTCGCCTTCAGAGGTGCTTTAGCATTAGCACCCAGTTGTTGCCTTCGTTCTCCCAGCCATCCTTGACCATCGGTCGGGATGCAACTTCGCGGAACCCGGTTTTCTCATACAGCCTGCGTGCGCCATGGTTGGCGTCGGAGACGATCAGGCTTAGCTTATCTCGCTCAGTCGCAAGCGCCTTTTGTGCGGCAACCGCCAGCAACTCGGCGCCAAACCCCTTGCCGCGTTGTTCGGGGTAGGTTGCCAGTACGTTGACGTACCAGCTTGCGGACGCCATATCTTCAAGCTGCTGCAACGGCACGAACATTGCCGGCAACTCATCGTAATCTGTCGTTTCCGATGCTATGGCGAGCGGATAACCGACGAGCGCCGCGGCAACGCGATCATCGACCAGACGCACCACGGTATTACGATAAGAAAAAGCGCCATGTTCACGCAGAGCCCGTTGGCGTCCATGCTCCCACGGCGATACGCCGGGCGCACAGGACTGCGACCACAGGTAATAAGGCATGCCTTCGCCAGCCATGTTTACGAGTTCAGCCATTGCCGCCGCGTCATCGACACTTGCGGGCCGGCAATTACTGTCAGCAGAAACCATGGAATCATTGTAGTTTGCCCGCCTAACTTTGCAAAGCCACTGGCGTGATGCACACTCGCGGGCGACAGCAAGACATTGATGCCGGGCAAATAGTAATGAAAATGCAGGACCAGCAGCAGGAACACACGCGCTCGTACTACGCGGCGACGATCAACGAGCCTGTCGATTATGCTGCCCTTGAAGAACACATTGACACCGACATTTGCGTCGTTGGTGGTGGCTTTACCGGTGTCGCCACGGCCCTCACCCTCGCGGAACGCGGCTACAACGTCGTCCTGCTTGAAGCTAACCGTATTGGCTGGGGCGCATCAGGACGCAATGGTGGCCAGCTCATCTACGGTTTCAGCAGCCAGTCGAAGCTGGAAAAGAATCTCGACGGCAACAACAGTGACCTGCTCTGGGACCTGCAATGGCGGGGCAACGACATCATTCGTGAGCGAGTTGCCCGGTACTCCATCCCCTGTGACCTGAAGAATGGTTACGTGCAGGTCGCAACGAAGCCGCGTCAGCTCGCCATCATCGAAGCAGAAGCCGAAGAGCGCGCCCGCCATCGCTCGGACTTCGCGTATGAAACCTGGGACCGGGCCACAACCCGCGACATGCTGGGTACAGATGCGTTTGCCGGCGCCTCGGCCTGCTTTCGCGACGGTCATGTTCACCCGCTGAATCTCTGCATCGGTGAAGCGCGAGCGGCCGAGCAGCAAGGTGCAAAGATTTTCGAACAGTCTCCGGTCGTAGACATCGTCCATGGGAAGCGTGCTACGGCAAGAACGGAGACTGGCAGCGTAACGGCCGATGCCATCGTTCTTGCGGGCAATGCTTACAGTCGACTGGAACCGAAGTACCTTTCCAATCTCGTTTTCCCCGCCGGCAGCTATATCATTGCGACCGAGCCATTGCCCCGGGAAATCACCAATGAAATAAACCCCCGAGACGTCGCTGTTTGCGACCTGAACAATGTCGTCGACTACTACCGTTTATCATCTGACAAGCGATTGCTGTTTGGCGGCGCCTGCAATTATTCAGGGCGTGACCCGAAGAGCATCGAAGCATTCATCCGGCCACGCATGGAAAGAGTCTACCCGCAGCTAAAGGGTGTGAGAATTGACTACCAGTGGGGCGGCAAGATCGGCATCGTGCTGAACCGGGCGCTGGCAGTCGGGCGCATCCAGAACAATGTGTATTACTGCCAGGGTTACTCAGGACACGGTGTTTGTCCGACGCACCTGATGGGCGAGATTATGGCGGATGCTGTAACTGGCTCTCTTGAGCGCTTCGACTTGTTTGCCAGCATTAAGCATTTTCGGATTCCCGGCAGCCAGTGGGTAGGCAATCAGCTCATTGCCCTTGGCATGCTGTACTACAAGTTGAAAGACCGCCTATAGTGACGCTGACTACAACACCTGGAAGCAAAAAGGGTTCCCAATGAGTATTGCGCGACGCGATTTCCTCAAATTAGTGGGCAGCACATCGCTCGCCGCGGGACTGGCTAGCCGGCCCGCATCGGCAACAGTCTCGAACACCAGGATTCCTGCGTTCGCCTTTGACGACGACAGCGTACCGATGAATGCGGCCAACCTATGTCCCATGCCTGTTGCAGTTAGCGAAGCGCAGGCGGCCTACGCAGCGCAGCTACAGCGGTCCCTGAGTACATCCAGCCGCCAATCGGTCGAAAGCAAAAAGGAACTGGCGCGTGCACGGATTGCGAAACTGCTGGGCGTTTTAGCGGACGAACTCGCTATTGTTCGAAATACTTCGGAAGCCAATACCACCGTTGTACAGGGCCTGACGCTCGCGGATGAGGACGAGATTGTTGCGTGGGATCAGAATCACCCCTCCAACCTGCTCGCGTGGGAAATACAGGCGGCCCGCAGCGGCGGACAGGTGCGGCGGCTTTCGGTACCCGTCACCGCCGGCTCAGTTGACGAAGTAGTCGCGAATTTCGTTGCGGCGATCAATAAACGGACGCGTGTTGTCACTTTCACTCACATCTCCAATATCAGCGGCTTTCGTCTGCCTGCCGCTGAAATTTGTGCGGCAATCCGCGAGCGCAAGCCGGACATTCACATCCATATTGATGGTGCCCAAACCTGGGGCGCCGTTGATTTCAGGCTGGATAAGGTCGATTGCGATTCATTCAGTGCCAGCGCACACAAGTGGTTCATGGGGCCAAGGGAAGTTGGCATTCTGTTCCTGCGCAAGCAGCACATCGCCAAGCTCTGGCCCAATGTCGTGAGCGTGCCGTGGTTTGGCAGCATTGAACAACCGCCCGCAGGAGCCCGGAAGTTCGACGCCCTTGGCCAGCGCGACGATGCAGCCATTGCGGCACTCGTTGAAGCCGTCGCTGTGCACGAGGCATTGACACCTGCCGGCATTGAGCAACGCTCGGCGGCACTCGCGTTGCGGTTGCGCAGTGCACTCGAAGATCTTGCGATTAAACTCGTATCCAATGGCAATCCGCCGTTCGCCAGCAGTGTGCTTATCCTGTCGGTACCCAGGGCGAATGCAATGCAACTCGTGAACCAGGTGTTCCGGGACTCGGGTGTGCAGGCGGCGCCAACCGGCGGCATGCGCATATCGCCACATATCTACAACACCGACGAACACGTTGATCGAATCGTCGCAGGTATCGCCCGCAATCGCGGTTTACTCACGCAACCAGGCTAGATAAGAGATCTAAGTGAAATAGTATGGATAAAGCGCAAAACCTGCTGGACTGTATTGGCAACACGCCGCTGCTGCGGCTGAATAAACTGTCGGAGCAAACGGGTTGCGAAATACTCGGCAAAGCGGAATTCATGAATCCCGGCGGTTCAGTCAAGGATCGCGCCGCGCTGGGTATGGTCCGGGCCGCCGTCGCCAGTAAGCAACTCAAGCCCGGCGGCACCCTTGTTGAGGGCACCGCAGGCAATACCGGTATCGGCCTCGCGCTGGTCGGTGCCGCGATGGGCTTTAAGTCTGTCATTGTCATGCCGGAAAACCAGAGCCGCGGCAAGATAGACACGCTGCGAGCGCACGGTGCCGAAGTGCGGCTGATCCCGCCGGTGCCTTACAAGAACCCGGCACATTTCGTACATACGTCGGGGCGCATCGCCGCGGCGATGAACGAGGAATCTCCCAATAGTGCGTTCTGGCCGAACCAGTTCGAGAACCTCGACAACCGGCGTTTTCATGAGACTACGACAGGCCCTGAAATCTGGGCGCAGACTGACGGCAAGGTCGACGGCTTTGTCTGCGCTGTTGGCACAGGAGGCACGCTCGGCGGCGTCGCTCGTGCCCTGAAAGCGCGTAAACCCGAGGTTGTGATTGCGCTCGCTGACCCGGGCGGATCAGCACTGCACAACTACTTTGCTAACGGCGAACTCAAACTCGAAGGCTCGTCGATCAGCGAAGGCATCGGCAATAGCCGTATTACAGCGAACCTCGCCGATACGCCGATCGACCTGAGCTGGCAGATTCCTGACAGCGATGCAATTCCGATGATTTACAGACTGATTCGCGAGGAAGGCCTCGTCCTTGGCGGCTCCAGTGGCATCAACGTCGTCGGCGCCGTACGGCTCGCCGAGCAACTCGGTCCCGGCCACACGATCGTGACGATTCTGTGTGATTCAGCAACGCGCTACATGGAGCGCCTGTTTAACGCCGAGTTCCTCGCATCGAAAGGTCTTGAGCTCCCTGAATGGTTTGCACCAAGACGCTGACGGCCGCAAGCAACTGAATACCGAATGTGCGTGTAATCGCTCGTTTCAACAGTGCTTGTCCGCATCGGTGACCAATATTCTGAGCTAATGACTGCAACACATGCCTCCAGACAATACCAGTCGTGCGCAAGGCACAACAGCATTTGCGCGGGTAACTCCCGGTCACTAGTATGCACGTTGCTTCCAGCCAGTTACCCACCACGCTCTTCATGAATCAGGACAAATCTCCATCCGCTCACGATTGCCTGCGCGATATCTTTGGCTATCATGCGTTCCGAGGACGCCAGGCGGAAGTTATCGAAGCCGTCATGGCGGGCAAGGATGCACTGGTCATTATGCCGACCGGCGGCGGCAAGTCGCTTTGCTACCAGATCCCGGCACTCCTTCGCCCGGGTGTCGCCGTGGTGGTATCGCCGCTGATTGCCCTGATGCAGGACCAGGTTAGCGCGCTGCATGAAGTTGGCGTTGCGGCGGCTTATCTGAATTCGAGCCAGTCGGCGGAGGAGCAGCGCGCGGTAACGTCGCAACTGCGCAACAATGAACTCGACCTGCTCTACATCGCACCAGAACGGCTCGCTATCGCACATACGCGAGACTTGCTCTGCTCTCTGCCTTTATCGCTGATCGCGATCGATGAGGCACACTGCGTTTCCCAGTGGGGCCACGACTTCCGCGAAGAGTACCTTCGTCTCGACGAACTTGCCGAGTTGTTCCCGGGCGTGCCGCGACTGGCGCTGACGGCAACGGCGACGGCGAAAACGCGCACGGAAATTGTTAATCGCCTTGCATTGCATGAGCCCGAGGTTTTTGTCGCCGAGTTTGATCGACCCAATATTCGTTACCTGGTGCAAGCGAAGACTGATGGGAAGCGGCAACTACTGCAGTTTTTGCAAGCGCACCGGAACAACGCAGGCATTGTTTACTGCCTGTCGCGCAAGAAGACCGAAAGTACCGCCGACTGGCTGTGCGCGAACGGGTTCCGCGCGCTCCCGTATCACGCCGGACTCAGCTCCGAAACGCGGCATGAGCACCAGCGACGTTTTCTCGCCGAAGACGGCCTTATTATTGTTGCGACAATCGCGTTTGGCATGGGCATCGACAAACCCGATGTGCGCTTCGTTGCGCATCTGGACCTGCCAAAAAGCGTGGAAGCCTACTACCAGGAAACCGGGCGCGCGGGCCGCGACGGCTTACCCGCCGACGCCTGGATGGTGTACGGATTGCAGGACGTAGTGCGCTTGCGGCAGATGCTCGACGAGTCCAGCGCCGGCGAAGATTACAAGCGCCACGAGCGAGCCAAGCTCGACGCTTTGCTTGGCTGGTGTGAGGTTACCGGTTGCCGGCGCCGACCGCTGCTTGAGTATTTTGGCGACCAGCCCGAACAGGACTGTGGCAATTGCGACGGCTGTTTGACGCCAGTCGAAACCTGGGACGGTTCTATCGCAGCACAGAAGTTGCTGTCGGCGGTTTATCGCACCGGCCAGCGTTTCGGCACCGCACATGTTATTGATGTTTTGCTGGGCAAGCGCACAGCCAAAGTTACGCAGCATGGCCATGCTGAACTCAGCGTATTCGGCATTGGCGCCGACTTCGATGCGCAAGCCTGGCGCTCGGTTGCACGTCAGCTTATTGTTCAGGGTTTCCTGCATTCGGATGCCGAGCGCTATGGCGCCCTGGTATTAACCCCCAGGAGTCGCGAACTGCTGCGGGGCGAACTCGCCGTGCAGTTTCGCAAAGATCCGAAGCGACCGGCCACCGGCAGCAAGAAGCCGGGGCACGTCAGCATTACCATTGCCGATGAAGACCGCGACCTCTGGGAAGCGCTGCGCGCCTGTCGGCAGATGCTTGCCAACGAACACAGCGTGCCACCGTACGTCATATTTCACGACTCGACGCTGCGCCAGATGATCGAGCATCGCCCAGACAGCGAAGCGGGCCTGCTGGAGCTCAGCGGCGTCGGCCAGACCAAGCTCGATCGCTACGGCGAACACTTTCTAGAGGCACTGAGACAGCATTCAATGGCTGGATAGCGCACGGCCGCGCGCAAAGAAATCCGTGCGAAAATCATGGTTTGGCGAGCCGGAAGGCTGGATTAAGTGACCCGGTCGCTACCTCGCCGCGCGGCGCTGGGTTATGCTGCGCGGCTAACAATAACGAAATACCAAAGCGCGTGGCAGCAACGCGATTCCGAGGTTTCTTGCAGAATGGCTGATGTATTTGTTTCCTACGCGCGCCTCGACCGGGCGCGCGTCGCGCCGCTGGTCGATATCATCACCGCCCAGGGATGGACTGTGTGGTGGGACCCCGAAATTACGCCGGGTCAGGAGTTCGACGACCAGATAGATGCCGAGATCGATGCGGCGAAAGCGGTCATGGTCGTCTGGACACCCACCTCGGTAACATCGCGCTGGGTCCGTGGCGAGGCGCGTGAAGCGGCCGATCGCGGCATACTGGTGCCTGTGCGCTTCGACACTGCTCGTCTGCCTATGGATGTGCGTGCAATCCATACAACGGACCTCGACGACTGGGGCGGGGATCCTGCGAGTCCGCCCGTGCAGGAGTTTCTGCATGCACTCGGTGCAATGATCGCTCGTGCTCCGACTCAGGCAGTTAATCCTGATCAGCATGCAGAACTGTCACCTGAGAAACCGGCGCCGCAATTTACTGTCTGCGTGCTGCCATTCACCAACATGAGCGGCGACCCGGAGCAGGAATACTTCAGTGATGGCATTACCGAAGATGTAATCACCGATCTCAGCAAAGTCTCGGCGCTCGGCATCATCTCCCGCAACAGTGCCTTCATGTACAAGGGCACGCACGTTGATATCCCCAAGCTCGCGCGCGAGTTAAAGGTCAGCCATGTACTGGAAGGCAGCGTGCGCAAAGCCGGTGGACGGGTTCGCATCAGCGCTCAACTCGTCGACGCAAAGACCAACAACCATATATGGGCCGAAAGGTACGATCGTGACTCCAGCGATATCTTTGCCCTGCAGGACGAAATTTCCGAGGCTATCGTCAAAGCGCTGCGTCTGAAATTACTGCCAAAGGAAAAGAAGGCCATCGAAAGCCGCGGTACAGATAGTGCCGAGGCGCACAACCTGTACCTGATGGCACGGCAGACGCATGTCACAGGCCAGGAGTCCGACGCACGATCAGCCGAGGCCATTGTCCGCCTGTGCACCCGTATTGTTGAGATCGATCCGAACTATGCTCAGGCCTGGGCCCTGATGGCGATCGGCTACATGAAGCTGCGCGAGGCGCGCACAGGTTTTGCGGACAAAGGAATGGCGGCCGTTGAACGCGCCCTTGTCCTGGACCCCGATCTTGCCGAGGCACATGCGGTGAAAGCACAGTTGCTGCTGTCCGACGGTAAGGCGGAGGCTGCCGCTGCGGAAGTTGAGACTGCACTCGGCCTGAACCCTGAATCTTACGAAGTTAACCGTTCAGCCGGCCGTCTTAACTACCAGCTACATAACTACGAGGCTGCAATAAGTCACTACGAAAAATCCGCACACCTGATGGAGGCCGACCTCAACTCAGCATCCGTACTGATTAGCGCCTATACCGCATTGAACGATGTTGCCGGGGTACGCCGCGCCGCCGAAATGGCACTCAAGCGTGCCGAACTGGTTCTGGCGCATGACCAGAACAATTCCATGGTGGCCGGTTACAGTGCCTACGCACTCGCTGCTCTGGGCGAGGGCGAGCGCGCAAAATCACGCATGGATCGCGCCTTGTTAATTGACCCGGAAAATTACAACATGCGTTACAACTTTGGTTGTGCGCTATGCACGTATCTCAAGGACAAGGAAGCGTCACTGAATATGCTGGGCCCCGTATTCGAAACCGCAACCGACAGTTTCCTGCCGTATATCAAAGCAGACCCTGACCTCGACATGTTGCGTGATGATCCGCGCTTTATTGAGATGCTCGCCGCTGCCGAAGCACGGCTCGAGCAGGTCAACGAGCAGCTATCGAGTGACTCGTGAATAACAACTTAATCGGCTGACCGTCGCTGCTTGAATGCGTCGCTGTGACGCCGAATACTCCAGGTACCCAGTCCTTCGCCGTTTTCAAACTCGGCGCCGCGAGCAGTGACTTCGAACATAGCCTCACCGATTTGCGTTGCACGTACCGCTGCACCTACGGGGGCAAAAAACCAGTAGAGCAACCGTTGGCCCACGTGCGCTTCCTCGTCTGTCGGCCCAATATAATCCGGCCGGTAGGCGATCACCCGCAACTTCGTACCCTGTGCAGCCTTGAACAAGGCTTTTTCCGCACGCAACTTCTCGCGCGCCCACATCATGTTGGAATCCTCGGATATATCACTGGAGCTGATGTAGTGAAAAGAAATGTCATCCGTTGCGCTCGTCGCGAGCCACTCTTGGACAAAACGCAACGGGAAGTCGACATGAATACGGCCATACGTTTCCTCGTCCACGCCGACGGCACTCGTGCCGATTGCCCAGTAGACCGCATCCGTATCGACCAGCTTTTCACGGACCGATGCGTAGTCGAGATAATCCATGTGCAGGTGCATTTGCACTTTACCCGTGGCCACGCCCTCCTCGATGCGTGGGGTAGCACGGCGCGTCACAACGTGAATTGTCTCTATGTCAGGATTCCGCATTGCCGCCTTGAGAATGCCGTCACCCGCGGTCCCGCTGGCGCCGAATATCGCGACATTCGAATAGTCCGCCGGGGTTCCCGCAAGTGCGGCAATGGGTTCGCTCTTGAACAGTAGAAGGACAGCGATACCAAGGTAAAACACGGCAAACAGCACAAGCGGTGCCAGCAGAATCGTGCGCAGTCGGGGTATCTTCATTGGCAAAGGATACCCTTCACCCCCAGGCGAAGAAACCGGGCCGTGGAGGTCGTACCCCATCCAGCGAAAATAGTGCCGCACAACATCTGTACAGCAAGCACAGCAATTGCTTAAATCGACGCCGTCGTCCCTTCGTTGGGGTCAGGCCATGTCGCTCATCAGCGAGTTCAGCAAAAGGAATGTTTTCCGGGTTGGGGCAGCCTATCTGGTAGGCGCGTGGCTGCTCATCCAGGTTGCCGAGACACTGTTTCCCTTGTTTGGCTATGGCGATACTCCGGCCCGGATCGTTGTCATTGTGCTCGCCATCGGCTTTTTGCCCGCGCTGGTCCTGGCCTGGGCGTTTCGCCTGACACCTGAAGGTTTGCGCAAGGAATCCGATGTCGAGGTAGCCTTGTCAGCGTCGGCTACCAAGCGACTGGATCGCGGCATTATGGCGGTGCTGGCGCTCGCGCTGTGCGTGTTTGGAGTCGACCGATTCGTGCTTACACCGCAACGCGATGCAAAGCGCCAGGCAGAATTGGCAAGCCAGATCGAAGATGCGCGGCAACAAGGGCGCACCGAATCCCTGCTCGGCTCGTACGGCGGCAAATCGATAGCCGTGCTGCCCTTCGTGAACATGAGCGACGATGCCGCCAACGAGTTTTTCTCGGACGGTATCTCGGAAGAACTGCTGAATCTGCTGGCGAAAATTCCTGAACTGCGCGTCATCTCGCGATCATCGTCTTTTTTCTACAAAGGCAAGGACCTGCTCGTTGGGCAAATTGCCAGTGAGCTCAAGGTCGCGCATATCCTCGAAGGCTCGGTCCGCAAGAGCGGAGACCGGGTACGAATCACCGCACAACTCATCGACGCGCGCTCGGACACACACCTGTGGTCCGAGGCGTTCGACCGCCAGCTTGGCGACATTTTTACGATTCAGGAGGAAATTGCGTCGGCCGTTAGCGAGCGCCTCAAGCTAAGCTTGCTGGGTGAAGCGCCGCGGCCAAGAACCACGGACCCGCGGGCATATGCGCAGTATCTGCAAGCACGCTTCCTGAGCGTGCAGGGTAGAGCCGACGGTTATGCACAGGCGATTGAGCTGTTGCAGGACGTGCTCAAGATTGACCACGGTTACACCAACGCCTGGGACGCACTGGCAAGCAACTATCTTAACCAGAGCAGTAAAGGCCTGCGGCCCTGGGACGAAGGGTTCAGCCTGGCGCGGGAGGCCGCAGAGCAAGCACTTGCGATTGATCCGCTGTTTGCGCCCGCCTACTCCCGGCTGGCATGGATAGCTTTACTTAAGGACAACAATCTGGCGCTGGCGGCCCGTCACTATCAACGCGGCCTCGAACTTGGCCCCACTAACGTTCGAACGATAGGCGATGCCGCGTCGTTGCTAAAGAGTCTTGGGCGCGTGGAGGAATGCATCGCACTGGATGAGTATGTCGTTGCACGCGACCCGGTCAATGCCACCGGCCATTTCAACCTTGCAGGAAGTTACCTGTTTGCACGACGCTTCACCGATGCCATCGCAAGTTACGAAACCGCTCTTAAGTTAAGCCCCAATCGCATTGGCGCACATTATCAACTCGGCCTTGCGCGATTGCTTGCCGGTCAACCTGCGGAGGCGCTGGAATCGATGCAGCGCGAATCGCTTGATGTTCTGCAACTACTGGGTAAAGTCCTCGCTCATCACGCACTTGGCAATTCAGTCCTGGCCGACCAGCTACAGGCCGACCTTATCGCGTCGCACGCCGAGGATGCCGCCTACAACATCGCCTACGTGCAGGCGTTTCGCGGTGATGCAGATGCCGCCTTCAACTTCCTGGAACAGGCCGTGAAGTATGGCGACCCGGGGCTCGCGGACATCGCGGTAGAGCCTTTGTTCAGCAACCTGCACAGCGACCCACGATGGACGTCGCTGCTGCGCTCTCTTGGCAAGACACCCGAGCAACTACATGCCATTATATTTGAGGTGCAGTTGCCGGATACGTGAGCGCATTACTCCGGCTGACCGCTGGTCTTGAGTGACAACGTTTTACCGTCCAGACCGTCGGAGAAAAACTCTGGTGCGAGAACAAAATGAAAAACACACGAGCGAAGGAATGTAGCGATACCTGCAACAATACGCTGTGAACGAGCCGGGTACCTGCTTGCCAATTGCCGGCGGACAAAGCTCGAATGCCTGTATTAGCCGGCCGTCTGTCAACAGAGTAAACTTCTGAGACCTGACACCGGACGGAGGTCCGCATGACGCACGCGCCTGTGCAAGGCACTAATTCAGAGGATGCCGTCGAGTTTTTGCCCGCGCACCTGTTGCTTGCTCGCTGGGCGGCGCAAATGCCAGACAGGGAGTTTCTCCTGCAGCCTGTCAATGGCACCCTGCATAGCATCAGCTTTAAGGAGGCCCTTGCGCAGTCAAGCCGTATGGCGGCGGCCCTGCTGGACCTGGGTCTTGCTCCCGGTGACAAGGTTGCGATTCTCGGCAAGAACTGCGCCGAATGGGTTCTTGCTGATCTGGCCATCGCAATGGCCGGCATGATCTCCATACCGATCTATCCAACCGCCAGCGCCGACACGATCGCTTATATTATCGGTCATAGTGACACCAGGGCCGTGTTTGCCGGCAAGCTGGATGACGCGGATTCGATCAGTCGCGCCATACCGCAAGCCTTGCCGAGCATCGCCTTTCCGTACCCGACTATAGAGTGCGGCTATCGCTGGGAGGACCTGGTAGCGAGCACTGAACCCCTCGTGGCGCTGCCAGAGCCAGCAGCCGAAGATACGATGACCATACTGTACACATCGGGCAGTACGGGACGGCCAAAAGGTGTAGTCATCAGTTACCGCGCTTATGTTTATGGCTGCCAGGCCGCTCTCGAGCGCGTTGGGCTTGGCACAGAAGATCGAATACTCTCGTATTTGCCGCTCGCACACGTCACCGAACGAATGGCGGGCACCGGGCTGTCGATGTACGCAGGCGCGAAAATATATTTTGTGGAAACGCTTGAGACATTCGTTGCTGATCTTAAAACCGCCAACCCGACAGCTTTCGGTTCCGTACCGCGCCTGTGGGTCAAGTTTCAAAGTGGCGTGCACGCGAAAATAGCACCTGCGAAACTCAAATTGCTCTTGTCAGTTCCGCTCCTAAACCGTCTCATTGCCCGCAAGATTCGCGAGTCGCTGGGCTTCAAAAACTGCAAGCTGTTTGCCTCGGGCAGCGCCCCGATTTCACCCACGACTTTACGCTGGTACCGAAAGCTCGGAATCGACATCAGTGAAGGCTGGGGCATGACTGAAACCAGTGGCCTGTCGTGTATCAACCTGCCTTTCTCGGCAAAACGTATTGGTACAATTGGGTTACCCGTCAACGGCACCGAAATGAAAATCTCGGATCAAGGCGAGCTACTCATCCGTTGCCCGGGGCTATTCAGCGAGTACTTCAAGCAACCCGAGCTCACCCGGCAGGCATTCTCGGACGATGGTTTTTTTCATACCGGTGACAAGGCCGAGTGGGATGAGACACTGCAGGGCTTCCGTATCACCGGTCGCGTGAAGGACATTTTCAAGTCGGCGAAAGGCAAGTACGTGGTACCCGTGCCTATCGAAGCACGTCTGTCAGCTAATCCACTGCTGGAACAGGTCTGCGTCATTGGTAGTGGCCTGCCCGCGCCGGTTGCCGTTGTTGTACTTTCCGATGCGGCGAATCCCTTGCCAAAGGAAACCATCGAGCGCAGCCTGGAAGCTACCTTGCTCAACACCAACCAGCAGCTTGAGTCTCACGAACGGCTGGCCGGTGTGTTCATTGCCCGTGATGAGTGGACTACCGAGAATGGCCTGCTGACGCCGACCCTCAAAGTTCGTCGCGAACAACTTGACGCGCGTTACCTGCCGCTGGTTGATAAACCGTTCAGCGGTGCTCTCATCTGGGAAGACAGGCACAAAGCCTAGAGAGCGAGAACCGCGGTCGACTTGCACACCGCTGGTCGCGCGATCCAGCCGTCTCGTCGCAACGCAACGACATTTACCCAACGAAAACGGTCCAAGCTGCATCAAATAGTTAACGCCGATGCTGTGAGGAAAAGCTCTATGTCCCTGATTCGGGTAAGCGCCGATAACCCGGCGGCGTTATTCGCGGCCTCAGTATTGCTGTTTGTACTGGGTGTTGCGGGTATCGTTTCGCTGCCTATCCAGATGCTCCCAGATCTCGAGTACCCGGAGATCAACATCAATACCTCGTGGCGCAACGCCGCGCCGCAGGAGATAGAAGCGAGCATCGTTGAGCCACAGGAGACGGTCCTTGCACAGGTACCCGGTGTGGTTGAAATGTCGAGCAATGTGCGCGCCGGCCGTGGCAATGTGCATCTTTCTTTTGATGTCGGCACCGACCTGCAGCAGGCTATGCTCGACGTACTCAATGCCTTGAACCGCGCTGAACAGGCTCCGCCGGGGGCCGACGAGCCCAGCATTCAGGTGGGCGGCTGGGACTTCCCGGTAGCAACCCTGCTTGTGCATCCGAAAATCGCTACGCCAGGTACGGATGTCACGCAATTTCAGCGCATCATTGAGGCCGAGGTGGAACCGGCACTGTTGAAAATTGATGGCGTGCAACGCGTCAACCTCAATAGCCAGCGCGACGACCTCGTATTAATCAGTTTTGACGCCTACCGGGCGGCCGCGCTTGGCGTCCAGGTCACAGACATTGCGAACACGGTAACCCGTGCCGTGAACGCCACCGGAGGGCTTGCGAGTGTCGGGCGCCGTCAGTACACGGTGCGTTTTCTTGGCGGTTTCAATCTCGACGAACTTGGCGACCTGATTGTCGCTCGCCCTAACAACCAGCCGGTACGTCTGCGCGAGGTTGCGGAGATTACAACGGAGCTGTATCCGCGCAGCGGATTCATGTATCGCACCGGGTTTCCGGCTTACTACCTATCGGTGCAAAGCAAATACGGCGCGAATACAGTCGCCATTCTGGATGACGTTAACGACGTCATCGACCGCCTGAATGCCGGACCGCTGGCCGATGAAGGCCTGCAGATTGCGCTGAGCTTCGATGCATCGGTGCACATTCGACGTGCGATTGCGCTGGTTAACAGCAACCTCGTGATTGGCGTAATGCTGGCGCTCGGCGTTCTCTGGTGGTTCCTTCGTGGCTGGCGCGCAACGCTGATGATCGCAACAACGATACCGTTTTCCTTGCTGTCGTCATTGCTGGTCCTAAGCCTCCTCGGGCGCAGTCTTAACGTGGTTTCACTGGCTGGCCTTGCGTTTGCCGTGGGCTTGGTCCTCGACGCAGCCATCATTGTGCAGGAAAACATTGTTCGTCTGCGCCAGCAGGGTATGAATTCTGATGCGGCTGCACGCGAAGGGCCATCGCAGGTGGTCGGTGCCTTGTTCGCGTCGACGATCACAAGTATCGCGATTTTCCTGCCCATTCTGTTCATGCAGGGTATCGAAGGTCAGTTGTTTGCTGATCTTGCCCTCACGCTGTCCGTCGCTGTGACAATGTCTTTGCTTGCGGCTATTACGATACTGCCGGTCGCGAGTAACTATTTTCGCAACGACCAGCTTGCCGTCGATCGACTTAGCGGCTTCTGGGACCGGCTGACGCGCTGGGTCGTCAACGCCACCAATACGCCGCGGCAGCGAATAAAGTGGATCGCCACCCTGTTAGTGGTGCCCGCCGTTGCTACCTGGGCATTGGCTCCAAAACTCGACTTCCTGCCGCAGGCTGATGCGGACGGCATTGAGGTGTTCTTCAGCATGCCCGAGGGTATACCGCTCAGTACGATCGAAGATGATCTGATTCTCGAGCTTGTTGATCGACTGCAGCCGTATGTCGATGGCACAGCGGCACCGGGCATTCGCGGCTACAATCTCTATTCCTGGGGCTCCAATGCAACAGGTATCTACATTTACCCTGAGGACCCGCGGCAAGCACCGGCGCTCATCGAGACATTGCGCGATGAGATCCTGACCGGCCTCCCGGGCGCGCGTCCGTTTGTTTCACGGGCATCGCTGCTGAATATCGGCGTCTCCGGCGGGCGCAACATCGATATCGATCTGCAGGGCCCGGAACTGACGAAGCTGATGGGCGCTGCAAAGATCGGCCTCGACCGCATCAGTGAGCAACTACCCGACTGGTCAGTACGGGCACTACCGGGAGTCACGCTATCGAAACCCGAGCTGCAGCTGGTACCCGACGATCTGCGTATTACCCAGTCCGGGCTCGACCGCGGCGCTGTCGCTGATGCCATTCGCGCGTTCACTGGCGGGCTGAATGCGGGCCGGTATTTTGACGGCAACCAGAGCATGGATGTGCTCGTCTGGAGCGGCGCATGGAATACGCCCGAAGAGCTTGCCGGCGTTCCGGTGTATACGCCGCAATCCGGCATCCAGGTGCTGGGCGAGTTGGCCCGGATAGAACGAACGGTGGGGCCAACTGAATTGCGGCGCGTGAACGGGCAGCGCACGGTCACGCTGCAAGTGTTGCCACCACCCGACATGGCCATTGAAGACGCTATGGCGATCATTCGCAGCGACATTGGGCCGCTGATCCAAGACGCGTTGCCGGCGGATGCGGAGATTTTTTACCGCGGCACCGCCGACCAGCTGGACAATGCCGTTGTCGATATGAGCAAGAATTTTGTGCTCGCCATTTTGATTCTTGCCTTGATCATGTCGGCAATATTTCGTTCCGTGAAGGACGCGTTGATCGTCTTGCTGGTGATGCCACTTGCTATCGTCGGCGGTGTCATCGGTTTACGCACTCTCAACCTGTTCACCTATCAGTCGCTGGAGCTACTGACAATGATCGGATTTATTATTCTGCTTGGGCTTGTTGTGAATAACGCCATACTGCTGGTGCACCAGACGCGCGGCGCAGAGCGGCAAGGCATGGACCGAGCCGATGCCGTTGCCCAGGCTATTCGAATTCGTGCTCGGCCGATATTCATGAGTACGCTGACTTCAATTTGCGGCATGCTGCCATTAATGCTGGTACCGGGTGCCGGAAGCGGCATTTACCGTGGCCTCGCCACCGTGATCGTCGGCGGCATGAGCGTCAGCGCCGTATTCACGCTGTTACTCCTGCCCAGCATCCTGCGCATAGGGGAATCCCGCCAGATTGCGCGATCAAGCAGGGCTTCGTTCACACACCCGGTGGTGACATCATGACTGCGCGCAACATTGGCGCATGCGTAAGTGCCCGTTTGCTGTCCGCAGCTTTGTTGTGTGTCGGTACTGCGAACGTGCTTGCCGCAGACGTGGCTGACCCTACTCCGATCACCGTTTCGGAGGTGGTTTCAACGAGCATGGCACCCACGATTCCCGCCGCGGGCACCGTCTTCAGCCGCAACGAAGCGCAGATAACCGCAGGCATGGCGGGGCGGCTCCGGCACGTCGCGGAGCCCGGCGACTACGTTGAGGCCGGTGCCCCGGTCGCCGCGTTCGACTGCGAAATGCTCAAGCTGCAACGCGAACGCCTTGTTGCAGAGTCAGAGCGAGCAAAGATCAACTATGACACGCTGGTTAACGAGGTTCGGCGGCTGGAATCGGTTAGAGAAAGCAATGTAATTGCGGCGATCCAGCTCGACCGAACTTCAGCGGACCGCGACCTTGCAAGCGGCGATCTGCGAATCGCACAAATTGCCATTCGCGAAACCGATAATCAGCTTTCCCGCTGCTCGGTGCGAGCGCCATTCTCCGGGGTGGTAACACAGCGTTTGCGCAATGCTGGCGAAGATGTGGAACGCAGCACCGTGCTCGCAGCAATGACCGACACAGAGCATCTCGAAGTCCGTGCCGCCGTCCCTATTCGGTATTTGCCACGCATGCGGGCGAACACGCAGGCCGAGGTCTGGCTCAACGATATCCATATTGAAGCGCGCGTTCGCAAGATCGTGCCTGCCGCCAACTCACAGTCGCAAACCTTCGAAGTGCGGCTGGACTTGCCTGCAGAAGCGCCGCGCCTGGTTGCCGCCGGTCAGCTCGTCAGTGTCAATTTGCCACTCTCAGGCAATGTAGCCCTGACGGTGCCGCGCGATTCGGTGATTTTGCGCGAGGAAGGTGCGTTCGTGATGCGCATTAATGGCGAAGCGAAAGCCGAGCGTGTTGCAGTACAGGTACGGGAGGCCAGCGGTGACCAGATCGCCGTACTGGGCGAACTGCAATCTGGCGACCGAGTTGCTGTGCGCGGTGCAGAGTCCCTGCAAGAAGGTGAGCTTATCGCGGTGCAGGCAGGGACCTGAGCGAGCGTCCCTGTCTGTATATAGATAGTCCGGCGCGAGATACTTTTCTCGCAGGCGTCCCGCTCCGCGCCGGGCGCCGGCATCGACAACCCTGCGCCGTTAGTCAGAATTCGTCCTGATTTCTGCGATACCGTCGCATGACCACGTCAAGCGCACGGTATAACATCGTGAGCAGTAAACGTTCCGATTCCTTTGTTGCCATGCTTGCGGGCCTTCATTAACATGTTAATAATCTGTCAGTTGACCTTAACTCCGGGCCGTCGAGCTCATGAATGATACGAGAGCATTTCGTGAATGCTTCGGGCGGTTTGCAACCGGCGTAACCGTCGTCACCTGCGTCGACGCGCAACAAAGGCCTTGCGGTATCACGGCAAACAGCTTTAGCTCAGTGTCGCTCGCACCGCCGCTGGTTCTCTGGAGTATCGGCAAGGAGTCGAACTCCTTGCAGGCATACCTGAATGCACAGTACTTCGCGATCAATGTCCTGGCCAGCCATCAACACGCACTGTCCGCACATTTTGCGCAGTCTGACCATACGCTGTTCGACAGCGTCGAGTACACAATGTCCGGCAATGGCGTCCCGCTGTTACCCAATTCGCTTGCTACGTTTGAATGTCGCACACATCAAACCTACGACTGCGGTGACCATCATATTATCGTTGGTGAAGTCCTGAACCTGGCTTCGGACGCGGGCGACCCCCTTCTTTTCTATCGCGGTGAATACCGTGAGCTCCGCGAATGATACAGTCCGCCTGCTGATGCGTACGCTCAGACGGTAAACAGATCTCGACTTGAGGGGGTTGCAGAAGAATGGGGGGTAACAACATAGACGATCGCGGATCGTTCTGGCAGGCATTCGGCCCGGGCGTGTTGTTCGCAGGAGCGGCGATCGGCACTTCGCATCTCGTGCAGTCAACGCGCGCTGGCGCCGTTTTCGGGCTCGGCCTGCTCGGCATCATCGTGCTCGCCAATTTCATAAAGTACCCGGCTTTTCGTTTTGGACCGCAGTACGCAGCCGCTACCGGCAAATCACTGATCCATGGCTACCTCGAACTGGGCCGCTGGGTAGTGGCGTTCTATCTGTTGAGTGAAGTTGCCGTCATGGCAATCATCATTGCTGCCACGGCAACAGTAACTGCCGCGATCCTGATGGCCAATATCGGGGTCAGTATCGACATTCGCTACATGAGCATTGCGTTGATTGTTAGCGGCGTCCTGATTCTCGGCATCGGCGGCTATACGCTTCTCGACCGGCTGTCGAAAGTATTTGTGGCGATTCTCACTGTGGCAACAATCACTGCCGCGCTGCTCTCATTACCAAGCGTGGAATGGGACTTCACACAAATTCTGTTCCCTTTATCCGACTTGCAGACGCTCGGCTTTGTCATAGCGTTGATGGGCTTCATGCCGTCGGCACTTGATCTCGCGGTTTTGCAGTCCCTCTGGGCTGTTGCTAAACAAAAAAGTACCGGCACACGGCCACCGTTGCGGTTTGCCATTATGGATTTCAATATCGGCTACCTGGCATCCGCCGGACTTGCGATCTGCTTCCTCATAATGGGCGCGGGCGTGATGCACTCAACAGGCGAGCCACCCGCCACGGGCGCTGCAGACTTCGCAGAACAGGTTATCAGGCTCTACACGACAAACCTTGGTCAGTGGGCCGGCACCCTGGTCGGCATCTCGGCAATGTGCGTAATGTTTACGACTCTTATCGCCGTGCTCGATGGTTTCCCAAGACTGCTTTCGGCAGGGGTCGCCTTGTTCAAGCCCGAAGTACTGGGTGCCGATGAACGCATTGACAAGTCGTGGCTGCAGCGCAGCAGCACCTTGTTCCTGGTCGTCGCCGCATCCTCAGTATTGTTATTCCTGATGAATTCATTCCAGACCTTCATCGACTTTGTAACGATAACAGCATTTGTCGTCAGCCCGATCACGGCCATCCTGAATCACCTGGTGATGTTCTCTCCACGAGTAGCCGTGAGTGCCCAACCGTCCCCGCTGCTCAGAAACTGGAGTCTGCTCGGCATTGTGGTGCTCTCCGGCCTGTCGCTGATGTTTATCTACGTGCGCTTCTTCTAGCCGGGCAGCCCTACTTCCGCATCCGCACGCGGTACTGCCGGCCCTTAATCGGCCGGCTCGCCAGTTGTTGCAGCGCCTTTTTGGCCTCGGCGTTGCGCACGGCAACAAAGCTGTAAGTATCAAACAGGTCGATCGAACCGACGGCATCACCAGGCACACCACCGGCCGCCGTCAGTGCACCGAGCAAGTCACCCGGGCGCAGCTTGTTCTTGCGTCCACCACTCACCTGCAATGTGGTCATCGCGGGCGCAAGCAGCGGGGATGAACGCTCCGGGTCCGGTATCTGGCGTTCCTGCAACGATGCGCCAGGAATATCTTCCGCAATGCCCTGCAAGCGCCACTCTTCGCGATCCTCCACGAGGCTCACGGCAATACCCGTTTTGCCAGCGCGACCGGTGCGTCCGATACGGTGCACATACACCGACGACTGCTTGGGCAATTCGTAATTTATAACGGTATCGACATCGTCAACATCCAACCCCCGTGCCGCTACGTCGGTCGCAACCAGCACAGACGCACTGCGATTCGCAAATCGCGCCAGCACCAGCGTTCGTTCAGGCTGCTCCAGGTCACCGTGCAACGCAACAGCGACGATCCCCTGTGACTGCAGATACGTGGCCACTTCAGCGCAATCGACCTTCGTATTACAGAAAACAAGGTTCAGGGCGCCGCCCCAGGTCTGCAATGCCGCCGCCAGTTCCGCGAGCCGGTTTGCTCGCGTTACCGGGCACCAGTACTGCGCGATTTGCGCGGGCGCTTCATCGTCAGTCACGTCGACAATGGCGGGGTTGCGCTGCACACGCGCACTTATGTCACTGATTGCTTCTGGATAGGTTGCACTGAACAGTAGTGTCTGCCGACGAGCGGGTACATAAGCGAGTATCTCATCAAGTTGCTCGGCAAAACCCATGTCCAGCATGCGGTCTGCTTCATCCAGAACGAAGCTTCGCAGCGTGCCCAGGTTCACCGAGCCACTCTTGAGATGCTTGAGCACGCGCCCGGGAGTACCCACAATCACGTGCGGGCTGTGTTGCAGGGAGGCGACCTGCGGTCCGAGCGGTACGCCACCGCACAAGCTTAGTACCTTGATATTCGGCAAAGCGCGCGCCAGTCGTCGCACTTCGTTGGTAACCTGGTCGGCCAACTCGCGCGTTGGACAGAGCACCAGCGCCTGAACACGATAAGACGTTGCGTCCAGCCTATTGAGCAAGGCCAGACCAAAGGCGGCGGTCTTGCCGCTGCCGGTCCGGGCACGCGCCAGAACATCTTCGCCAGCCAGCAGCTTCGGCAGCGTCCGGGCTTGCACCAGGGTCATTTGCTCATAGCCTATCGCCGCGAGATTTGACAGCAGCTCGGGCTTGAGGCCGAGATCATTAAATGCAGGAGAGTTGGGCATGGGGCAGGAGTATACGCGGGAAAGTTGCGCAGTCTTGCAGAACCACTGGCAACGATAGGTATGAGGCTAGTACAGTGGACCTCCCCACCCGCGTCGGTATTTTCAGCGACAACCGCCCAAACGCGCTGCGCAGAAGTGCCGGGATACATGTGCTGCACGACCGTTTTCCGTCTTAGGAGCTGATATGAGCGAGCAGAGTAGAGCGACAACCTACGTGGCAATAACCATCGCTGTCCTGATCGGTGCATTGATGGCAATGGCCGGTAGCGACGGTGGCAAACAGTTCCACGGCCTTCCAATTTTCGCACTGTGTGGAGCAATTGCCTTCGCGATCAACTGGCTGGCTTTTATTCCGGCAGCCCTCTACAAGACCGAGCACTTCTATGATCTTGTTGGCGGCATTACTTACGTCACAACAATGGCTGTGGCTGTGCTTCTTTCCACGGATCTCGATCTGCGCGCAACGTTGGCTGCCGCGATGGTCATGTTCTGGGCGATTCGGCTCGCATCCTTTCTTTTCCTGCGCATTCGCAAGAGTGGCAGCGACAGTCGTTTCAACGAGATCAAGCAACGACCGGCACGGTTCTTAATGGCATGGACGCTGCAAGGGCTGTGGGTCTTGATCACAGCGGCGGCTGCGCTGGCTATTGTCACAAGCAGCAAGTCTGTGCCGCTCGAAGTAACAGGGATTGCCGGCATTGTAATCTGGTCGATCGGCATGCTCATCGAGGTAATTGCGGACCGTCAGAAATCGGCATTCAAGGCAGACGATGCCAACCAGGGCAAGTTCATCAATGTTGGTCTTTGGGCCTGGTCACGGCATCCAAATTACTTTGGTGAAATCGTTCTGTGGACCGGTATGGCTGTTGCTGCACTGCCGGTTCTACAAGGCTGGCAGTGGGCTACGCTACTGTCACCGGTATTCGTCGCGATTCTGCTAACCAGAATCAGTGGTATTCCGATGCTGGAAGCGAAAGCCGACAAACGCTGGGGTGGTCAGAGCGATTATGAGGACTATAAGCGCCGCACTCCAAGGCTGATCCCGATTCCGCCAGCACTGCAAAGTCGCTAATACTGTCGTTGCTTACTCAGGCGGCGGGTCAGCGACATGTTGAATACCGCAACAAGATAATGCTGGCCTGCAGGCATTATCCAGGAAGCTGTGCAAGCAAGAAGCGTTTTGCGTTCTCGCCCATCACCTTCTGAATTTCCTCTTCGGAAAAGCCAGCCTCCAGCATCGTCTGTGTAAGCACGGCCAGCTCGCTGGTATCAAACGGCACAGCAACAGTGCCGTCGTAATCTGAGCCCAGCGCGACATGATCCACACCGAGCAGATCAATGGCATAACGAATTGCCTGCACAATGCCTTGCGGGCTTGGCTTACAGACCGCCGCATCCCAGTAGCCGATGCCTATCAGTCCACCTTCAGCCGCAAAGCGCTGCATGAGTTCGTCCGGCAGATTACGTTCCGTATTACAGTTGCCTTGAGTCCCACCGTGCGACAGGATCAATGGTGTCGTAGATAAGTTGAGAACATCCTCAACCATAGCGGGTGAGGCATGAGCTACATCGATAATGAGACCAAGCTCGTTTGCACGCCGCACGACCTTGCGGCCGAACTCGCTGAGCCCGTCCCCGCTTGTACCGTGCAGCGAACCGCCAAGCTCATTGTCAAAAAAGTGCGTCAGCCCGGCGATTCTCAAGCCCTTGTCGAACAGGCGATCAAGATTCTCAATATTGCCTTCAAGCGGGTGCGCACCTTCGATCAGATACAAAGCACCGACCAGTTTCTCGCCATTAGCACGTGCCGCCACGAGCCGCCGCAGGTCCTGCTTATTCTCAATTAACACGAGATCACTTGCGTCAGCGAAGCGATGCAATTTTTCGTTCTGATAAGCCGCCCGTTCGAAAAGACTGAACCAGGTACGCGGCGGCCAGAACGATGCAACTGCCAATAGCGTGATGTCGTCCGAGCTATCCGTATTGCTCGAGTAGTTGAGGTCGGCAGGGCTTTTCGTGGTTGCACTGAAAACCTGCAACGCGACGTTGCCGGCTTTGAGGCGCGGTATGTCCACATGCCCGATAGCCGACTCTTTTGTAAGGTCGCGCTTCCAGAGCAGCGAATCACTATGCAGGTCCACAACAAACAGAGAGTCGTGTAAGCGCTGCGCCTGTTCCCCTATTTTGTAGTCCGGGTGCTCGAGCACCGTATTCATCGAAGCTTCGACCCGTCCTGGCAACACCCAGTGCACGAACGCTATGCCCAGTGCTACAAGCACCCCGAGTACGACAAGTATACGTTTCATACTTTGCTCTCTTTTCTGCAACAGGCGTTCATGCCGCTATTCAGGCACCTGCAGGCAGCAACGCATCGTCCAGCTCGTTGGCACGGCGGTAGCCATCGCGATCACTGACTCGCCCCCAGTAGGCCTCGAATGCTGCGCGTTTATCGATTGTGCCGAACTGCAATCCCCAGCCCACCTGTGCACCTATATAGACATCCGCAATCGTAAAGTGATCGCCAGCCACGTAGTCGCTGGCCTGTAATGCATATTCGAGCGCGTCCATCGTGTCACTGAAAGTGCCATAGCCGGCCATACGCTCACGGCCCGGCGGAACCTCAAAACCCAGCGCCTTATTGACAATCGCCTGTTCGAGCGGACCTGAGGCAAAAAACAGCCAGCGATAGTAGGCAGCACGCTGATCAAGTTTGGGTGCAAGGTTCGCCGCAGGAAAAGTATCTGCAAGGTATGCACAGATAGCCGCGCATTCGGTCACCACCTTATCGCCATGCTTGATTGCGGGCACCTTACCCATCGGATTGATAGCCAGGTATTCCGGCGACTTCATCGTCGTCTCGTATTCGAGCACTTCGGTCTGGTACGGCTCAGCTATCTCCTCAAGCGCCCACCGGACGATGCGCCCGCGCGACATGGGATTGGTATAGAAAGTCAGATCTTCTGACATGCAATCTCTCCGCAAAGTGAATCAATATATTCCGGCTTCTAAGCCTGGTCTGTGCCGCCCGCAAATGCCGGAGTGAATTTTCAGTCGCGCCGCAAGCTGTTTCTACGCAGCAAGTCAGCCCTGCGCCGCGTGCCACTCCGCCAGCAATTCCGCTTCTTTCGCGGCACTGAATCCGCCCTGGCGATCAGCGTCAACCGCTACCTCGTCAAGCCTTGCAATCATATCGTTGGCCGTGTCGCCGATGGGTCGGAATGTGAGTCCGCTCGCGAGCGCCCGGTCGTTGTTTACCTGCATAAACGGCGTCGCGCCTTCCCTGTACCACGGCGCATAACTCGGTATCTCCCGGGTTTGCTTTTTGACCCACTCCCAGTCGACCCAGGTCAGCGTTGAGCGGGACCCTGTTGCTTTGACGAGACCTTCGAGGAAGGGTCGCGCCCGGTACGGCTCTTGCGCCCCGACCGCGTTATAGGGTCCGCTCGCGTCGCCATCTTCAAGCAGGCGTATCATCCAGCCGCACAAATCCGCCGCATCGATATACTGCACAGGCAGATTCTGCTCACCCGGCACCAGAATCTCATTGCCCGCCACCATTCGTCGCAGCCAGTGCCGGAGTCGCTCCGTCGGATCGCCGACACCGGTGATAATGCCAGGGCGAATATTGATCGCCTGATCGCCATACACCCTGCTTATTTCCTGCTCGCACAATGCTTTGCGCGCGCCGTAGGTGGGGCCATAAATGTGCTCCGACTCGTCGACCGGACCGCCCATGCTGGCATAGGCGGCGGTAAATTCATCATCCTCGACTCGCAGACTGTTGCTGTAAGCCGAAATACTGGAAACGAACATGTACTGACCGACGTGCCCGTGCAGTAACTCGGCCGAGAGCCGCGCATGACGTGGAAAAAACCCGGAGTTGTCGATAACTGCGTCCCAGTCTCGCCCTTTGAGCGCGTCCAGTTCACCATTTCGATCTCCTATCAGCGCTTCAACGTTGGGAAACATCCCGGGTGCCGTTTTGCCGCGGTTGAACATCGTGACCTGGTGCCCCCGGGCAAGAGCATAGTTGATCTCGTGCGGACCAATGAAGCCGGTGCCACCGAGAACCAGCAAGCGAAGTTGCCTGGCCGCTGGCTTGATCGTGTTTGCGCATACCGGCAAGGCCGCAAGAGCACCCAAAGCGGTGGCTGACTGGATGAATAATCGACGCGAAGTTTTCATGGCAGGCCCTCGAAACGGTTGTTGAGTAACAAGGAGAATGGATCAGTCGATAATACTGCCAGTAGTTCGCAATGTCGCTCCTGTGTCAAACTGTCGCCAGTTGCTTATCTGGAGCTTGCACATGACCGAAGAGAGCTTTCCGGGCCCGAAAACACGCGCGGCGCTCGAACGAGGCATCCCGCTGTTCAAGAACGGCCTGCGTTTCAATGCCGAAATGGAGCGTGCCGGACAACGCGGCTTCCGCCCCGTACGCCAGATTGTCATCGACAAAGCCAAAGGTGACTACGTCTGGGACCTCGACGGCAAGCGCTACATCGACTTCCAGAACGGCTGGGCGACGAATCCGCTCGGCAACTGTCACCCCGAAATCATAGCAGCGGTGGAGGCGGCGAACCGGCGCTTCGGTTTTCATTACGACCACCCCTTGCGCTACGACCTCGCCGAAATGCTTGCCGATGTTATGCCTGCGAAAGCACTGCCCAGAACCAATTACGAGGTATCCGGCACAGAGGCGGCCGAAGCGGCGGTGCACCTGGCGCTCACCCATACCAAGCGACGCTATATCATCACGTTCGCCTCGTCGTATCACGGCATGGGGCTGGGTACGAAGGTACTGAGCGGTCTCGACGGCAGCTACGGAACCTATCTTGAAGGCTGGGGCGGCGGCGTTATCAAGGCGCCATACCCCTATAGCGACAAGATCCCGGCCGGTATGAGCGAAGAGCAATACACCGAGTATTGCCTCTGGTATCTCGACAACCACATCCCGTCGAGCATCGCTGCCCGCGACAATATTGCCGGCATCCTGGTTGAACCCGGGCTCGCCGAAGGTGGCAACTGGATTCCATCCACCCGCTTCCTGAAAGGAATCAGGGAGATCTGCGACAAGAACGACTGGCTCATGATTTCCGATGAAGTCCTCACAGGCCTTGGCCGAACCGGCCGGATGTGGGGCATCGAGCACTATGACGTTACGCCCGACATACTCGTTTACGGGAAAAACCTTTCCGGTGGCATTGCGCCGCTGTGCGGCATCTCTGCCCGTGATGACATCATGGGCGACAACACCCGTTTCATGTCCGGCTCGACCTTCGCAGGCACGCCTGCCGGCTGTGCGGCAGCGATCCGTACCCTTGAGATTTTCGAGCGCGACCAGGTCGTGGCACATGCGAAACGGCTCGGCGATATAGCAACAGAAGTCATGAGCAAATGGGAATCGCACAGCATTGTGCGCCAGGCGCGCGGCAATGGTTTGCTGCTCGGCGTCAGTTTCTGTAAACCCGGGTCAGCCGCAGCAGAAGAAAAGGACTGGTGGACCGCGCGTGCGGTGCGCGGCAGGATGCTGGAAAACGGCGTGTGGGCAATCTCAGACCAGGAGAACACAATCCGGCTGTATCCGGCACTCAATATGCAGGAGTCAACCTTCCGGGAAGGGCTGCAGATCATGGAGGATGCGATCGAATACGTTGAGCAACACGGGCATATCGAAGGCGATGCTGTCGCATTTCCAAGTGGTGTCTCAGGATTCTAAGTGTGAATTGAGCACCTGGCGGATTCAGCAGACGCCGCGCCGGCGGCCTTGATCGAGTTTTCAAGCGGGCATGCTATGCCGGTACACTTGGCGCGCGCCGTGGCGACGGCCAATACCATTACATGCAAACAGGAACTTTTTATGCCGGTTATCGAACCTCTCGACGAAGATCAATTGGACGCTGAGCTGCGTGACTACGTGCAGTTCTTCAAAGGCCCACTCGGAGTAGTACCCAACAGTGTGCGCACGATGGCGCGTCGCCCGAAGATTGCGAAAGCATTTACTGATCTGAACATCGCTGTGATGGAATGCAATGGCAAGGTCACTCCGGAGTTCAAACGTCTGATCGGCTTCGTAACCAGCATGGTATCCGGTTGCCGCTACTGTCAGGCACACACCATCCTCGGCTCAGAGCGGTTCGGTACATCAGAGGAACGTCTGAACAGTGTTTTGAACTACAGCGACAGTCCGCACTTTAGTGACGCAGAGAAGGCAGCACTCGATTTCGCGTTTGCCGCCGCGGAAGTACCCAATGGAGTGACTGAGGAGCACGCAGAGAAACTTCGCGCCCACTGGTCAGAGGATGACATCGTCGAGATCATGGCTGTCATTGCGCTGTTCGGCTACCTGAATCGCTGGAACGACTCGATGGGCTCTGCACTGGAAGACTTGCCGGTTCAGGCCGGTGAGAAATACCTCAACAAGCACGGCTGGACGGTTGGCAAGCACGCCTAGAGCGTGACGACGGCTATTGGAGTTTGCATTAGCGTGCTGAAAATTTCGCGCGCGTAGGAACCTTTCCCGCACTGAATCATCTTGCTGCGTAGTCAACACTGATTGCGAGAAGCTGATGAAAACGACGACGAAGCCCCTGACGCTGCTACTGTGCAGTGTATTCCTTGCTGCGGCCTGTTCCGATAACGATTCGCTGCAGGTAATTGCCCCGGAACCTGAGCCAGAGCCCGACCTGGTAACACCAAAATTGCCGGCATTGCTTGAATACCAGCACAGTCTCGATGCGCCGCGTCCGCCCGACGACAGTTACGACATGGAAGCGGCTGAGCGCGGCAAGCGTCTGTTTGACGGAGCGGCTGGCTGTTCAGGCTGTCACTCCGGACCGCAATTTACTGACGCAGGCACTGCATTGCACGAAGCACACGAGGTCGGAGCAGATCCTCTGTATGCAACCCGAACCATCACCCGCAAATACCGCACCACGCCGCTGCGAGCGCTCTGGCAGCACCCGCCTTACTACCATAATGGCGAGTTCAATACGCTGGCTGAAGTAGTGGATCACTACGACCTCGTACACAACCTCGGGCTACAGAACAGCGACAAGAACGATCTCGTGGAGTACCTCAAGTCCTTGTAGGAAATTGCCCCTCGCCGGGAACCTTTTTGGAACTCGTACATCTTGGGGGTTAAGCAGACCTTATATAACGAATGCCGCTGCGCCGGCCCCTACGTAAAAGGAAACAGAAATGTCCACGAAAGATAACAACCCCGCACCAGCTCTACTCCTGGAAACCGCGCAACAAAGCCGTAGGCGATTCATAGCTCGCGCAGGCGCCCTGACTTTTTCCGGTGTAGCCGTGGCGATGCTGGGCGGAAGATCGACAGCCCTGGCCGCCGGTACCGCCGACAAAGCAATTGAACAGGATATTCGCATTCTCAATACAGCCATTGCCGCCGAACATGAAGCCGTCGCCGCCTACCAACTCGGTGCCGAAAGCGGTCTCCTGCAACCTGAGGTTCTTAAAGTTGCCGTCGCATTTCAGGGCCACCACAAGGAGCACGTTGACGCCCTGGTCAAAGCTGTTAGAAGCCTCGGCGGCAAGGACGCACAAGCGCGCGACGACTACCACTTCCCGGTTGATAAACTGAAGAAGCAGGCGGATGTACTGCAATTCGCCGCCGGCCTGGAGCGCGGTGCCGTCAGTGCCTATGCAGGTGCGATACCGGTGTTTGGCAATCGCGATCTCTCGGCTGCGGCGGCCAGCATCCTGGCTGACGAAGCCATGCACTGGGCTGTGCTGCGCCATGCGCTTGGCCTCGACCCTGTTCCCGGCGCCTTCTTTTCCTGATGTACTGCAACCGTCCCTCGCTCTCCTGGCGTAGCCCCGCGGCCGCAGCGCTACTGGCAGCGACAGCAAGCATATTGTTGTCGCTGCCAGTCGCTGCTCAAGCGCCTGCCGATCTGGCCGCCGGAGAGCAGGCTTATGCCAAGTGCATGGGCTGCCACTCGCCGGAACATAATCGAACCGGCCCCCTGCACTGCGGTTTGCTCGGCCGGGAATCCGGCAGCGTTAAGGACTATGATTACTCTCAGGCTATGCGCAAGGCGCGCATCATCTGGAACGCCGAAACGCTGGATCAGTTTCTGGCCGCGCCGCTAAGCAATGTACCGGGCACCAGCATGGGATTCGCTGGCATTCCCGACTCGCAGGAGCGGCGCAACCTGATCGCATGGCTCGCGACACTTAACGCTTCGTCGGACCGGTGCCGCAGTATCCTGTCGAAACCAAGGGAGAACTCCTGATGGCCAGCACAGCATCCGTCGTCCCCGCATCGTATGCACACCTGGACGACCTGAGCATTCTGAAGCGTATCGAGAAGGGTGAACTCGATGCCTACGAAGGAATCATGCGTCATCATAATCAGCGCCTGTACCGAATCGCCCGCAGCATCGTTACCGACGATGCCGAGGCTATGGACGTGGTACAGGAAACGTTCATCGCCGCCTTCGAACGCCTGAATGAACTCCGGGAACCCGCGGCATTGCCCGCGTGGCTCGCAAGGATAACGCGCAATTCCGCGCTGATGCGCCTGCGAAAAAGCCAAAGGCTTAAATTTATGGACGAGCCCGACTTCGACAACGTACTGAACTTGTCTTCCGCGCGGCGACCGGAACAACCCGACGCCAAACTTGCCAACAAACAGTTGAGCCGGTTGCTTGAGAAATTTATAGATGAACTGCCCGACGCCTTTCGCACAGTGTTCATGATGCGCGCGATTGAGCAATGCTCCGTAGCCACAACCGCCGAATTGCTCGACATCGCACCGAACACCGTCAAGACGCGCTACCATCGCGCCCGTCTGTTACTGCAGAAACAAATGATGGATTACAGTGACTCCGTTGGCGTCGCCGTGCACGAGTTTGCCGGACACCGCTGTGATGCAATTGTCTGCAACGTGCTGGCAACCTTACACGCGTCACGTCGATGATCTTGGCCGCGTAGGCAACCCCGCCCGATACTCACATCAGCGCTGTGCACATCGCCTGCTGAATGCGTTAATCTCTGTATCTCAATTCGGTGGCAATACAGTGATTGCTCGTTCGGTAGCGGGCATGCGCCCGTCATTCATCATCTAACCATCAGGAAACAGGCAATGAAGCAGGAAACGCTGGCTATACACGCAGGCTACGAGACAGACCCCACCACGAAATCGGTGGCCGTGCCTATTTACCAAACCGTTGCATATGAATTCGATAACGCGCAGCACGGAGCGGACCTGTTTGACCTGGCGGTGCCCGGCAATATTTATACGCGGATCATGAACCCCACGAACGACGTGCTGGAGAAGCGCGTCGCCGCGCTGGAAGGCGGCCTCGCAGCGCTTGCCGTCAGCTCCGGTATGGCGGCGATCAACTACGCGATTCTTACGATTGCCAAAGCAGGTGACAACATTGTCACGACGCCGCAATTGTACGGTGGCACCTACACACTGTTCGCCCATATGTTTCCCTCGCAGGGCATTGAGGTGCGATTTGCGGAAGATGATTCGGCCGCCGCCATCGAGAAGCTGATAGATGACAAAACCAAAGCGGTTTTCTGTGAATCCATCGGAAATCCGGCTGGCAATATTGTCGATCTGGAGCCCATCGCAGCAGCCGCACACAAGCATGGCGTCGCAGTGATCGTCGACAACACGGTTGCCACCCCCGCGCTGTGTCAGCCCATCGAATTCGGCGCCGACATCGTTGTACACGCACTCACGAAGTACATCGGTGGCCACGGCAATTCGATCGGCGGCATCATCGTCGATTCCGGCAAGTTCCCGTGGGCAGAGCACAAGGCGCGCTATCCGGAACTGAACGAACCGGAGGCGGCCTACCATGGTGTCGTGTATGCAGAAGCCCTGGGCGAAGCCGCTTACATTGGCCGCGCGCGGACCGTGCCTTTGCGCAATACCGGGTCTGCACTGGCGCCAATGAACGCGTTCCTTATCCTGCAAGGTCTTGAAACGCTAAACCTGCGCATGGAACGGCATTGCGAAAACGCGCATGCCGTCGCTAACTACCTGAAGAACCACAAGAGCGTGGAATGGGTTAGCTTTGCCGGTCTCGAAGACCATCCGCACCATGCACTGGCGCAGAAATACTGCAAGGGCAGCCCCGCGTCCCTGCTTACCTTTGGCATCAAAGGCGGCCTGGAAGCCGGCATTCGATTCTATGACGAGCTGAAACTCGTAAAACGGCTGGTGAATATCGGCGATGCAAAAACGCTCGCCTGTCACCCTGCCTCGACGACCCATCGCCAGCTGACCGAAGCCGAACAGCTGAGTGCCGGTGTCGCACCGGAGGCTATCCGGATCTGCGTTGGCATCGAGCATATCGACGACATCATTGCTGATTTCGAGCAGGCATTCAGCGCCGTTTAAAAAGCGTAGTTTTGGTTAGTACCACCTGCTGATCGGCCACGGATTTCGCCGTCGGCCCTCGCAAAGCGCGAAGGATTTTCTATCGCGCACCGTCTTACCTGCGACGGGAGCTCCGACACATCGTGACCCCGTCAGGGCCGGCAGCCTCACCACAGAGGCTGCCGGGACTTTGCGGTATCGCGCCGGACACGCAGCGGGTAAGCATCATCAAGATCAAGTCTTTCGTCAGGCCAGTTTCGGCAACCCGGCTTCTTCTACTGAGCAGTTTATTTCTGGTGGCCAGCGCCAACGGTACTTTCTTCTCGAAGGTTGCCGAAGTCTATCCGTTGCAGGCGGCCAACCTCGGATTCCTCACATCACTTGCGGTCTTCACCACGGCGCTACTGGTTCTCGTGATGGCCCTGTTCAGCCTCCTCCTGCCGGTCCGACTGGTTGTAAGCCTGTTCATCGCGTTGTCTGCTCCGATCGCCTATGTCGCGGCGAGCTTCGGCGCGATTATCGACGACGCAATGATCCAGAATATCCTGGAGACCGATACGGCCGAAGCCTTTGATCTTCTGAGCCTTCGTTTCTTGTTGCGCATATTGCTGATCGGTATCTTGCCAGTCGCGCTGGTGTGGTTCTGGCCCTTGAAACCAGCACCGGTCCTGCAGCGCCTACGACACCGGTCGATGCTTGCGGCCGGAGCATTCGCGACACTCCTGGTCTGTGTTGTTAGTTTTGGTACTGGCTACGCCGACTTTTTTCGTGAGCACAAACCGTTGCGTTTCTATGCGAACCCGGTCTATGCCGTGTACTCGATCGGTAGCTACTTCACCGAACAAGTCTTCGCCGGGAAGGTTCAAACGTTCGCAAGCGTTTTGCCCGAGGCCAAGCTACACCTGGAAATCGGTCATCGGGAGCTGATCATCATGGTTGTCGGTGAAACCGCTCGTGCCGATCGATTCTCGCTAAACGGTTACGAGCGCAACACGAACCCCCGACTCGCAAACGAGTCCGGTTTAATCAGCTATACCAACGTCAGCGCTTGCGGAACATCGACCGCCGTGTCCGTGCCCTGCATGTTCGTGCCGGAAGGGCGCGCTGAGTTCACGCGAAACTCGGTTTACGCAAACGAAAACCTGCTTGACGTGTTACAGCGCGCAGGCGTGAACGTTCTTTGGCGCGACAATAACTCCGGCTCAAAGGGAGTTGCGGAGCGCGTTCCGTTTGAAGCTTTCAGCTCACCGGATGTGAACCCGGTCTGCGACGAGGAATGTCGCGACGTCGGCCTGCTCAGTGGCTTGCAGGAGTACATCGACTCGGTAGATGGCGACATTCTGATAGTGCTACATCAGATGGGTAGCCACGGCCCAGCCTATTTTCGACGGTACCCTGCCGAGTTCGAGCAATACACACCCGCGTGCCACTCCGCAGACCTGAACGATTGTGATCAGGTTGAGATTCAGAATGCCTACGACAATACGATCCTGTATACCGACTACTTTCTGTCGGAAGTTATTGCTCTTCTGAAACGGAATACCCCCGCCTTCGAAACCGCCATGCTATACGTCAGCGATCATGGCGAATCGCTGGGTGAGAGAGGTATTTACCTGCACGGCCTTCCTTATATGTTCGCGCCGCACGAACAAACGAAAGTACCGCTGATACTATGGGCGGGCAGCACATCGGATATTGACATCAATAGTGCGATCAGAAAAAAGGACCTGCCGCATTCACACGACTCGATATTCAATTCAATGCTGGCAACATTCGAAATCGAGGAAACACTGCCAGGAATGCCATATTCCCTCTACGACGTCGTCGGCAACAATGGTTAAGGGATGATCCTTAGCTCCCGGCAGGTGCTCTGGTCGCTTGCAGCCCTGTTCGTTTGTCTGGTCGCGTTCGAGCTCTTTGGCATTGATCTGCTGGTGCAGCGTTTGCTGTTTGACTCACAAACAGGCACCTGGCTCCTGGGTAGCGCGGAACCGCTTATGCGCTTCCTGCTTTACGACGGCTTTAAGCGTCTGTTGATACTGTTCGCACTCCTGGTGGGCGCCGTACTTGTGCTTGCTACTTTCTCGTCCCGTTGCACAAAGTATCGCCGTGGCCTGCGGATTGTTTTCTTCTCACTCCTGCTAGTGCCTGCGATGGTTGGCCTGGGCAAGGCCACAACGAATATTCCCTGTCCCCGCGACATTGCGGAGTTCGGTGGCACTGCGATGCACACAGGTGTCTTGGAGTCTGTTTTTTCCCCATCACGCACAGATCGTCGCTATCGCTGCTTCCCGGCGGGACATGCCAGCGGCGGTTTCGCGCTGCTTTCCTTGTATTTCCTGGGCCAAAACCGGCGCCAGCGAGCGGCGGCAATCACCCTGGGACTATCGCTCGGCTGGGCAACCGGCATTTACAAGATGGCAATCGGCGACCACTTCCTGAGCCATACGGTAGTAACAATGATTTTCGCATGGCTCATAATCAATCTGCTCGCTATGCTGGAAAGAAGTTACTCCAGGTCAACACTTGCTGCGCGGAAAGTTCAGTGAAACTGGCTGGTGATCATCATTCAGCCTGATCACAGCGTTGGCGAGTGTCGGCAGTACGTCGATGTTGTTTCGGGTTATTCGTTCGTAATAACGAATGAAGCTGGCCACTTCGGCGTCACTCATGATTGCATTCGCATTTACATCACTTCGTTGCCGTAGCTTGTGTTCCTGTTCTATTCGCCAGCGGCGCACAGCGCCAAAGTCGGGCACCTGCAAAAACAGGAGCGCGTCCAGGCACGCGAACAAGCGCTTATAGTCTGTCGCGAGCCTGTCGTTGACGTAAGATCGCCAACGGCCGTCCTTGTCTTGCGCTGATTCCAATTCGTTTACAGGTTTTTTCAGCTCGGCTTCCGGAACTGCCTGTGAGGCAACACACCAACCCTCAAAAATGATCAGGTCCACCGGGCCGGAGATCGTCGACCATTCCGCTGGCGGATACCGGTCGTCCCGTGACTTGTCAAAGCGCGGTACTTGCACGCTGTCTCCCGCCTTCAACGTCTTTAGCTGTTCGATGATCGATAGCCCAAGCGCAACATCGTGAGTACCGGGCACGCCGCGAGTGCGCAGCAGGGGGTGCACATCACGGCCAAGCGCCTCTCGCTCAGCAAGCGTCAGGTACAGATCATCGATGGAAAGGATGACGACCCGGCGGCCATGTTCTTGCTCGAGGTACTCTCTTAGCAATGCCGCCAGTGTTGACTTGCCGGTACCTTGCGCACCGTTGATTCCGAGAACGAATCCTGAACCTTTGTGCCTGGCTAACTGTGCTTCAAGCCATTCGGCAAACGGCAGGTAACATTGGTCTGCAGACTCTGCAAACACACTGGGCAATCCATGCTGCCGAATAAAGCTGTCCAGGTTCACTTATTGGTCAACCACACGGTCTGGTACGGTTCAAGCTCAAGCGCAGTTTGCCCTTCCAAAATGCGCTCACCGCTGATCAGGTCCCACCAGCTGTCGCTGCTAACAAGGTTGATATTGGCAAGCTCCAGTGACTGATGTTCTCGGCTGACATTGCTGATACTGAAGACGTCCTGTCGGCGATCGCTTGACTGCCGCCAGATACCAAAGGTTTGCAAACCAAGTTGCAGCGTGAATTGCACGGCATTCGGGTGAAAAGCCTGTTGCTCACGCCGCAGCCTTATCAAATGGCTCAGTCGCGCAAGTATCACCGACTGCACGCTGCCCGGATCCTCCAGGAGACTGTCGAGTTGTTCCTTTTCCCAGACATGCCGGTTGATAGAGCGGTACTGGCCTGTTCTGGCAAGTCCTTCGTAGTCATTTGCAGTGCCGAGCAGGCTGTGAATATAAAGCCCGGGTATGCCCTCCAGCGCCAGCATGATCGCGTGTGCACACACGAATCGGTCGATCTGAAAATCGTCAGGGCCGTCTACCGTGCCAGCCAGCGCGTCAATCAGGCTGATATTCACTTCGTAAGGATGTGCGGCCCCATCGGGCCCTGTTCGCAGTGAAATCTTGCCACCAAACCCGCCCAGCGTTTCCAGCAAACGGGCACGCTCTGCCTCCGACAAAAGACCGTCGACAGGCCGCATCCCTATGCCGTCATGCGAGGCGATGAAATTAAAGTACGTTGTGCCACCCCTGGCTGGCGGCATACTCATCATCCAGGTCTTGAGATGCCGACAGTCGCCTGTTAACAGCGTATGGATCAATAGCGGTGGCAGCGAGAAGTTGTAGATCGCATGCGCTTCGTTCGAGTTACCAAAATAAGTAAGGTTGTCACGATTCGGAACATTCGTCTCGGTGATCAGCATGACTGAAGGATCGTAGAAGTCGATCAGCGTCCTGAACAGTTTGATTATTTCGTGTGTGCGCTGATCATGTAGCGAGGTCGTTCCAGGCTCCTTCCAGAGAAACGCAACCGCGTCCAGTCGCAATACCCTGACGCCGTTCTCCAGGTAAAAGCGGACAATTTCGATGAACTCAAGCAAGACCTGCGGGTTTGAAAAATCCAGATCAACCTGGTCGGGGCCAAACGTACACCAGACCCAGCGCTTGCCGTCCGCCGTCTCGACTTCAGTGCGCAGTGGTGTTGATCGCGGCCGCACAACCAGACTCAGGTCATCTTCAGGCGCAGCTTCCTTAAAGTAGTCTTTGCCCGGGTCTTTGCGGGAAATATAGTTCTGGAACCACCTTGAATGACTCGACACGTGGTTGATAACGAGGTCTGCCATTAGCCGATAGCGGCTGGCAATGGCCCGGATGTCGTCCCAGCTACCCGCGGCTTCGTCCACGGTGCGGTAGTCGATAACCGCAAAACCGTCGTCGGAACTAAACGGGTAGAACGGCAGAATGTGCAGGCCATTGATAGTATCGGCCAGGTAACGGTCGCAAAAGCGCTGCAGTGTTCTTAGCCCGGGCTCACCTTCGTTATGCACGGAGGTTGCGTAGGTGATCATCCAGCAATCGGACTCGTCCCAGTAATTCTGATACGGAACAGGCTCCTTGATATTCGCCGCATAACGCATGGCGTCGATGACCGGCGCCACCAGCTCGCCGGCCTTCTCACCGTAGATGACTTCAAGATGCGACTGAACCCGGGATGCGAGCCGCTGTGCGCCCGCCCCTTGTTGCGCCCCACTCAACTCGAGAACTCCTCCATGTCCAGTTCGACGGCATCGCGTAGCTCTTCGAGGACCGTTGGCACAGCACTGATAACGCTGTTCCACGGTGGTATGAATGGCGTGTCCATCGGGTTTTCACGAAACAGGTCGCCCGCCTTCACTACGTTTGCCGCAAACAGGGCAACAGCCTCTTCTTCTTTGTGACGGTCAAACGTCAAACCGTTGATGGCCGCATCCGCTTCAAACAGCTCGATAAGGTCCAGCGCGATACGGAAGTAGGTTGCCTTGATTGTTCGCACCTTGTCCGTCGAAAACGTCTCCCCCTGAATAGCGAGTTTGCGGTACATGGCTTTGGCAATATCGATGCTCATCCGGGAAAGACCGCGGGTCTGGTCTTCCACACTCAGGTCCTGGTGCTTGTGATCGTAGGTGTCCGCGATATCGACCTGACAAAGCCGGTTGGTTGAATGATTCCGGTACATCTCGCTGAGCACGCCAATTTCCAGTCCCCAGTCTGTGGGTATGCGCAGATCGTCGATAACGTTGCGGCGCAGCGCGAACTCGCCAGCGAGCGGATATCGAAAACTGTGCAGGAAATCGAGGTAGTCACTGCGGCCGCATACTACCCGCAGCGCCAGTATCAATGGCGTTACCAGCAAGCGGGTGACCCGCCCGCCCAGCGTCGAACCGTTTGAGCGCGCGTAAAAGCCCTTGCTGAAATGGAAACTGAACCCTGGGTTGGCCACCGGGTAGATTAATCGTGCCAGCAGATCGCGCTTATACGTCTTGATATCGGCATCGTGCAGTGCGACGGTCGACGCACGCCCGGTCGCCACGGAGTAGCCGTAGCAGAACCAGACGTTTCGACCTTTGCCCGGCTCGGTGGGCGCAAGACCTTTCTCCTGAAGTTTTGCATCGATGGCGCGCAGGCGCGGGCCATCATTCCACAAAACGCGGTGATGTTGCGGCAGGCGACCGAAGAATTCGAGAGCGTGTCGGTATTCCGCTTCGTCGGCGCGATCAAGCCCGATGACTATCTCGTTGAGGTACGGAACCCGGGCAAGTTCATGCACAATATTTTCGAGCGCCGGTGTCGCCAGCTCTGAATAAAAAGACGGTATGACCAGGCCCATCGGACGGTGCCGCGAGAAATCAATAAGATCTCGTTCCAGATCCTCTATCGGCCGATTGGTCAGGTTGTGCAGGGTTGCGATATTGCCGTTCTGGTGAAAATCGCCCAAGGTTTACTCTCCGTTACTGTGGTGTTTTGTGAAGCTCATCAAGCGGCTCTGCAAGTAGTGACATCATTGCCTCATTCCAGCCGGTGGGGCCTGGCGATGACGGTGTAAGGACTCGATTGTTTGAGTTGAGGATCATACGATGCTCGTGTTTGCCCGGGATAAGCACCGCAATATCAGTACTTGCCAACATGCCCAGGTCGTTTGGACCGTCGCCAAGCGATACAGAGATCAACTTTTTGCCTGGCCATTTGTGCGCGTACTGCGCCATTAACTGGCGCACCGCGTCGTCTTTGCCGGTCTTGCCCATCAGGTGCAGAAAGCGACCGCCCCGTACGCAATGCAAACCCCGCGCTTCCATGTCCCGGACGAAACTGTCAGCCCGGCTAGCGTCATCGAGCCATAGTATAGGTTCGGAACCCGCGCGGGTGTTTGCACGTCGTGCCTGGTCGAGATCAAGACCCGTCGCCCGCGCAATGCCTGGCTCACCGAGTTCGTAAAACGCTTCGCAGTGGTAAGCATTCGCGGCTTTCGCTTCCCTGTAAGCCGATTGCAAGCGCTCGCGGGATACAGGCGTCGTCAGCAACGATGTCATGCCCGGGAAATAATCAGTCGGCACAGACAAGACGGCACCGTTCTCAGCCACGACAGGATGGGCGAGATCCAACTGTCGTGCGTAGTCTTCGAGTTCAGCCAGGGTCTTGCTGCTCACAAGCACCAGCGGAATATCCCTGTCTCTGAGTAACCCCAGCGCAGGCCGGGCCGCTGTCCAGTCATAAGTGTCATGGTCGAGCAGCGAGCCATCAAGATCGGTAAATACGATCAGCTTGTGTTCAGGGTGTGAAGAAATGTCATTGGCTCATGGAAATTCCAAGAGTCATCATGCCGCATCGATTCTTCGTATTCAAAGCGCTGGCTGAAAGGCTTTGATTGTAAAGCCGTGCCGCTTTTTTGGCGGCGCAGAGTGCGCATTGGCGTGACCTGTTTTGGTGCAATCGCATGGTGGCCGCGCCACGCCAGCCACGTCGTTGTGCCGCAGTGCCTGGGAAATCTGGTCGAGAAAACGGTCGCTACGCGTCAGGACATTCAGGCTGCGGCGGGGATCTCGATCAGCTACAGGGGGTATTACTGACCATAAACCGTCATCTGTTGTCAGAAGACTGCCGGCAGCGTACCGCCTCCTCGGACAACGAATTATACGGACTCATGTTACAGGCCCGTGTAATTGGCAGCGCAATCCATGCAAAAAATAGGCGGCGCTATGTGCGCCGCCATGCAATGCCCATGAAGTGCGTGTTGGAGTTGTTTTGCTTTCAGATCCTGCTCAAGTCAAACCGGTCGAGCCGCATGACTTTTACCCAGGCATCAACAAAGTCGCTGACGAATTTTTCCTGCCCGCCATTCTCTGCGTAAACCTCGGCAATGGCGCGCAATTCAGCGTGTGAGCCAAACAGGAGATCAACCGGCGTCGCCTGCCACTTCAAATCACCGCTTGCCCTGTCATAGCCTTCATACACGCCGTCTTGTGCGGATGACTTCTGCCATCGTGTAGACATGCTCAACAGGTTGACAAAGAAATCGTTGCTCAATACGCCCGGCTCGTCGGTAAAGACACCGTGCGTCACTCCGCCAGCGTTCGCGTTCAGCACCCGCAACCCACCAACCAGGGCGGTCATTTCCGGTGCTGTCAGCGTTAGCAGATCTGCCTTGTCGACCAGCATCGCGGCAGGTGTTCGCCTGTTCGTGTCGGCGAAGTAATTCCGGAATCCGTCAGCCTTCGGCTCAAGTACGGCAAAGGCTTCTATATCCGTCTGTGCCTGGCTCGCATCCGTCCGTCCCGGCGCGAACGGCACCTTGATGTCCATGCCACCCGCCTTGGCAGCCCGCTCAATGGCGGCGGCGCCGCCAAGCACTATCAGGTCAGCGAGCGAGACTTGCTTGCCACCTTTCTGCGCACGGTTGAATTTATTCCGAATACCTTCAAGACCTCGCAGAACCTTGTCGAGCGACGGCGGGTCATTGACGGCCCAGTTACTTTGTGGCTCAAGACGCACGCGCGCACCGTTTGCGCCACCGCGCATATCCGTGCCGCGGAATGAAGACGCCGAGGCCCAGGCCGTTCGGACCAGTTCGTCGTTGGTGAGCCTGGTCGCCAGAATTTCCTTTTTCAACGCTGCGATATCAGTAGCGTCGATCAGTGGATGGTCTGCGTCGGGAACCGGGTCCTGCCAGGTAAGCACCTCGGCAGGTGCATCGGGCCCCAGGTAACGAGCTCTCGGACCCATGTCGCGATGCGTCAGCTTGAACCAGGCTCTCGCAAACGCATCTTCAAACTCTTCAGGGTTTTTCAGCCAGCGTTCGGTGATTCGTCGATACTCGGGATCGAACTTGAGCGACAAGTCAGTTGTAAACATGATCGGCGCATGCCGCTTCGAAGGATCATGTGCATCGGGCACCAATGTTGATGCCGCACCGTTGGCCGGTATCCACTGGACAGCACCGGCGGGGCTCTTTGTCTGCACCCAGTCGTAGGTGTACAGGTTCACCAGGTAACTGTGGGTCCACGCAACCGGATTGACACTCCACGCACCTTCGAGACCACTTGAGATCGTGTCGCCCGCGTTGCCCGTTCCGCACGTGTTTGT